>JAUIJH010000104.1 GCA_030431335.1 Alphaproteobacteria bacterium
CCGGCACCCTTTTGCCGAACGTTCCGAACCGCGACCCGAGGCTGCGCTTCCGTGACGCCCATTCTCGAAATGCAGTCCATCACCAAGACCTTCCCCGGCGTGAAGGCGCTCGACAATGTCGAGCTGACGGTGATGCCCGGCGAGATCCACGCTCTGGTCGGCGAGAACGGCGCCGGCAAGTCGACGCTGATGAAGGTGCTGTCCGGCGTCTACCCCTACGGCTCCTACGAGGGGCGGATCCTGTACGACGGGCAGGAGGCCCGCTTCGCCGACATCGCCGCCAGCGAGGCCAAGGGCGTCATCATCATCCACCAGGAGCTGGCGCTGATCCCGCTCCTGTCGATCGCGGAAAACCTGTTCCTGGGCAACGAGATCGCCCATGGCGGCGTGATCTCGTGGCCGGCCACCTTCGCGAGGACGCGCGACCTCCTGGCCAAGGTGGGGCTCACCGAGCCGCCGGCGACCAAGGTGGAGAACATCGGCGTCGGCAAGCAGCAGCTGGTCGAGATCGCCAAGGCGCTGGCCAAGGAGGTGCGCCTCCTGATCCTCGACGAGCCCACCGCCGCGCTGCAGGAGGGCGACAGCGAGAAGCTCCTCAACCTGCTCTTGGAGCTGAAGGAGCGGGGCATCACCTCGATCCTGATCTCGCACAAGCTCAACGAGGTGAGCCGCGTCGCCGACCGGGTGACCGTGATCCGCGACGGGCGCACCATCTCGACCCTCGACAAGGCCGAGATCAGCGAGGACCGCATCGTGCGCGACATGGTGGGGCGCGACATGGCGCACCGCTACCCGGAGCGCCGGCGCAACCCCGGCGAGGTGCTGTTCGAGGTGGAACACTGGAACGCCTGGCACCCCGAGCACACCGAGCGCCAGGTGATCCGCGACGTGAACTTCACCGTGCGCAAGGGCGAGATCGTCGGCATCGCCGGGCTGATGGGCTCGGGCCGCACCGAGCTCGCCATGTCGATGTTCGGCAAGAGCTACGGCCGCAACATCTCCGGCACCATGAAGCTGCACGGCAAGACCATCGACGCCGGCACCGTCAGCGGCGCCATCGCGGCCGGGCTCGCCTACGTCACCGAGGACCGCAAGACGCTGGGGCTGGTGCTGGACGAGCCGATCGTGCGCAACGTGACGCTCGCCAACCTGGCCGAGGTGTCGCAGGGCGGGGTGCTGTCGCGCCACGCCGAGCGCGAGGTGGCCGAGCGCTACCGCACCGCCATGAACATCCGCACACCCAACGTGTTCCAGAAGGTCGTGAACCTGTCGGGCGGCAACCAGCAGAAGGTGGTGCTGTCCAAGTGGCTGTTCACCGAGCCGGAGCTCCTGATCCTCGACGAGCCGACGCGCGGCATCGACGTGGGCGCGAAATACGAGATCTACGGCCTCGTCAACACGATGGCCGACGAGGGGCGCGGCGTGGTGATGATCTCCTCGGAGATGCCGGAGCTGCTGGGCATGTGCGACCGAATCTATGTGATGGCCGAAGGCGAGTTCGTCGGCGAACTCGACGCCGCCGAGGCAAGCCAGGAGAAGATCATGTCCCTCATCGTGCGGCACGGAGGCAGGGCGTGAGCGAGGCGACCGAAGAGCGCGCCATCGTCCCGTCGAAGGGCATCGGCAAGTATTTCACCGGCCACATCCGCGAGTACGGGATGCTGCTGGCGCTGGTCGTGATCATGATCTTCTTCCAGATCGTGACCGACGGCACGCTGCTGCGCCCGGTCAACATCACCAACCTGTTCCTGCAGAACAGCTACATCATCATCATGGCGCTGGGGATGCTGCTGGTCATCGTCGCCGGGCACATCGACCTGTCGGTCGGCTCGGTGGTGGGCTTCGTGGGCGCGCTGGCGGCGGTGATGATGGTGCATTGGGGCTGGCCGATCTACGCGGTGATCCCGGCCTGCATCGTCTGCGGCATGATGATCGGCGCGGCGCAGGGCTACTGGATCGCCTACTGGTCGATCCCCTCCTTCATCGTCACGCTGGCGGGCATGCTGGTGTTCCGCGGCCTGTCGCTGTGGCTCCTGGAGGGCCAGTCGGTGGGCCCCTTCCCGCGCGAGTTCCAGGCGCTGTCCACCGGCTTCGTGCCGGACTACCTGCCGTTCCTGGGCGAGGCCATCGCCGCCATCACCGGCGACCGGCGGGTGAACGGCTTCGCGGTGGCCGTCGGCGTCCTCTTGGCGGGGCTGATCGTGTGGTCGGGC
Source organism: Alphaproteobacteria bacterium (assembly GCA_030431335.1). GTDB lineage: Bacteria > Pseudomonadota > Alphaproteobacteria > Rhizobiales > Amorphaceae > Acuticoccus. The sequence continues at coordinate 2,214 of JAUIJH010000104.1, forward strand.
TGGCGCGCGCGGGCGCAGAACCGCGCCTTCGGCGTGGAGGACGAGCCGACCAGCTTCTTCGTCCTGCGCAACGTGGCGGTGGCGGCGGCGATCGTGTTCATCGCCTACAAGCTGTCCACCTTCCGCGGCCTGCCCAACGTGCTGATCACCATGGGCGTGCTGGCCGTGATCTACGCCTTCGTCACCGAGCGCACGACGGTGGGCCGGCGCATCTACGCCATCGGCGGCAACCGCAAGGCAGCCAAGCTGTCGGGCATCAAGACCGAGCGGCTGACCTTCCTCACCTTCGTCAACATGGGCGCGCTGGCGGCGCTGGCGGGCCTGGTGTTCGCCGCGCGGCTCAACACGGCCACGCCCAAGGCCGGCTTCGCCTTCGAGCTCGACGTGATCGCGGCCGTCTTCATCGGCGGCGCCTCCATGTCGGGCGGCGTGGGCAAGATCGTCGGCGCGGTGGTCGGCGCCTTCATCATGGGCGTGATGAACAACGGCATGTCGATCATGGGCATCGGCATCGACTACCAGCAGGTCATCAAGGGCCTCGTGCTGCTCGCCGCCGTCATCTTCGACGTCTACAACAAGCAGAAGCAGGGTTGATCGCGCCGCCGGCCGAAGAGCGCGACACCCCCGCACGCCCCCTCCCGGCGCGACTTCCTCTCGCTCGGTCGGGGCCTTTGCGCGGCGGGCGCGCGGGGCCGCGGTAAAATCAGCTTTGCGCAAGGGGCCGGCCATCGTCCCCGCCCGGTCGCGCCGGCTCGGGCAGTCCCTCCCGCCAACACTGGCGTTTGGCTGCATCGCCGCCCCGGACCGCCGCGACGCGGCCGCCCGCAGCCGCGCCGAGACCCCCGATTCGGCAAGCCTCGCGCCACAACGTCGATGCACGTTCGCTTTGAAATAAATGCGAACGGGATTCGGATTTCATGTTTACGTGTTTGGCCGACGAAGTCGCCTCGGGAAGCAAGACGGCTCCGCTCAGTTCGCGCGGCGAAGATGTCGACTATCTGGAGCGGGAATTCGCCGCCGCTCGCAAGTCGCCGGCCGTCCAGCAGATCGTCGACAGCGGCGCCATGTATGACGGCCTGTGGTACTGGGACCTCGAAAATCAGAGCAACGTCTACATCTCGGCCATGTTCTGGCGCGCGCTGGGGCAGGATCCGGCCCAGTGCGCGCACAAGCTGGACGTCTGGCTGAGCCACGTGTTCGAGGAAGACCGCGAGTCGGTCGTCGCCAACCTGAAGGCGCACGTCGCCGATCCCGAGGTTCCGTTCGACCGCACGGTGCGCATGCACCGCCCCAACGGCAATTCGGCCCTGGTGCGCAGCCGCGGCGTCGCGATCCGGGAGAACGGCCGGCCGGTGCGCATGATCGGCTCGCACGTCATCCTGTCCGACACCCGCCCGAACGAGGTGACCGAGCGGCTGTCGGAAATCATGGCGCTGTCCAAGGATGCCATCATCGTGTGGTCGCAGGCGTGCGGCGTAAAGCGGTGGAACCGCGGCGCGGAGCGCCTGTTCGGCGTGGTGAAGCCGGCCATCCTCCACCACAGCCACATCGATCGCCTGGCTCCCGTCTTCCAGGAGGATTGGGACACCATCGAGCACCAGATCAGCTCCGGTGGAACCTGGATCGGCCAGGTGGAATGGACGTGCGAGGACGGGCGCAAGGTGGTCACCGAGACGCAGCTGCAGCGCCTGGCCGTGAACGGCGGCGTCACCCTCATCCTGGAGGTCGACCGCGACATCACCGCCGAAGTGGCCCTGGCGCAGCACCACCGCACCGTGATGCGGGAGTTGAACCACCGCGTCAAAAACCTGTTCGCCGTCATCCGCGCGCTGATCAAGATGACGGCCAGGGGACAGACCGAGGTGCCCACGCTGGTGCACAATCTCGACCAGCGCATCTCGGCGCTGGCGGCCGCCCACGTGGTCAGCCTCGGCCACGACACGAAGAACGGCGCGCCGCTCGACGAGCTGCTGCGGGCGGTGCTGACGGCCTACCCCGCCGATCCGGCGTCGCTGCGGATCGAGGGCTGCCCGCTGTGGCTGCCGCAGGACCACATCACGCCGATGGGGCTGATCCTCAACGAGTTGGCCACCAACGCGCTGAAATATGGCGCCTGGTCGACCCCCGAGGGGCTCGTGACCATCTCGTGGTCGCTGAGCGGCAAGGACGGCGCCCGCCTCCTCATCCTCGACTGGCGCGAGCACTCGCCCGGCTTCGAGCCGCCCGACACCGAAAAGCGCGGCTTCGGCTCGCAGCTCCTCGACCTGTCGGTGCGCCAGATGGCCGCCTCGGTGTCGCGCCGCTTCGGCCCGGAGGGGTTGCAGCTGTCGCTGGTCGTGGAGTTGGGCAGCATCGAGTGCACCGCGCCGCGGCAAAATTAAGCGCGGGCGGCGCGTTCTTCCGAGCCGCTTGCCGGTTCCGACAAGCGCGAAACCGCGCTAGCCCTTCCGCATCCGGGCGAGCCAGTCGAGCGTGGCGTCGGTGTCGCCGACGGGCTTGTACTCCGCGCCCAGCGGCATGGCGTAACCCTCGGCGGCGATGGCGCCGAACACGTGGCGATAGTCGAGCTCGCCGTGGTCGGGCGTCCCCCGGTCCGGCACCGAGGCGAACTGGATGTGGCCGACGATGGGCTTGAGCGACGCCAGCTTGTGCGTCACGTCGCCCTCCATCAGCTGCACGTGATAGCAGTCGAACATCAGCTTCAGGTTGGGCGCGCCCACGGCCTCGATGATCGCCGCCGCCTGGGTGGTGGTGGTCAGGAAGTAGCCCGGCGCGTCGTACTTGTTGAGCGGCTCGATCAGGATGGTGATGCCGTGTGGCGCGGCGCGCGCGGCCGCGTGGGTGAGGTTGGCGAGGAACATGGCGTGCGCCTCGGCGCCCTCCGCGAAGCCCGCCATCACGTGCACCGCGCGGGTGCCGGTGGCCGCCGCATAGTCCACCGCCTCGTCGATCGCCGCGCGCGCGGCCGCCTCCTCGTCCGGCAGCGCGGCGAGGCCGTTCTGCTTGCGGGCGAGGTCGCCGCGGCGGGTGTTGAGGCCGAGCATCACCATGCCCGTCTCGGCGAGGGCGCGGGAGACCTCCTCGGCCGGCACGTCGAACGGCCAGTGGCACTCGACGGCATCGAAGCCGGCCGCCTTGGCGGCGCGGATCGCGTCCGGCAGCGGCCGGTCGGCCCACAGGAATCCGAGATTGGCGGAAAACTTCATCAGTCCCATTCCACGTTGAATTCGGTGACGACGCGGGCGACCTGCGCCTCGGTCAGGCGGCGCGCCGGGATGCCACGCATCAGGATGGCGAGGCGCGCGGTGTCCTCCAGCTCCTCGATGGCGTTGCAGGCCGCCTCCACGTCCTTGCCGGCGACGACGGGGCCGTGATTGGCCAGCATCACCGCGCTCCGCTTGCCGGCGAGGCCGCGCACCGCCTCGCCCATCGCCGGATCGCCGGGCACGAAGAAGGGCAGCAGTTTGACCTTGCCCAGCTTCATGATCGCGTAGGGCGTGAGCGGGGGCAGGAAGTCGTCCGCGTCGGCGTCCGGCATCAGCGACCAGGCGACGGCGTGGCACGAGTGGAGGTGCACCACCGCGCCGGCTGTGGAGCGCGTCTCGTAGAAGGCGCTGTGCAGCGGCATCTCCTTGGTCGGCTTGTCGCCGCCGATCAGCCGGCCGGCCGCGTCGAACCGGCTGAGGCGGGCGGGATCGAGCCGGCCGAAGCTGGTGCCGGTGGGCGAGACCAGCAGCCCGCCGTCCTCGGTGCGCGCGGAGATGTTGCCGGTGCTGCCGCCGGTGAGGCCGCGCTCGAACATCGACCGGGCGAGTGCGGCAATCTCCTCGCGCAGCCTGGCCTCAGCGCTCACAGGCGCTCCAGCGCGTCGGCGAAGAAGCTCTCGGCGCCGAAATTGCCGGACTTCAGCGTCAGCGCGATGGGCTCGCCGGCGCTCGTCGCGAAGGTCCACGGCACGCCGGGCGCGATCTCCTCGCCGATGTCGAGCCGGGTCACGCCGAGCGCCTTGGTCACCGCGCCGGCGCTCTCCCCGCCGGCGATGACGAAGCGGCGCGCGCCCTGCTCGCGCGCCGCGACGGCGAGCGCGGCCAGCGCGTCCTCCACGATGGTGCCCGCCCGCTCGCGGCCGAGCGCGTCCTGCGCGGCGCGCACGTCGGCCGGCTCGGCGGTGGCGTAGATCAGCGGCGCATCCTTGAGCGACTGGTCGGCGAGCCAGGCGAGCGCCGCCGCCGGCCCTTCCGCGTCGAGCACCAGGGGGTCGAGCCGGAAGGACGGCGCGCCGGCCGCGTAGGCCGCCACCTGCGCCCGCGTCATCGCCGAGCAGCTGCCCGACAGCACCACCGCCTTGTCGGGGAACTTGGGCGTGCGGCCCGCCTCGGCGTCGGAGCGCAGGTCGCCGTCGCGCACGTAGAGGCCGGGCAGCGGCATGGCGACGGCGCTGCCGCCGGTCATCAGCGGCATCCGGCGGCACGCCTTGGCGATGGTGTCGAGGTCCTCGTTGGCCACCGCGTCGATCACCACGTGGGCGACGCCCTGCTGGGCCAGTTCGTCGAGCGCCGCGAACACGGCGTTGGGACCCTGCGCCACGGTCAGCCGGTCGACCAGGCCGACGGGGCGCGTCACCTGCGGCTCCAGGAGGCGCATCAGATTGCTGTCGCGCATGGGGGTGAGCGGGTGGTCCTTCATCGGGCTTTCGGCCAGCGGCTGGCGGCCGACGAAGAGGTTGCCCATGAAGATGGCGCGCCCGTTCTCGGGAAAGGCGGGGCAATAGATGGTCTGCTCGGTGCCGAGATCGGCCATCAGCGCCTCGGCGACGGGGCCGATATTGCCCTCCGCCGTGCTGTCGAAGGTGGAGCAATATTTCCAGAAGAAGCGCTCCGCCCCGGCGGCCTGCAGCCACTTGAGGGCGGCGCGGCATTCGGCGACAGCCTCCGCCACGGGCGCGGTGCGGCACTTGAGGGCGATCACCTCGAAGGGGGCCGTCTCGGCCGGCTCGGGCGGCGCGTCCGGCACGCCCATGCGCAGGGAAACCTTGATGCCGCTGCGGGCCAGGAGGCCGGCAAGATCGGTGGCACCGGTGAAATCGTCGGCGATGGCGCCGAACACTGCACTCATTGGGGGTCGTCCTCCTCGAGCGGGCCTTTGAAGATCGCCGTGGCCGTCGCTTCGTTCATGGCGAGAAGGGTGTTGTACAGCGTCGCCAGGCGCAAGAGCGACTTGACGTCGACATCGTGCGGCAGCGCCGACAGCGGATCGATGAAGAAGACCAGGGCATCGACCCGCCCTTCGGCGATCATCGCGCCGATCTGCGCGTCGCCGCCGAGCGGGCCGCTCTTGAGGGGCGTCACGTCGAGCCCGGTCGCGGCGATCAGCCGGCCGCCGGTGGTGCCGGTGGCATAGAGGCGATGGCGGGCGAGCACGGCGCGGTTGGCCTGCGCCCAGGCGATCAGGTCGTCCTTCTTGGCATCGTGCGCGACCAGCGCGATGGTCTTCATCGCCCGGCTCACCCCTTGCCGGGCAGGGTGAGGCCGGCGTTGCGGGCGTAGACCTTGGCGACCGCCGCGTCGTCCTCCTTGCCGAGGCCCGAGCCGGAGGCGGCGAGGAATTGCTGCAGCGCCGCCGCCGTGATGGGCGCGCCGAACTTCGCCTCGCGCGCGATGTCGAGCACGATGCCGAGATCCTTGGGCCAGATGTCGACCGCGCTCCGGGGCGTATAGTCGCCCTCGACGATGTGGGGGCCGCGGTTTTCCAGCATCCAGGAGGTGCCGGCGCACTTGGTGATCACGTCCATGAACTTCGCCGGGGTGACGCCCTGGGTGATGCCGAAGGTCATCGCCTCGGCCATCGCGGCGATATGGACGCCGGCGAGGAGCTGGTTGACCGCCTTCATCGCCGAGCCGGCGCCGGGCTCGTCGCCCAGCGCGAACACGGTTTCGGCCGTCGCGTCGAGCACGGGCTTGGCCGCGGCGAAGGCCTCCGGCGTGCCCGAGGCGAGCACGGACAGCTGCCCCGAGGCGGCCTTGCCGGCCCCGCCGGAGATCGGCGCATCGAGATAGAGGACGCCGTGCTCGGCGGCGCGAGCGGCCATCGCCCGCGCGAACGAGGGCGCCACGGTGGCGCACGACACCACCACCGCGCCGCGCTTGAGGCGGGGCACGATCGCGTCAGCGCCGAACAGCACCGCCTCGGTCTGGGCCGCGTTGAGCACGACCACCACCACGGCATCGAGCGTCGCGGCCACCTCGTCGAGCGTGCCGGGGGCGCCGCCTTCGGCGCGGAAGCGCTCCATCTGCGCGGCGACGACATCGAAGCCGTGCGTCGCGAGGCCGGCGCGGTTGAGGGAGGAGGCGATGCCGTATCCCATCGATCCGAGGCCGAAGACGGCGGCACGTGTTTGGGCGTCCATGATCACGGTTTCCTGTGGCGGGTGCCGCACCGGAGCGCGGCGAGGATCGGCCCACGGGTACCACGCCCCGCGGGCGGGGAAAAACCGCCGCGGGGCACAGTTTCACACAGCGGCCATGTCCGGTGCGCTTCTATGCGTCCGCCCAGGTCTCGGGATCGGCGATCAGCTCGGCGAGGGCGTCCGAGATCGTGTCGAGCAGCGCCTCGCCCTTGGCGGCGGTGGCGCGGGTGGGGTCGCCGATGGTGCCGTTGCGCGTCACCGAGCCGAACGGGCGCCAGCGGTAGGAGCCCTTGCCGACGCTGGTGGATTTGCCCACGACCGGCGTCGCCGCCTCCGCCAGCGCATCGCTCGCCACGAGGCCCGGCTCCAGCGCCAGCATCATCGACGTCTCGCCCTCGCAGGCGTGGTGGATGCCGGCCTGGTCCTCCAGGATCGCGGCGATCTCATCCGCTGCCTCGTTGATGTAGGTGGTCGCTACCACCCGCGCGGTGGTTTCCAGCGCCAGGGTGGCGGCGGCCTGCTGGATGGCGATCTGGTTGCCGCCATGGCTGTTGGAAATCAGGATGTCGCGGAAGCCGTGGCGCAGCAGCGCGCTCACCAGGTCGTCCAGGATGGCGAGGAAGGTGGACGGCCGCAGGGTCAGCGTGCCGCCGAACGCCATGTGGTGCTCCGACAGCCCGGACCAGACCACCGGCGTCACCACCGTCGGCCGCCGCGCGTAGGCTTTCTGCGCGGCCCGCGTGGCGAGCTCGAAGCCGATGCGCGTGTCGGTCATCGTCGGCAGATGCGGGCCGTGCTGCTCGGTCGCCGCGACGGGGATGATCACCACCGCGCCGGCTTCGGCCAGCTCCCGCAATTCGCTCGCCTTGAGCCGGTCCCATGATACTTCAGCCATTGGTGCTCTCCCTGCAAAGATTTGCCGGCCGGGCTCTTCTAAGTTGATGCCCACCGGGCGTAGGCTTGAGGCACCAGCCCTCAAACCCGCAACCCCCTAAATTCTCGGAGATATCATGCCAGAACCCACCACCAATGCCGACCAGTTGAAGGCGGAGATCGTGGCGCGGGTCGGAACGCCCGCCGTGGTGGTGGACCTCGACGTGGTCGACCGGAACATCGCGCGCACGCAGAAGCTGTGCGACGCGGCCGGCATCAAGAACCGCCCGCACATGAAGACGCACAAGAGCGGGCCGATGGCGCGCAAGCAGGTGAAGGCGGGCGCCATCGGCGTCGCGTGCCAGAAGCTGGGCGAAGCCGAGGCGATGCTGGATGCCGGCATCGAGGACATCCTGATCTGCTACAACATCCTGGGCGCCGCGCGGTCCGGCAAGCTCGCGGACGTGCTGCGCCGCGCGCCGCTGAAGATCGCCGCCGACAACCCGGTGAGCCTCGCCGCCTATTCCGAAGCGGGCGCGGCGGCGGGCCGCGTCGTCGACGTGCTGGTGGAGTGCGACACGGGGCGCAAGCGGGCGGGCGTGGTGACGCCGGCCGAGGCGATCGAGCTGGCCCGGCTGATCCGGGACGATCCGCACCTCAACTTCAAGGGCCTGATGCTGTACCCGACGGGCGAGGACTGGCCGGCGGTGCAGCGCTATCTCGACGAGACGCTGGCCGGCATCGCCGAGCTGGGCCTCGAGGCGGAGATCATCTCCACCGGCGGCACGCCCAACCTCGCCGCGCTGGGCGTTCTCAAGGGCGTGACCGAGCACCGCGCCGGCACCTCCATCTACAACGACCGCATGATGATGACCAACGGCGCCGCCACGCAGGAGGACTGCGCGCTGTCGGTCTACACCACCGTGGTGAGCCGCGCCGCCCCCGAGCGCGGCATCCTCGACGCCGGCTCCAAGACGCTGACCAGCGACACCGGCGGCGGGCTCGACGGGCACGGCTTCATCGTGGAGCACCCGGACGCGCGCATCGCGGGCTTTTCCGAGGAGCACGGCATGCTCGACCTGTCCAAATGCGTCGACAAGCCCGAGATCGGCGAGGTGGTGCGGGTGATCCCCAACCACGTGTGCGTGGTGGTCAACATGGTGGACCGCATCGTCGGCGTGCGCGACGGCCGCATCGAGCAGATCTTCAAGGTGGACGCGCGCGGCCAGCTGGTCTGAGGCGGTCCGCCCGCCGGCCCCGTCGCCGCGCATGGCGGCGGGGCCTTCGCCGCGATGCTTGGCGCCCCTGCGCGGCCGTGCCAAGATCGCGTGTAGCCTCATGGGGCCGGCGGCGCGTCGGCCCTGCCTCAGCGACAGGATTCCATGCCCGGCCCCGCGCAGTCACGCTCCGTGCGCATCGCCATGAACGCGGCCGCCGCGCCGCGTGAGGCGCCACCCGCCGGCCCGCTCACCCCCACCGGGTTCGCCGACGCCTATCGCGAAATCGGCGCCTGGCCGGCCTATGCGCCGACGCCGCTGACGCCGCTGCCCGGCCTCGCGGCCGAACTCGGCCTCGGCGCCATCCACTACAAGGACGAGGGCGGCCGCTTCGGGCTCGGCAGCTTCAAGCCGCTCGGCGGGGCCTACGCCGTGGCCCGCACGCTGGCGCGGGCGCCGGCGGCGCGCGGCATCGCGGACGTCGCGGCGGCGGACCTGATGGCGGGGCGCCACGCGGGCGATCTCGACGGCATCACGCTGGTGTCGGCGACGGACGGCAACCATGGCCGCGCCGTCGCCTGGGGCGCGCGGGCGTGCGGAGCGCGGGCGCGTATCTTCGCGCACGACCAGATGAGCGCCGCGCGCCGGGCCGCCATCGAGGCGCTGGGGGCGGAGCTCGTCATCTGCCCCGGCGGCTACGACGATTCGGTGCGCGAGGCCTTCCGCGTCGCCGGCGAGAACGGCTGGCCCGTGGTGCAGGACACCGCCATCGGCGACTATCGCGACGTGCCCATCGACATCTGCCACGGCTACGGCGTCATCGCGGCGGAGGTGCTGGAGGGGCTGGCGGCCGGGGCGCCGCCCTTCTCCCACGTGATCGTGCAGGCGGGGGTGGGCGGCGTCGCGGCGGCGATCTGCGCGCGGCTGTGGCAGGCGCTGGGGGCGGCGCGGCCGCGCTTCATCGTGCTGGAGCCGGACAATGCCGCCTGCGTCACGGCGAGCCTGGAGGCCGGCCGGCGCGTCACCCTCACCGGCGACACCCACACCGCGATGGCGGGCCTCGCCTGCGGCGAAGTCTCCGAGATCGCCTGGGAGGTGCTGGCGACCGGCGCCGACGCCGCCATCGTGATCGGCGACGGATGGGCCTTCGAGGGGATGCGCCGGCTGGCGGCACCGCTGGCGGGCGACCCGCCCATCGTGGCCGGCGAGTGTGCCGGCGGCGCGGTGGGGGCGCTGCTGGCGCTCGCCGAGCAACCGGCCCTCGCCGGCGCGCTGGGGCTGGACGGCGCGTCGACAATCCTCCTGATCGGCACCGAGGGGGCGACGGACGCGGCCATCTATGCCGAGATCGTCGGCCGCACGCCGGCGGAGGTGGCGCCATGAGCCCCCCCGTCGCGGTCGATATCGACGCGCTCTACGCCCGGCTCGACGCGCTGATCGCCATCGCCCCGCTGCCGCCCGACGGGGCCTGCCGCCTCGCCCTCACCGAGGCGGACCGTGCCGGGCGCGACCTCTTCTGCGGCTGGGCCGAGGCGGCGGGGCTCGAGATCGCCGTCGATGCCATCGGCAACATCTTCGCGACCCTCGCCGGCGCCGACCCCGCGCTGGCGCCGGTGATGTCGGGCTCGCACCTCGACACGGTGGCGACCGGCGGGCGCTTCGACGGCGCGCTCGGCGTCCTCGCCGCGCTCGGCACGCTGGAGGCGGTGCGGGCCGCCGGGCTGACGCCGCCGCGCGGGCTGGTGGCGGCGGCCTTCACCAACGAGGAAGGCGCCCGCTTCGCCCCCGACATGATGGGCTCGCTGGTGTTCGCGGGCGACCTGCCGCTGGCCGAGGCGCGGGCGACGCGGGGCGTCGACGGCGCGCTCCTCGGGGCGGAGCTCGACCGGATCGGCTATGCCGGGCCGCTGGCGCCGGGCGCCATCCGCCCGCACGCCTTCGTCGAGCTGCACGTGGAGCAGGGGCCGGTGCTGGATGCCGAAGGCATCGCCATCGGCATCGTGGAGGGCGTGCAGGGGATCTCCTGGCAGGAATTCACCTTCGCCGGGGAGGCGAACCACGCCGGCGCGACGCCGATGGCGATGCGCCACGATGCCGGCTACGCGGCCGCCGCCGTGGCGACCGCGTTGCGCGCGCTGACCCGGCGCATCCCCGGCCTACTCGCCACCGCCGGGCGCATCGTCCTGGAGCCGAACCTCATCAACGTGATCGCGCACACGGCAACGCTGACGGTCGACCTGCGCCACCCCGACGAGGCGGCGCTGCGGGAGGCGGAGGCGGCGCTGGCCGAGGCGGTGGCGGCGGCGGCGCGGGACGCCGGCGTCACCCACGCGGCGCGCGTGCTGGCCCGGTTCGCCCCCGTCACGTTCGCGCCGATGGTGCGCGAGGCGGTGGCGGGCGCCGCTGCCGCGCACGGGCTGACGGCGCGGCCGATCGTCTCGGGAGCGGGGCACGATGCGCAAATCATGGCCCGCATCGCGCCGAGCGGCATGATCTTCGCACCCTCCATCGGTGGCATCAGCCACAACCCGGCCGAAGCCACCCGCCGCGAGGACATCGCCGCCGCCGTCGCGGTGCTCGCGGACGTGCTGACCACACTTTGCCGGAAGGACACCCCATGAGCCGCCAGATGATTATCGGCGCCGCGCAGCTCGGTCCCATCGCCCGCGAGGAGCCGCGCAGCGCCGTGGTCAAGCGCATGATCGCCCTGATGCGCGAGGCCAAGGCCATGAACTGCGACCTCGTCGCCTATCCGGAGCTGTGCCTCACCACCTTTTTCCCGCGCTGGTGGTTCGACGACGACCAGGACGCCATCGATGCCTGGTTCGAGCGGGCGATGCCCTCCAACGAGACGGCGCCGCTGTTCGAGACGGCCAGGGAGCTGGGCCTGTTCTTCACCTTCGGCTTTGCCGAACTCACGGAGGAAGAGGGCCGCACGCGCCGCTTCAACACCTCGATCATCGTCAACCCCAAGGGCGAGACGGTGTTGAAATACCGCAAGGTGCACCTGCCCGGCCACGCCGAGCACGAGCCCTGGCGCACGTTCCAGCACCTGGAAAAGCGCTATTTCGAGGTGGGCAATCTCGGCTTCAACGTCGCCCGCGCGGGCGACGTCAACATGGGGATGTGCATCTGCAACGACCGGCGCTGGCCCGAGACCTACCGGGTGATGGGCCTGCAGGACGTGGAGCTGGTGCTGCTCGGCTACAACACGCCGATCCACAACCCGCCCGCGCCGCAGCACGACGCGCTCTCCAACTTCCACAACCAGCTCGTGATGCAGTCGGGCGCCTATCAGAACGGCACGTTCGTGGTGGGGGTCGCCAAATGCGGCGTGGAGGAGGGCGTGATGCAGATCGGCCAGTCCCAGATCATCGCGCCGTCGGGCGAGACCATCGCGATGGCGCACACCCTGGAGGACGAATTGATCGTCGCCCGGTGCGACTTCGACCTGTGCGCCTCGTATAAGCGGACGATCTTCAATTTCGATGCCCACCGGCGTACCGAAGCCTACGGCCTGATCGTAGAGCGGACCGGCGCCATTCCCCCCGCCACGGGCGGGGCCAACTGAGGAACCACAATGAGCTACGACCTGGTGCTGACCGGCGGGCGCGTGATCGACCCCGCCCAGGGGATCGACGAGGTATTGGACGTCGCCTTCAAGGACGGGCGCGCGGCGGGCGTGGCACCGGGTCTCGCCTCCTCCGCCGACGACGTGCGCGACGTGTCCGGCAAGATCGTGTCGCCCGGGCTGATCGACCTGCACACCCACGTCTATTGGGGCGGCACCTCGCTCGGCATCGACGCGGAGGATTTCTGCCGCCGCTCCGGCGTGACCACGGCGGTGGACACCGGCAGCGCCGGGCCGGGCAACTTCATGGGCTTCCGCAAGCACGTGATCGAGAAGAGCGAGGTGCGCATCCTCGCCTACCTGCACGTCTCCTTCGCCGGCATCTACGGCTTCTCCAACACCGTGATGGTGGGCGAGAGCGAGGAGGTGCGGATGATGGCGCCGGCCGAATGCGTCGAGGTGGTGGAGGCCAACCGCGACATGATCGTCGGCATCAAGGTGCGCTGCGGGCGCATCGCCTCGGGCACGCAGGGGTGGAACGCGCTCCAGTGCGCGCTGCAGGCGGCGGACGAGACCGGCCTGCCGCTGATGGCCCACATCGACTACCCGCCCCCTTCCTACGAGGAGATCATCGGCGCGCTGCGGCCGGGCGACATTCTCACCCACGCCTTCAAGCCCTTCCCCAACGCGCCGTGCAACGGGCAGGGCGCCATCAAGGAGGCGGTGTGGGAGGCGCGCCGGCGCGGGGTGCTGTTCGACATCGGCCACGGCAAGGGCTCGTTCGCGTTCAAGACGGCGCGGGCGATGCTGGCCGGCGGCTTCGAGCCCGACACGATCTCGTCGGACGTGCACACCCTGTGCATCGACGGGCCGGCCTTCGACCAGGTGACGACGATGTCGAAATTCCTGTGCATGGGCATGGCGCTGCCGGACGTGATCAAGGCGTCGACCGTGAACGCGGCGACCGCGATGCGCCGGCCCGAGCTCGGCACCCTGCGACCGGGCTCGGTGGGCGACGCGACGGTGCTGTCGGTCGAGGACGGCGCCTTCGACTATGTGGATGTGAAGGGCGAGCACATGATCGGCGACAAGAAGATCAACTCCGACGGCGTGGTCATCGGCGGCCGCTGGTGGTGGCCGAACTGATGGGCGCCGCGGAAAAGCTCGCCGAGCTCGGCCTGACGCTGCCGGAACCCTCGACGCCGAAATTCACCTACCGCGCCTTCAAGCGCGACGGTCACACGGTCTACATCTCCGGCCAGGGTCCGCTGAAGCCCGACGGCACCGTCCACACCGGCAAGGTGGGCGCGGACGTGACCACCGAGGAGGCGGCCGGGCACGCCAAGCTCGTCGCCCTGCAGCTCCTCGCCGTCGCCAAGGCGGCGGCCGGCGGCGACCTCGACAAGGTGGAGTTCCTCAAGCTGCTGGGCATGGTCAACGCCGTGCCCGATTTCGGCGAGCAGCCCAAGGTAATCAACGGCTGCTCCGACCTGCTGGTGGTCGTGCTCGGCGACCGCGGCACGCACGCTCGCTCCGCGGTGGGCATGGGATCGCTGCCGGGCGGGATGACGGTGGAGATCGAAGCGGTGATCAAGATCCACCCCTGACCGGGGCGCGGCTCCGGCGGGGCGTCAGTCGACGGTGAGCACCACCTTGCCGATGACGCGGCGCCCCGCGAGGTCGCGCATGGCCGCGCGGATCTCGCCCATCGGCACCACGCGGTCGACCACCGGCACGATCTCGCCGGCTGCGATCAGGTCGAGCATCGCCACGTGCTCCTCGCGGGTCCAGCCGTTGGAGCCGAGGATGGTGTGCTCGAACGACCAGATGTACCGGAGGTCCGTCTTGGGATCGTAGCCGGCCGTGGCGCCGCAGGTGAGGATGCGCCCGCCGCGCCGCACGGCGCGCAGGCACTCGGCCCAGGTGGGGCCGCCCGAATAGTTGACGCACACGTCGACGCCGCCGCTCGGCCCGCGCGTGCGCGGCTTGCCGTATGTCTCGACGATGAAGTCGACATAATCGGTGCGCGAGGTGTCGACCACGTGGTCGGCGCCGATCTCGGCCAGCTTGGCCACCTTGGCGCCGCTGCCGGTGACGGCGACCACCTCGCAGCCGGCGCGCTTGGCGAGCTGGATCGCCGCCGTGCCGACGCCGCCCGACGCGCCCAGGATCAGCACCTTTTCGCCCGCCTCGATGCGCCCGCGCGTGTAAAGCATCCGGTAGGCGGTGGCGTAGGCGGTGGGCAGGCACGCCGCCTCGATGTCGCCCACCGCGTCGGGCACCGCGATGAGGAACTCCGCCGGCACGAACAGGAATTGGCACAGCCCGCCGCGCAGGGTCTCGCCCATCATGCCGTCGGGGCGGTTGGGCTGGATCGCCACGCGCTGCCCCACCCGCCAGGCTGAGACGTCCGCGCCGACTTCGACGATCTCGCCGGCGATGTCGGCGCCGGGGATCATCGGAAACGGCGTCTTGAGGCCGGGAATGCCGCGCAGCACCATCGGGTCGAAGCCGTTGAGCGACACCGCCTTGACGCGCACCAGGCAGCCGCCCGGCTCCAGCACCGGGTCGGGAAAATCGCCCAGCCGCAAGCCGTCGATGGGGCCGTGCTCGTCGAACAGGATGGCGCGCATGGCGGGGCTCCGGGGCTCAGGTGGTGGTGAACTTGCCGCGCCCGACGGCGATCAGCGCGCCGGCCGCGTCGTGCACCTGCACATCGACGGTGCCGATGGTGCGGCCGAGGCGCAGGGCCTGCGCCGTCGCGGCGAAGCGCTCGCCGGTGCCCAGGCGCAGATAGTCGACGCGCAGATCGATGGTAGACACCGGGTGCCCCACCGTCATCGCGACGGCCGACACGCCGGCGACGTCGATCAGCGTCGCCGTCATCCCGCCGTGCAGCTCGAGCCGGTCGGGGCTGCGGGAGAGCTCGGGGCGCAGCGGCAGGCCGATGGTGACGGTGCCGGCCTCCGCGTCGCAGGCATCGAGCTCCAGGCCGAGCAGGCGGTGCAGGGGCGACCCCGCCAGCATCGCCGCCAGCGCGTCGAAGCCGATGGCGCTCAAGCGTCCGCCTCGCGCCGGGCGGCGATGGCGGCCGCGAACATGTCGCCCAGCATCTGCCCCACGGCCATGCGGTCGACCTTGCCGGCGCCGTTGAGCGGCATGGTGTCGACGAAGGCGATGCGGCGCGGGTGGGCGTAGGCGGGGCCGCGCTCCAGGGTCCAGCGCTTCAACTCGCCCTCGTCCAGCGTGGCGCCGGGCTCCAGCATGACGAGCGCCACCGGCACGTCGCCCTTGAGCGGGTCGGCGACGGGCGACACGCACGCGTCGTAGACCTCGGGGTGGGCGATCAGGATGTTCTCCACCTCCTTGGGGTAGACGTTCTCGCCGCCGGATTTGAACATGTCGTCGGTGCGGCCGCGGAAATAGTAGAAGCCCTCCGCGTCGAGGTGGAAGAGGTCGCCGGTGGCGAGCCAGCCGTCCTTGATCTTCCTGGCGTTGACCTCGGGCAGGTTGTGGTAGCCGGGGGTGACGCCGGGGTTCTTCACGAACAGCTCGCCGTCGCTCGGATGCTCGGCGCCGTCCATGTCGATGAGCTTGATCTCGCCCTCCGGCCAGGCGACGCCGCAGCTGCCGTGCGGCACGGGCCGGCCGTCCAGCGGCGGGCCGATCATCACCGGGCCGCCTTCGGTGAGGCCGTAGCTCTCCGACACCGAGACGCCGAAGGTGGTGCGGATCTGCTCGGTCAGCTCGGGCTGCACCGTCGCGGAACCCACCTTGAGGCTGCGCAGGGCGGAGAAGTCGAGGCTGTCGATGAGGTCGCGCTGCTGCAGCAGCTTGGTGAAGACGGTCGGCACCGCGCTCGCCTTGGTGCAGCGGTAGACGGCCAGCGTTTCCAGGAAGCGCCGGGGCTCGAAATCGGGCAGCATGACGACCGAGCCGCCGCAATGGAGCATCGGCTTGATGGCGCCGGCCATGGCGTTCTTGTGGTAGAGCGGCACGGCGACGAGGGCGCGGCTGTCGGGCGCGTTGGGCCAGTATTTCTCCACGCAGCGCACCCACCACATCTGCCCGGCATGGGTGAGGACGACGCCCTTGGGCCGCCCCGTCGAGCCGGAGGTGTAGGGCATGAAGCTCGGGTGGTCGGGCGCCAGCGCGGGCGGCGCGAAGGTGTCCGGCGCGCGCGCGAGGGCGGCCTCGTAGCCGGTCCAGCCGGGGCGCTCCGCGTCGAGGACGAGCTTGACGGGCAGGCCGAGCGCGGCGGCGACGTCCAGCGCATGGCGGTTGGCGGCGGGGTCGACGATGGCGCCCTCCGCCCCAGAATCGCGCACGATATAGTCGATGGTGTCGGCGCCGAGCTTGGTGTTGAGCGGCACCGGCACCACCCCGGCGCGCATCAGGCCGAAGAAGACCTCCAGGAATTCCAGCCGGTTGCCGATGGCCATGGCGACGCGGGCGCCCGGCGCGAGGCCGGCCGCGCGGCTCCAGGCGGCCACCTTGTCGAGCCGGGCTTC
>JAUIJH010000278.1 GCA_030431335.1 Alphaproteobacteria bacterium
CCGAGCAGCAGCCCGATCACCACCATCGCGACGCCCTTGAACGGCGCCCCGTCCACCAGCACCACCGAGGCGACGAGCCCCAGCAGCATCAGTGAGAAATATTCCGCCGACCCCAGCGACAGGGCGCCCTTGCCCAGCGGCGGCGCGAACAGCATCATCACCACGATGGCGAAGCACCCGCCCACGAACGAGGCGACGCTGGTGATGAACAGCGCCGGCCCCGCCCGCCCGTTGCGGGACATCTTGTAGCCGTCGAGGCAGGAGACGGCCGAGCCCGCCGTGCCGGGCAGGTTGAGCAGGATCGCCGCCGTCGAGCCGCCGTATTGCGAGCCGTAATAGATGCCCGCCAGCATCACGATGCCGGACGTCGGCTCCAGATGGAAGGTGAGCGGCAGCAGCATCGAGATGGTCGCGAGCGGCCCGATCCCCGGCAGGACGCCGATGAAGGTGCCGAGCGTCACGCCGATGGCGCAGTACATCAGCACTTCCGGCGTCAGCGCCGCGAAGCCCCCCGCCATGCCGACCAGAACATCGTTCATGGCAGTTTCACCACGGCGAGCGGGAGCTTGAGCCCCCAGACGAAGACGGCCGTGCACAACGCCGACAGGAGCACGGCCAGGACGAGGACGCGCCAAAGGTTGGGGCGCGGCTCGGCGAAGCGCGCGACCACCGTGAGCGCCACCGTCGCCGGAACGATGCCGAACGGCTCGACGATCAGCGCGAAGGCGAGGAGCGCCAGGCCCACCGCCGCCGCCACCCGCAGGCGCAGGCGCGGCATCTCCCCCTCGCGCCCGAACGCGGTCAGGATCGTGCCCACCCCCGCGAGGGCGAGCACGATGCCGAGCACGCGCGGAAAGAAGCCCGGCCCGATATTGGCCATGCGCCCCATGCCGTAGTGGCCGCTCTCCCAGATCACGAAGGCGCCGATAAGGACGAGCAGCATCCCCGCCGCCAGTTCCAGCCGATCGTACGTGCGATGAAGGCGCATCAGGCTCTCTCCCTACCGGGTTCAGGCAGAAGCAACGCGCGCGCCACGGCGGCGCGGCCAGGTGTCCGGGTTGACGAGGTAGGGCGGCTTGCGGCCGGCCAGCACCTCGATGATCTGGTCGGCGCACTGGAGCGCCGTCTCGCGCAGGGCATCCTCGGTGGAGCCCGCCACGTGCGGGGCGAGGATGGTGTTGGGCGCGGTGAGCAGCGGGCTGCCGGCGGGCAGCGGCTCGGTTTCGAAGACGTCGAGGCCCGCGCCGGCGATGGTGCCGGCCGTGAGCGCGGCGGCGAGCGCCGCCTCGTCGATCAGCGCACCGCGGGCCGAGTTGATCACGACGGCGGAGGGCTTCATCGCCGCGAAGGCCGCCGCATCGAGGGTGTGGCGCGTGTCGGGCCGCATCGGGCGGTGGAGGCTGACGATATCCGCCTCCCGCAGCAACGCCTCCAGACTGGCCGCCCGCGTGACGCCGGCGGCCGCGATATCGGCATCCGGCGCGTTGGGCGAATGGACGATGACGCGCATCCGAAACCCGCCCATCGCGATGGCGGCGACGATCCTGGCGATGGTGCCGAAGCCGACGAGCCCCAGCGTCTTGCCGGAGATCTCCGACATGCCGCCGGAATATTTGAAGCGCCAGTCGCCCGCGCGGGTCGCCGCGTCCGCATCCTTGAAGCGCTTGGCGAGCGCCAGCATCATCCCCACCGCGTGCTCGGCGACGGAGCGCGCGTTGGCGCTCGGCGTATAGACGATGGGGATGTCGAGCGCGCTGGCATGGGCGACGTCGATCTTGTTGGTGCCGATGCCGTGGTTGGCGATGACGACGAGGTTGGCGGCGGCATCGATGGCGGCACGGTCGAGCCCGGCATCGCGGGTGATGACGGCGTGCGCGTCGCCGATCTCGCCGGCGACGGTGGCCATGTCCTGCGCACTCGCCCAGCGCGTGGCGATGCCCGCCTCCTGGAGCTTTTGCACCCCGGCCTCGTGGATGGGCTGGACGATCAGACAGGTCGGCATGGGTCCTCTTTCGCTGTGAAATGCATGGGGGTCAGACCGCCGCGAGGGTGCGGCCCAGAAGGCGCGTTGCGATGGCGAAATCGTCGAGCCGCATGGCTTCGTCCGGGTTGTGGCTGCCATGGGCGTTGCGCACGAAGATCATCGCGGTGGGCACGCCCTGCCTGGCGAACACCGCGCTGTCGTGGCCGGCGCCGCAGGCCATCAGGCGCGGCTTCGCCCCGACCGCCAGGGCGGCGTCCTCGATGCGCGCGACCAGCGCCGCGTCCATCAGCGCCGGCTCGCTGCCGGTGCGCGGCCCCAGATGGAAGCGGACGCCGCTCGCCTGTTCGATCGCCGCGACGTGGCGCAACAGGCGCTCTTCCACCAGGCCCAGCGTGCCGGTCTCCGACGAGCGCACGTCGAGGCTGAAATCGACGCGGCCGGGCACCTTGGCGAAATCGGCCTCCCGAGGGTCGGTGAAGAAGCGGCCGAAGGTGATGGCGAGGTCGCGCCCCTCGGCCTCCAGCGCGGTCCAATCGTCCGACAGCGCCATCACGAGCCGGGCGAGCGCGAACACCGTGTCGCGCCGATGGGCGCGCGGGGTCGCGCCGGAGTGGGCGTAGGCGCCGATGACGTGGCCGCTGCGATAGCGGAAGCTGCCGCGGATGCCGGTGACGAGGGCGACGGCCTCGCCGGCATCGTCCAGCACCGGACCCTGCTCGATGTGCACCTCGATGAAGCAGGCGATCCCCTTGGGGTCGAGCTGTGCCTCGCCGCGCGCGATCGCCTCCGGCGCGCCGCCGAGGGCGGCGAGATGGTCGGCGAAGGGGCGCTGCGTGTCGATGCGCGGGGCGTCCATCGCCTCGATGGGCAACACGCCGAAGGCGGCGCGGCTGCCGAGATAGGACACCGGGAACCAGCTCGATTCCTCCGCGCGGATCACCATCACCGTGGTATCGGCGCGCGGGGTGAAGCCCGCCTCGTGCCACCCCGACAGCACCGACAGCCCGGAGATGACGCCCGCCGCCCCGTCGAAATTGCCGCCGCGCGGCACGCTGTCGAGGTGCGAGCCGGTCATCGCCACCTTCGCCGCGCGGTCGCGCCCCGGCAGGGTGACATAGAGATTGAGCGCCGCGTCGCGCTCGATGAGAAAGCCCTTCTCCCGCGCCACCTCGGCGACCAGATCGTGGGCCTTCTGCTCCCCCTCGCCGTAGGTGTCGCGCGTGATGCCGACACCGTCGAAGCTCATCTGCCGCAGCCGATCGAACAGGCGTTCGGCCAGGGCATGGTCGGGCTCTGGGATCACTCCGCCGCCTCTTTCGAGACGCCGCCGAACGCCTCCATGGTGATGGGGGCGAGGTGCTCCTCCAGGAGGCGCCCGTAGCCCGTGACCGGCGTGTTGAGCCCCA
>JAUIJH010000105.1 GCA_030431335.1 Alphaproteobacteria bacterium
AAGTCTCGCCCGGATGGCGGATCGGACTCGACGATCCCCAGCTCACTCAAAACCAAAAGGGAGGATACGCTATGAAATCGATCATGGGCCTCATGACCGGCGCGCTGTTGGCCGCGACCGGCCTGGCCACCGCCGCGTTCGCGGCCGAAGACTATCCGGCCGGCCCCATCACCATGCTGGTGGGTTACGGCGCGGGCGGCCAGACCGACCTCGTGGCGCGCGCGACCGCCAAGGTCATGTCCGAAGAGCTCGGCGTTCCCATCAACGTCGTCAACAAGCCCGGCGCCGGCGGCGCCGTCGCGGCGCGAGACCTCAAGAGGGCGGAACCCGACGGCTACACCATCCTCTTCCACTCCAACACGGTGGTGAATTCGGCGCCGTTCATCATCGAGCAGGTCGACTTCACGCCGGCCGACTTCGAATACGCCGGCATGATCACCGCCTACCAGGTCGGCATGGCGACGCAGAAGGACCAGCCCTTCAACACGATCGCCGAATACGTCGAGTGGGCCAAGGAGAACCCCGGCTCCACCTACGGCGCCCTCAGCCCCGAAGCGCGGCTCTATATCAACGAGATCGCCAAGAAGAACGATCTCGACGTCAACATCGTGCCGCTCCAGAGCGGCAGCGAGATGATCAACGCGCTCCTCGGCAACCAGGTCGCCATGGCCTTCTCGGGCGGCATTCACTACCGCTACCCTGATGAATTGAAGACCGTCTCGGCGCTCACCACCTTCCGCCATCCCTCCGCGCCGGACGTGCCGACCATCGAGGAAGAGGGCTACCCCCTCGGCATGGATTCGCGCACGACGATCTTCCTGCCCAAGGGAACGCCGCGCCCGATCCTCGACCGGTTGAGCGAAGCCTTGAAGGCCGCCGAGACGGACGCCGATTTCAAGAAGATCGCCGATTCCGCAAATATTCCCGTCAGCTATCTCGGCGTCGACGCATCCTACAAAGAAATGGAAACCACCTACGCCAAGAACAAAGGGATCATGGAGAACGCCGGCCTCATTGAGAAATGACGGCCTGATCTTTCGTCGCGGGCCCGTCACCGTGCCCGCGGCAAGCTTCAGTACAGATATCGGGAGAGCGGATGTTCCAGCCCCTCAAAGGCGTACGCGTGATCGATCTGAGCCAAGTCCTGGCCGGACCGTACGCCACCTATCAGATGGCCCTCCTGGGTGCCGAGGTGATCAAGATCGAAAAGCCCGGCGAAGGCGACTGGACGCGGGTCGGCGGTCTCCTGCCGGAACTTTCGGCGCGCCGGATGGGGCTGGGATTCCTGAGCCAGAACGCGGCCAAGAAATCGGTGACGATCAACTTGAAGACGCCGGAGGGCCTGGCCATCGCGCAAAAGCTCGTCGCGACGGCAGATGTCTTCGTGGAGAATTTCAAGCCCGGCGTCGCCGAGCGGCTCGGACTGGGCTTCGACGCCGTCCGCGCGCTGAAGGACGACATCGTCTATTGCTCGATTTCCGCCTATGGGCAAAACGGCCCGCTCAGCCGGCGGCCGGCCTACGATCACGTCATCCAGGGCATGTGCGGCATCATGCTGACGACCGGCAAGCCGGGTGACGGTCCGACCAAGGTGGGCGCGCCCTACGTCGACTTCGCCACCGGCATGAACGCCGCCATGGCGGTGATGGCCGCCCTCCTGGAGGTGAAGCGGACGGGCACGGCCGTGGAGGTCGACGTCGCGATGCTGGATACCGCGCTGATGCTGATGGCCTCGCTGATGACCCAGCAGCGGACGGCCGACTGGAAGCCCATGCAGAACGGCAACGAGGCCTGGAGCGCGAGCCCGTCCTCGGGCGCCTTCGAGACGGCGGCGGGCCTTCTGATGCTCGCCGCCAACAACGAGCCGCAGTTCCAGAGCCTCTGCCGGGCGATCGGCCGGGCGGACATCCTCACCGATCCGCGCTGGCAGACGCCCGACGTGCGCAAGGAGAACGGCGGGAGCCTGCGCGAAACACTCAAGCAGACGTTCCGCACCCGAACCGCCGACGCGTGGGAGAGCCTCCTCGAAACGGTGGATGTGCCGGCGGCCAAGGTCCGCTCGCTGGACGAGACGCTGGCGGAGCCGCAGGTCGACGCCCGCGGCCTCCTTTGCGAGTTCGAACTGGAAGGGCAGGACCGCCCGATCCACGTTCCCTCGCTGAGCTTCCGGGCCAACGGGGCGTGCGTGGCGCCGCAGACGCCGCCTCCGGGCCTTGGCGCCCACACCGAAGGTGTCCTGCGCGATATCGGGGTCGAGCGCGAGGAATTCGAGCAATTGCGCGGCGCGGGAGTGATCTGATTGCCTGAGGCCCCGTCGAAGACCATGAAGCAACCCGTCACCGAGAGCGCCCGCTGGCCCGGCGCGGCCTCGAACATCGTGACGTCGCGGCACATGATCGATGCCGACATGGAAGAGCTGCCGATAGGGCTCATCTGCCGTCGGCCGGAGGGCGGCAGGCCGAAGGCTTTCGTCGTCTTCTGCCACGGGCTCGGCGCCGGCGGGCGGGACTATGCGGATCTGTCGCGGTTCCTTGCCGCGCACGGCTATCTCGTCATCCACCCCACGTTTCCCGACTGGATCGAGGCCGTCGCCGGCGCGGAGCCGGCGCTGGGCTACGCGCCCGGCACCCCCGATCTCCTCCGCTGGACCACCGTCCCGCGCTTGCGCCAACGGCTCTACGAGATCCTGCACTCGCCCTCCTATTGGCTGGCGAGGGTCGCGATCGTGCGGACGGTGATGGATCATCTCGACGAGATCTTCGCGGCCACCTGCGGCACGCCCGGCCAACCGATGCCGGGCGCGATCGCCGGCCACTCGTTCGGCGCCTACACGTCCCAGCTCTTCGCGGGGGCGGAGATCGACATTCCCGGCGAAGGCCCCCGCCGGTTCAAGGACGACCGTTTCCGGGCCGCAGTCCTCCTGAGCGCGCAGGGCCGCGACCAGCAGGGACTGCGCGAGGGATCATGGGACGGCATGACCGGCCCGGTGCTCACCGTGACCGGAACACGTGACGAAGGCGCCAAAGGTCAGGACTGGCATTGGAAGGTCGAACCGTTCGAGCTCTCCCCACCCGGTGACAAGTTGCTCGCCGTCGTCGAAGACGCCGACCACTATCTCGGCGGCATGACGGACAGCGATCCCACACCCGGCAATCCGGCGCAGCGCGATGCCGTCTCCCTGCTGACCCTCGCCTTCCTCGATGCGCATGTGACCAAGGACGCGGGCGCGACCGACTGGCTGTCCACGCTCGACGGCGAGATCGGATCCTGCCCGGCGCTGATCCGGCGGAAGTAGCCGCAGCGCACCTAAATCGCGGCATGGCCGATTGCGCCGAAAACGCGGGGCGACCGCTCATCGGGCTCGTGCCCGCCAGCCCTCACCGGGGCTCGCTACAAGCAGAGGCGAATGATGTTGCTGGGGTCTTGGTCATCGTCCTTGCGCCATAGGATGACCCGGTTCCGGCCGCGCATTTTCGCGGCATAGAGCGCGCGATCCGCCCTTGCCATGAGCTCGGACAGAGGAAGCCTCTCGCTCATCGCGGCGACGCCGATGCTCACGGTCGCGCAAACGCGGTCTCCGGCGATGATTTCGGTGTGCGCGGCAAAGGTCTTGTTGAGGCGCTGTGCGATGGCGCCGGCCACCTCCGCGCTGCACCCGGGCAAAAGGGCGGCAAACTCTTCCCCGCCGATCCGGCCCGCGATGTCGAATGGGCGCAGCCCGGTTCGCACGGTGTTGCCGAAGATACGGAGCACCTCGTCGCCCTTCGCGTGGCCGAACCGGTCGTTGACGCTCTTGAAGTAATCGAGATCGAGGACGAGGATCGAGAGCGGCTCGCCATCGCTCCGTTCGTGATCCAAGTGCCTCTGGGCGTATTCGAAAAACCCCTTGCGGGTCAGGAGATTGGTTAGCGGATCGACGAGGGCGGCCGTCCTGAGGGACCTCTCGAAGCGCTCGTTGACCATCGCGAGGAGGCAGACCGCGCCGCCGATCACGAAAACCGGGCTTGCGAAATGAATGAGGCCCTCCGGGCCGATCGGGGGCATGTAGTTCCCCGCCTGCTTCCACCAGGGCAGAAGCGCCAGGAGCAACAGCGAGACCGACTGAAGCGCCAGCACGGCAACCATGGGCCACCGCGCCCAAAGCCCCTCGGCCCGCCCCAGCGCGAACACGATGGCCGACGCGATGAAGTATGCCGCCGAGATCAGCGTGATCACGAACAGCGGCGGGGCGATCCCTGCTTGCGCCATGACGAGCGCCAGGCAGGCGGTCGTGAGCGCCACAACGAGGAACGGACGCCGCTCTTTTCGGCCATGAAACACCTCCGTGGCGACCCATGTCCCGCCGGCGGAGACCTGCAGGATGATGAGGGCGACCACCGCGGTGAAGGACCCGGTTTCGACCTGCGAGACCACCAGGAGCCCTATGCCGACCCCGGCCAAGGCGCTTGACGCTCCCCAGTAGAGAACCGCCTTTTCCCTGCTGTGCTTCAGCCAATAGAGAAGCAGAAATGCTCCGCCACCAAGCGAGACGAGCGCCCCCATGAATGCGATCGTCGGGACGTCGAGGTTCACTGCGCGGTCTCCTTCAAAGAGGCGGTCGTAGCTCTCCCGGACCGGTTCCAGTGGACGCCCGCTGCATAGTCATCAAGTTTGGTGCGCGCTCAAGGCTTGCGCATCGATGCGGAACGCTCCGGAGCGGCGGCGCGATCCACGCCTGCGGACCGCCGGCCCGCCCCGATGTCGCGACGCCAAAGCCCGTGGGACGTTGCCCGCAAGGCCATCGGTGCCGTCACCCCGCCTGTGCCGGATCCTTCTCTACAGCATGCGGCTGCGAACTAGAACGGTTGAAATCCACGCCGGCGTCCGGCCCTGAAGGCTTGCGGCCACGCGGGAGCGGCCCGGCCCGACGGTTCGTTGACCGCGAGGCCAGCGCGGCCGGACGCGAGCGGCATCGGAAGAAGCACCGGCGGCATCCATTAACTGTCGGATTTCGTGGGGGATTTGGTGGGCGTACTAGGGCTCGAACCTAGGACCCGCTGATTAAGAGTCAGCTGCTCTACCAACTGAGCTATACGCCCCCAAGGCCGCCGACATAGGACCCGAGCCGGCCCGCGTCAACTGCCCAGCTATATGTTCTGCCCCTTGGCCTTGCGCAAATAGCAGCCCGTGATGCGCCAGACACCGTCGTCCTGCTTGGCGAGGGTGTACAGAACCGTCCACGATCGCCCGTCGCCGTCGGTGATTCCCACCTCCTGGGCGAAGCGGTCCTGGCCCACCAGCTCGGCGCGCAAAAAGACCGGGCTGTGCGCGTCCGAGACGGGGCGATAGCCGCGCCGCACCATCTGGATGAAGCGCTCGGGCGTGGGGAACAAGCGCTTGATGGACGGCGCCGCGTAGGCGTAGGCCGCCGCCGCGTCGCCATCGCGCAAGGCCTGCATCTGCGCCAGGATCGTCTCACGCACGGCCAGGGGGTCGGCCTTGGCGGCCAGGGGCGCGGCCCACAAGGCCGCCGCCAGAAGAACAGGGATCCATCGCATGGCCGCTCCTCCTCGTTACGCACTCACCGCGCGATACAAGGATCGGACCACTTCGCGCCCAGCGTGTCTAGCGCCGGCCGATCAACCCATGAGTTCGCTGGCCAGCGCCCGCAGCTCGGGGCCGAGATCGGCCCGGTCCAGCCCATAGGCGAGGTTGGCGCCGAGGAAGCCGATCTTCGACCCGCAATCGTAGGTGCGCCCCTTGAAGCGCAGGCCCTTGAAGCCTTCCTCGCGCATCAGGGTGAGCATCGAATCGGTGATCTGGATCTCGCCGCCGGCGCCCTTTTCCTGGTGCTCCAGCATGCCGAAGATGCGCGGCGTCAGAATGTAGCGCCCGGTGATGATCAGGTTGGACGGCGCGGTGCCCAGCTTGGGCTTCTCCACCATGCCGGTGACGTCGAACACGTCCCCCGAGCCTTCGATCTCGACGACGCCGTACTGGTCGGTCCGCTCCGCCGGCACCTCCTCGACGGCTATGACGTTGGTGCCGCCGTTGTCGCGGTAGACGTCCATCATCTGCGCCATGCAGCCGCGCTCGGCCTTGATGATGACGTCCGGCAGCAGCAGCGCGAACGGCTCGTCGCCGACGAGGTGACGCGCGCACCACACCGCGTGGCCGAGCCCGAGCGGCGCTTGCTGGCGGGTGAACGAGACGCTGCCGGCTGCCGGCAGTTCCGCGCGCAGCTCCGCAAGCGGGCCGGTCTTGCCGCGCTTTTCCAGCGTGTCTTCCAGCTCGAAGGCGATGTCGAAATGGTCTTCGATCACCGCCTTGTTGCGGCCGGTGACGAAAATGAACTGCTCGATGCCGGCCTCGCGCGCCTCGTCGACCACGTACTGCAGCACCGGACGGTCCACCACCGTCAGCATTTCCTTCGGCATCGCCTTGGTTGCCGGAAGGAATCGAGTCCCAAGACCCGCTACTGGGAGTACGGCTTTGCGAACAGGTTTCACGGTATGTGCAGCTCCGCTTTGCGCCATCGCGCCGGGTCCGAACCGGTGACGGCTATCTTCTTTGGTTACCCATAATTCTGTACCGGAAGACACGCTCGCACATCAAGCCTATCATGAACGTACCCAATGTAGTTCCGTAATAAAAATACGGATCGAAAAATGTACTTGTGTACTCATAGAAATAATATGTGCGGATCAACTCCGTGGAGTGCATGAGGGGATTGTAATACAGAATAAATTGCGCCTGGGGCGGGATCGTTTCGATGGTGTAGAACATGCCCGACATGATGCCGACCGGCGCCGTGATGACACCGAAGATCGTGCCCCAATAACGCCACCAGGTTTTGATCACCATATTGATCAAACAGAGGCCAAAGCCGAACAGGGCGTTGCAGATCGCTGGAATGAAACAGAAAATAAGATTCTGCGGCCAATCCATGTCGTAGACGTAGTGGAAGAACAGCGTGATGCTGAGGAACAGCGTCGAAAGGATGATGATCGCATTCATCATGCCGGCGACCATGATGTCGGTCGGCTGAACCTGGGGCATGACCAGAAGCTGGCGCAGTTTCTGGAAGGCCTGCTCCGTCTGCGCGATGCTCTGCTTCCACACCGAGATCGGCAGGATGCCGGTCATGAGGAAAATCATCAGGTATTCGCCGAGCTTCGGCACCCTGAAGCGGACGTTGGTGAACACGAGCGTCATGATGCAGATCGTCGCCATCGGCTCGATCAGCACCGAGAAGATGCCCAGCGGCGTCTCGCGCGTCTTCGCTCTCAACAGCCGGCTGGCACACGCGTAAATGACGCGCACTTGCGTGTTGAGCGACTGTCCAATGCTTGTCGCCATAAACTCTACCTCATTGACCGGCGCGAAACGCAGCTTCGACCGGATCGCAAACGCTCGGATAGCACGGATCGTCGTCGGTATGCCGTGCCCAGTCTTGCCGGAACCGGTCCGCCTCTATGGCGCGCTCCATCCGCCAGACCGCCCCCCTGTCGCGCAAATTCAGCGTGACCGATTCGTGGTGCACGGCCCGTGCCCCGGACGCCAGAACCACCGCATGTCCCGCCTGCCGGGCACGCAAGCAAAAGTCGACATCGTTGTACAGCACCGGATAGCGCGCCGCCGCGAAACCGCCAAGGGCGGCGAAATCGGCCCGGCGCACCGCCATCAGCGCCCCCGTCACCGCCGTGACCTGCGTCAGCTGCCGCCGCCGTGCGAAATAGCCGCCGTCGCCCGCCCGCGAAAAGCGCTCCAAGTGGCGCACGCGCGCCTCCCCCGCCAGCACCATTCCGGCATGCTGGACGCGCCCGTCGGGATAGTCGAGCAGCCCGCCGGCCACCCCCGCCCCGCCGGACGCCAACGCCGCGATCAGCGCCTCGGCCCAGCCCGCATAGCGGAACTCGATGTCGTTGTTGGCGAATATCAGGAAGTCACCGGACGCAAGGGCGGCGCCCAGGTTGCAGAGCGCGGCGAAGTTGAAGGGCCTGTCGTCCGCGACCACGGCGATGTCCGGGTCGGCCGCGGCGCCTTCCAGAAGGGCGAGGGCGGCGGGATCGGCGCTCGCGTTGTCGATTAGCACGAGGTCGGTGCCGGCGGGCCGGCTCGCCCGCCAGGTGGCGAGGAAGCGCGCCAGATGGGCCGGCGCATCCCGGGTCGCGGTGACGACGGTCGCCCGGACCGGGGGCGCGGGAGGCGCCGGCGCGGCGGGGCGCGGCGAAGCGGCCGCCGCCGGCCGGCGCGGCGTGTGGGCCAGCACCAGCGGGGCGGCCGCCCCGGCCACGAAATGCGGCGCCGACCGCAGCCCCAGGACGATGCGGTCGGTGTGGAGGGCGGCCGGCGTGGCGGTGGGGGCCGTCCGGCGCAGCGCGGCCAGCGCATGGGGCGGCAGGCGGGTGCCGGCGTCCAGCACGAGATCGGGCGCATCCGCCGCGCCCACCTCCCGCCAGGACGCATCGCCGCAGGCGACGAGCGAGGCCCGTGTGGCGGCCCGGTCCGCCTCGGAGCCCGGGCCGATGGCGATGCGCAATTCGCCCGCATTGCGCACGGGCTCCCGCAGCAGGCGGCGAATGCGCGCGGGCTCGGTGCGGGCAAGGCTGCGGCGATAGCGCAGGTCCGCGCGCGTCGCCAGCCGCACGACCGCCGCAAGCGGCCCGTCCGCGCCCGGATCGAGACCGACGAGGCGCTCCAGCGGCGCCGCCAGACGGTGCGAGAACAGGCGCCACCCCTCCCCGGCCAGCGAGAACGCCCGGCCGATGCGGCTCAGCCGATGCGTACGCAGCCCCCGGATCGCGACGCGGCCGCGCTCCTGGCGCGGCTGCAGCACGAGGTGGGTTGCCGGCGCCTCAAGATGGAGGCGCGCCACGTAGCGCGCCCCGGCGCGGCGGCGAAAGTGGGCCAGCGGCATGGCGTTGGGGGGCGCCGCGTCGGCATAAAGGCGCGGCGCGACCAGGGCCGGCGCGCCGTCGTCCGGATCGACGAAATCGGCCATCACCAGATGATGCCCGGCCGCCAGCGGCGCGGCGAAGGCGAGGCGCAGCGCACCGCAGCGGCCGCATTCGGCGGCCTCGCCGGCCAGCTCCAGCGCCTCCGTCGCGGCAATGGACACGCCCGCCTGCCAGCTCGCCGGGGCCGGTGCGCCGGCGGCCGGGGCCGGGGCGCCCTGGCGCATGGGCAGGCGGACGGGCCCGATCCGCCAGTCGGGCAGGATCGAGCGCCAGGGCGCGCAGGGCGCGAAGGCGAACGCGGCGAACCCCACCTCCCCCGCCTCGACCGGCATGAGCCGCAGCCATGCGACCGGCGCCTCCAGCGCCAGCACCAGGGCGAAGCGCTGTCCGGCGGGTTCGAGCGGCAGGGCGACGGGACCGTCCTCGGTCACGAGTTCGGCGCGCAGGCCGGCGGCGCCGGTGGCCGCGATTTCCAGGCGGTAGCAGCCGGCGGCGGTTGCGGCGAGCGGCACCCAAAGCCACGCCGCGCGCGGGGGAAACCGCAGCACCTCCCCGGCGCAAGCGACGCCCGCGTCGACCCGCGTTCCCGGCGGGAAGGCGCGCAGGGCCGATGCGAAACTCGCATCCGGCGCCGCCGCCGGCGCCGTTGCCTCAACAGCCGGCAGGTCCGGCGCTGAGCTCATCGTGCGTGAAAGGCCGCCCGCCCCTTGGGCCGGCGAGGACGCGCCGCAAGGCGCCCGTGGGGGCGCCACGCGGCGGCGCAATCAGTCGAACACCGCCGGCAGGTCACGGAACGGGCCGAGCTCGAGGTCCTTCTGGGACAGGACGGCCTCGCCGGGAGCGATCCCCCAATCGATGCCGAGATCGGGGTCGTCGAAGCGGATGCCGCCCTCGCTGGCCTTGTCGTAAAAGCCGTCGACCTTGTAGCAGACCACCGTGTCCGGCTCGCGGGTGATGAAGCCGTGCGCGAAGCCGCGCGGCACGAACAATTGCTCGCCGCCTTCCGCCGAAAGTTCCGCCGAAACCCACTTGCCATAGCTGGGTGAGCTCCTGCGGATGTCGACGGCCACGTCCAGCACCCGCCCCTGCGCCACGCGTACCAGCTTTGCCTGGGCGAACGGCGGCGCTTGAAAATGCAACCCACGCACGGTACCAATCGCGCGGGACAAGCTCTGATTGTCCTGCACGAAATCAACCTCAAGCCCCTTGTTGGAAAGGCTTTTCTGGTTCCAAGTCTCCTCGAACCAGCCACGATCGTCGCCAAAACGTCGTGGTCTGATGAGCAACACTTCGCCGATATCGAGCGACGTGACCTCCATGCGGCCTCTCCGAAGATTGGGAAATCTCAACGCGCCGTGTATGACGCTTTTGCCCGTCCCGTAAAGCAGGGTTCTTCGTGTGAGCCGACCACTCGTCCTGTTCGATCTGACTCGCCTGCTCAGCGCGACGGGTCGCGCCGCGCCGACCGGCATCGAGCGCGTGGAATATCACTACGCCAAGTGGCTCGCCGCGCACAGCGGCATGGACGTGCGTTTCGTCGCCACCGTGGGGCGCTCGGTGAGCCTGGTGCCCGAGGGTTCGGTCGCCGCGTTCCTCGACCGCCAGTCGAGTACATGGTCGCAGGGTAGCGACGGTTTTTCGGCGACCACCGCGATCAACAACGTCAACAGCTTCCTCGCCGGGGAGTTCGCGCCGCCGGCCCCCCAGCTCGCCCACCTCTCGCCGGAGGAACGGCACCAACGCCAGCGCGCGCGCGCCGCCGACAATCCCAGCCCCAGCGTCCTGCGCTCCTGGGCGCAGCAGATGGCCGCCACATGGGCGCACGATCCGCTCGCGCCGGTCTTGCGCCGGGCGCGCGGTCGCCAGCCGGTGCTTTACCTGCGCGCCTCCAGCGACAAGCTCGAGAACCCGGTCCCGTTCGAGAACCTCAAGGCGCTCGGCGCGAAGATGGCCGTGATGACGCACGACACCATCCCGCTCGACTATCCCGAGTTCGTGCGCCCCAAGGCGGCCGACCTGTGCGCGGCCCGCACCCGGACCATGGCCCGCCTGGCCGACGGCATCATCGCCAACTCGCACTACAGCGCCGCGCGGCTGGAGCCGCTGCTGGGCCCCAACCGGCCGCGCATCGCGGTGGCGCACCTGGGCGTGGACGAGCCGGTGACGAACGCGGACCTGCCCCCCCTCGTCGACGAGCCGTTCTTCCTCATCGTCTCCACCATCGAGGCGCGCAAGAACCACTCGCTGCTGCTGAAGCTGTGGCGGCGCATGGTCGACGAGATGGGCACGGCGACGCCCAAGCTGGTGATCGCCGGCAAGCGCGGCTGGGAAGCCCACATGCCGATCGCCATCCTCGACCGGGCGCGCGACCTCGCCCCCTACGTCTACGAGGCCGGCGCGGTGCCCGACGAGGCGCTGCACCTGCTGCGCCGCCGCGCGCGCGCCGTGCTGATGCCCTCGTTCGTGGAAGGGTTCGGCCTGCCCGTGACCGAGGCGCTGGCGGTCGATACGCCCGTCATCGCGTCCGACATTCCGGTGTTCCGCGAGATCGCGAGCGAGGCGTGCGAGCTGCTCGACCCGCTCGACGGCCCCGCGTGGCGCAAGGCGATCTGCGACTACGCCGACGCGCGCTCCCCGCGCCTTGCCGCGGCCCGCGAGCGCGCCCGGCGTTTCGAGCCGCCCACCTGGCGCGGCCACTTCGACAATGTACAAGTGCTTGTCGACGATTTGGTGCCGTCGCCGGTCACGCTCGGCCAGCGCACGCGCCGCGTCCTCGGCAGCGCGGCGCTGCTCGGCCAGCAAGGGGCCGCAAAATTACCTAGACCGACCGATAGGGGGAGAACGGTTTGACCGCAATCATAGACATCGTTGCGCGTGAGATCCTGGACAGCCGCGGCAATCCGACCGTGGAAGTCGACGTCGTCCTGGAAGATGGCTCCATCGGCCGCGCCGCGGTGCCCTCGGGCGCCTCGACCGGCGCCCACGAGGCGGTCGAGAAGCGCGACGGCGGCGAACGCTACGGCGGCAAGGGCGTCACCGAAGCCGTCGAGGCCGTCAACGGCGAGCTGTTCGACGCGCTCTCCGGGCTCGACGCGGAGCGCCAGCGCCACATCGACGAGCTGATGATCACGCTCGACGGGACCGAGAACAAGAGCCGCCTCGGCGCCAACGCCATCCTCGGCGTGTCGCTCGCCGCCGCCAAGGCGGCTGCCGCCGCGGCCGAGCTGCCGCTCTACCGCTACGTCGGCGGCGTCAACGCCACCATCCTGCCCGTGCCGATGATGAACATCCTGAACGGCGGCGTCCACGCGGACAACCCGATCGATTTCCAGGAATTCATGGTCATGCCGATCGGGTATGACAGCTTTGCCGAAGCGCTGCGGGCCGGGGCGGAAATCTTCCACGCCCTCAAATCCAAGCTGAAGGCGGCCGGCCATAACACCAATGTCGGCGACGAGGGTGGTTTCGCGCCCAACCTGCCCTCCGCCCGCGCCGCGCTCGACTTCGTGATGGAGGCCGGCGCCGCCGCCGGCGTGGCCATGGGCACGGACGTGATGATCGCGCTCGACTGCGCCGCCACCGAGTACGTCGCCGACGGCCAGTACCGCCTCGAAGGCGAGCAGCGCACCCTGCAGCCGGCCAAGATGGTCGACTACCTGGCCGAGCTGGTCGACGCCTACCCGATCTTCTCCATCGAGGACGGCATGGGCGAGGACGACTGGGACGGCTGGAAAATGCTCACCGAGCGGATCGGCGGCAAATGCCAGCTCGTCGGCGACGATCTCTTCGTCACCAACGAGAAGCGCCTCGCCCAGGGCATCGAGATGGGCGTCGGCAACGCCATCCTGGTGAAGGTCAACCAGATCGGCACCCTGACGGAGACGCTCGACACCGTCGACATGGCCCACCGCGCCGGCTACCGCGCCGTGATGAGCCACCGCTCCGGCGAAACCGAGGACGTGACCATCGCCGACCTCGCCGTCGCCACCGGCTGCGGCCAGATCAAGACCGGCTCGCTGGCCCGCTCCGACCGCACGGCGAAGTACAATCAGCTATTGCGGATCGAAGAAGCGCTGGGCCCCAGTGCCCGCTACGGTGCGCGAGGCTTGCTCGCCCGACGCGGCTGACCTTACGAAACACCCCTCGCCGCACCACAACCAACGTGGTGCGGCACCGGTCCGGTTCCGCACGGCGTTGTGTCGAGTGCGGATCATCATGGACCAAGTCATTGTCTCCGGCACCTTCCAGGTGCTCGCGTTCGATACACCGGGCTATGAGGTGCTGGCCGGCGGCACGCGCTACGTGTTCACCGAAGACGCGCTGATCACCGCGCTCAGCTCCGGCATCCAGGCCACCAATTTCACCGACACCATCCTGGAGATTCACGGCTCGATCTCCTCCGTCGCGGCCGGCGGCATCAACGTGACCGGCGGCGGGCGCAACACGCTGCAGGTGGAGCGGACCGCCACGGTCGTCGCCTCCAGCGTCGCCCTCTACATGGACGGCAACGACAACCTCATCGAGAACGCCGGCAGCATCGTGTCCCAGCGGGCCAACGCCGTCGCCTTCACCGGCGACCGCAACAAGTTCGTCAACACCGGCTCGGTGGACGGGCTCACCAACGCGCTGTTCGTCGGCGGCCAGGACAACCGCGCCATCAACAACGGCACGATGGAGAGCTATTTCTCCACCGTTTACATCAACGGCAGCCGCAACGAGCTGGACAACAACGGCGCCATCGATTCGGCCGAGGTCGGCGTGCGGGTCACGGGCGACGACGCCACCATCAGCAACGACGGCACCATCCGGGGCATCGAGGGCGCCATCGAGGGCATCGGCGAGGCGCGGGACCTGTTCATCGTCAACCGCGGCACGATGAGCGCTGTCACCGCGGCCACGGTCCAGTTCGGCACCGTGGACGGCACCAACGCCAAGCTCATCAACCAGGGCACCATCGTCGGCCCGGGCGAAGGCGGCACCGCGGTACTGGGCGGCGACGGCCGCGACGTGGTGATCAACAGCGGCAAGATCCGCGGCCAGGTGCTGCTCGGCCTGGGCAACGACGAATACACCGCCTCGGGCAACGGCACCGTTACCAAGCGGATCGACGGCGGCCCGGGGATCGACCGCTTCTACGGCGCCGGCCGGGCGGATTCGTTCTATGGCGGCGACGACCGCGATCTCCTGCGCGGGGGCGGCGGCAGCGACACGCTGCGCGGCAACAGCGGCAACGACGACCTCCTCGGCCAGAACGGATCGGACCTGTTGATCGGCGGCACCGGCAACGACTTGCTGGGCGGCGGCTCGTTCAACGACACCCTGCGCGGCTCGCAAGGCAACGACACCCTGTCCGGCGACGACGGCCGCGACCGGCTGTTCGGCCAATCGGACGACGACGTCCTGTTCGGCCACTCCGGCAACGACACCCTCCACGGCGGCAACGGGCAGGATAGCCTGCTCGGCGGCAACCAGACCGACAGCCTGCTCGGCGCCCGCGGCAACGACACGCTGGACGGCGGCGCCGGCGACGACATCCTGCGCGGCGGCAGCGGCGACGACCGGGGGTTCGGCGGGCCGGGTGCCGACCGTCTGGTCGGCGAACGCGGCAACGACGCGCTGTTCGGCGACGAGGGCGACGACACGCTGGTGGGCGCCACCGATCACGACCGCCTCAGCGGCGGCGCGGGCAAGGACCGGCTGGAGGGGGGCGGCGGCTTCGACACGCTGTACGGCAACGGCGGCAACGATCTGATACTGGGCAACACCGGCAACGACAGCCTCGTCGGCGGCTCGGGCAACGACACCATCGACGGCGGCCTCGGCGCCGACCTTCTCCAGGGCGGCGATCACGCGGACAAGCTGTACGGTTCCGGCGGCCGCGACACGCTGCGTGGCGACGCCGGCAACAACACGCTCTACGGCGGCAACGACAACGACTACCTGATCGGCGGCGACGACAACGACACGCTGTGGGGCGACAAAGGCAACGACATCCTGCTGGGAGAAAACGGCAAGGACCTCCTCGTCGGCGGCGACGGCTCGGACGCGATGTACGGGGCCTTCGGCAACGACACCTTCAACGGCGGGGCCGGCAACGACACCATGGACGGCGGCCTCGGCAACGACCGCCTCAAGGGCGGCGCCGGCGCCGACGTGCTGCGCGGCTTCGAGGGCTTCGACACGCTGGACGGCGGGGGCGGGCCGGACAAGCTGGTGGGCGGCGGCGGCGCGGATGTCTTCATCTTTTCGCGCAACTACGGCATCGACCGCATCAGCGGCTTCAACCCCAACGCCGACACCATCTACGTCTCGAAAATCCAGATGTCGCGCTCGACGCTGTCGAACCGGCTCGAGCGCGTCGGCCAGGACACGCACTTCAAGTTCGGCAGCGACGTGCTCATCATCGAAAACACCAAGGTGTCCGATGTGATCGACGATTTCGTCTTCGTCTGACCGGGGCGCCGGGCGGGGCTTTACGCGCGCGCCGCTTCATGGTCGGCTTGCGCGCAACCGCGGCGAGGATGGCCCATGAGCACCAGCGTTCCGACGCTCGACGAAACCCACGACCCGGCCCGCCGCAGCTGGGTGGCGAGCGCCAACGACGCCGCCAGCGACTTTCCGCTGCAGAACCTGCCCTACGGCGTCTTCACCCGTGAGGGCGACCGCGCCCGCCACGTGGGCGTCGCCATCGGCGATCAGGTCCTCGACCTCACCGTGTTGGAGGCCGAAGGGCGCCTGACCCTTGCCGGCGAGCCGGTGTTCGCCACCGGCCGGCTCAACAATCTGATGGCGCAAGACCCCGTTGTCTGGCAGCGGGCCCGCACGGAAATCAGCCAGCTCCTCGCGGAGGGGGGCGCCGATACGCTGCGCG
The DNA here is from genome assembly GCA_030431335.1 of Alphaproteobacteria bacterium. Classification (GTDB taxonomy): domain Bacteria; phylum Pseudomonadota; class Alphaproteobacteria; order Rhizobiales; family Amorphaceae; genus Acuticoccus. Next base: position 15,811 of record JAUIJH010000105.1, read on the forward strand.
GCACCGCGCTCGCGGGCACCGCCCTGGTGGCGCAGGAGGCGGTGCGCCTCCACCGTCCCTTCAAGGTCGCCGGCTATACCGACTTCTATTCCTCGCGCGCGCACGCCACCAATGTCGGCACCATGTTTCGCGGCGCGGCGGACGCCCTGCCGCCCAACTGGCTGCACATGCCCATCGCCTACAACGGCCGCGCTTCCACGGTGGTGGTGTCGGGCACACCGGTCCGCCGCCCGCTCGGCCAGCTGATGGGGCCGGGCGACACCGCGCCGCGCGTCGGCCCCAGCGCGCGGCTCGACATGGAGATCGAGCTCGGCGCCGTCGTCGGCACGCCCACCCGCCTCGGCACCCGGCTCGATGCCGGCGCCGCCGACCGGCACATCTTCGGCTACGTGCTCCTCAACGACTGGTCGGCCCGCGACATCCAGGTTTGGGAATACCGCCCGCTCGGTCCCTTCCAGTCCAAGGCGTTCGCCACCACCATCAGCCCCTGGGTGGTGACCCAGGCGGCGCTCGCGCCCTACCGCGTGCCGGCGCCCCCGCGCGAATACCCGCTGCTCGACTATCTCGCCGAGGCCGCCCCGGCCAACCTCGACATCCACATCGAGGCGAGCCTCGCGCCGCGAGGGGCGGCGCCCCACACCATCAGCCGGACCAACGCGCGGCACCTTTATTATTCCGCGGCGCAGCAGCTCGCCCACCACTCGCTGTGCGGCTGCACCATGGAGACCGGCGACCTTCTCGGCTCCGGTACCATCTCCGGCCCGGACCCCGACAGCTTCGGCTCGCTGTTGGAACTGACCTGGAACGGCGAGCGTCCGCTCACGCTGGGCGAGGCGCGGCGCGTCTTTTTGGAGGACGGCGACACGCTCGCCCTCACCGCCTGGTGCGAGGGGCGCGGCCACCGCATCGGCTTCGGCGCCGCGAGCGGCACGGTCCTGCGGGCCCAGGACTAGCGCTGCCCGATCGGGCGCCGGACGCTCCAGGCCGGGCCGCTTCAACTCCTGTTGAGCGCGACGTGAAGGCTTGGCCCTTCTCATCGCGCGCCAGAGGCATAGCTCTCCCTGCGGCCGCTTTGGCGGACCGTTACAGGGAGGCCCACCATGCGTTTCGTCCTCATCGCCCTTGCGGCCACCGTCGCGCTCGCCCCCACGGCAGAGGCGCAGGAGCGCCCGCCGGTGGCGCAAGGCCCCAAGAACGCCCCCGGCCAGGCCCCCGCTTTTGCGGGGCAGACGCGCGCGCCCCAGAGCGACGCTCCGGCGAATATCGCGGTCGAGGAGGTGGCGGCGGGCCTGCCTCACCTGTGGGCGATGGAGTTTCTCCCCGACGGGCGGATCCTGGCGACCGCCAAGGCCGGCGCGATGCACGTGATCGGCGCGGACGGCACCGCCGGGCCGGCGCTTTCGGGCGTGCCGGAGGTGGACGCGCGCGGCCAGGGCGGGCTGCTCGACGTCGCGCTGTCGCCGGACTTTGCCGAGGACGGGCGCATCTTCGTCTCCTACGCCAAGCCGCGCGGCAGCGGCCGCAACGGCACCAGCGTCGCGCGGGCGCGCGTCGTGCTCGACGAGGCCGGCGGCGGCGCGCTGGACGAGGTGGAGGTGATCTTCCGCCAGACGCCCGCCTATGCCGGCAACAAGCATTTCGGCTCGCGCCTCGCCTTCGGGCCGGACGGCGCGCTGTTCGTCACCACCGGCGAGCGCTCCGACACGCCGATCCGCGACCAGGCGCAGGACACCGCATCGGGCCTCGGCAAGGTGATGCGCATCAACGCCGACGGCTCGGTGCCTGGCGACAATCCCTTCGCCGGCGACGCGTCGGCCCAGCCCGAGATCTGGTCCTACGGCCACCGCAACCTGCAATCGGCCGTGGTGACGGAGGCGGGCGAGCTCTTCACGGTGGAGCACGGCCCCCGCGGCGGCGACGAGCTCAACAAGCCGCAGCCCGGCCTCAACTACGGCTGGCCGGTCATCACCTACGGCATCAACTATAACGGCGCGCCCATCGGCGCGGGCCTCACGCAGCAGGCCGGCATGGAGCAGCCCCTCTACTACTGGGACCCGGTGATCGCCCCGTCCGGCATGGCCGAATATACCGGCGACCTCATCCCCGAGTGGCGGGGCAAGCTCCTGGTGGGCGGCCTCGTGGCGCGCCCTGGCGCGTTCACGCCAGGCTGCGAGATCCTCGAGGCTCATTTCCGCCATGGCCTGCGGCGGCCAGTGGAAGACGAGGGCGATATCGGCCATCGCTTCCTCGACATCGTCGGGAAGGCTCAGCCCTGCGCCATCTCCAGCTGTTCCTTCCGCGCGAAAAAAACCACGGTCTTTCCGGCGAAATCGGTGAAGTCCTCGGGCGGCAGGCTCGAGACCTGTGCCTCGCTGAGCGGCGGCATGGTGATGCGCGGCAGGAGCCGGATCATGGTGCTGACGTCCATCTGCAGGATATCGGTCAGCTTCAGGCCACGCAGCTCGCCGGTACCGGGCTTGCGCAGGGTGATTTTGCTGACCTCGGTCCCGTCGATGGTGACGGGGGTGGAGAGGGTCACGGTCGGTGCCTCGGGTTTGGTGCTGGCGGGTGCGGTGTCTTTGGTCATGGCAAAATGCCCTCGTTAAACAGGTGATAAAACACCGGGCGCGACATGCGCCCGGTATCGGATCAGAAGCCCATGGCCGCGCGGTGGCCGGCCAGCTGATCGACGCCGCCGATGATGCGCTTGCCGGCCATGAGGTCGATTTCGAAGAGCGTCTCGCCCGCCTTC
>JAUIJH010000106.1 GCA_030431335.1 Alphaproteobacteria bacterium
CGGTGGAAGAGATCAACGACGCGATCCGTGCGGCGGCGGACGGGGAGCTGAAGGGCATCCTGGGCTGCACCGACGACAAGCTCGTGTCGATGGACTTCAACCACGACGCCCACTCCTCGGTGTTCGCCACCGATCAGACCAAGGTGATGGACGGCAATTTCGTTCGCGTCCTGTCCTGGTACGACAACGAGTGGGGCTTCTCCAATCGCATGGCCGACACGGCCGTCGCGATGGCAAAGCACGTCTAGAAGGTGCCGCTGCCCCTTTCCCCGCCGATGCGCAAGGCAACGTCCGCCGATGGCCGGGCGCTTGCCGAACTGATCAACTATGCCGGCGAAGGCATCCCGCTGTGGCTTTGGAAGAAGCTCGCGGGGCCCGGCATGGATCCTTGGGCGCTCGGCGCGGAACGCCAGGCGCGGCGAGCCGAAGCCGGCCAGGTGATCGTCATCGACGAAGGCGCCGGCGTGATGGCGGCGATGACGGGCTATGTCATCGCCGCTCCCGAGCCGATCACCGACGATATCCCGCCCATCCTCCGCGTTTTGCAGGAAATGGAAAATACCGTCGTCGGATCGTGGTATCTCAACGTGCTCGCCACCTACCCCCGGGCGCGTGGGCGCGGTTTCGGCGCGCGCCTGGTGCGCCATGCGGAGGCCATCGCGTCCCACCTGGACCTGCCGGCGGTTTCGATCATCGTGGCGGACCAGAATTTCGGCGCCCTGCGGCTCTATCAGCGGCTCGGCTACCGGGAGATCGACCGCCGCGAAATCGTCAAGGAGGATTGGGAAAATCCCTCCACCGAATGGATCTTGATCAAGAAGGACATCGGCTGATGGCCATCAACGGCTTGGACGCGATCGGAGACGTGAAGGGCAAGCGCGTCCTGGTGCGCGTGGACCTCAACGTGCCGATGGCCGACGGCAAGGTGTCGGACCGCTCGCGCATCACCGCCGTGGTGCCCACCATCAAGGAACTGGCGGACAAAGGCGCCAAGGTCGCGCTTCTGGCCCACTTCGGCCGGCCCAAGGGCGAGCGCAACGACACGATGTCGCTTGCCATGGTCACCGAAGCCGTGGCCGAGACGCTGGGCCAGGAGGTGGCCTTCGCGCAGGATTGCATCGGCGAGCCTGCCGCCGCGGCGCTGGCCGCGCTGCCCGATGGCGGCGTCGTGATCCTGGAGAACACGCGCTTCCACAAGGGCGAGGAAAAGAACGACGCCGCCTTTGTCACGGCGCTGGCCGAAAACGGCGACATCTACGTCAACGACGCCTTTTCCGCCGCCCACCGCGCGCATGCCTCCACCGAGGGGCTGGCGCACAAGCTGCCCGCTTTTGCCGGCCGCGCCATGGAGGCCGAGCTGGCGGCGCTGGAGAAGGCGCTGTCCGCACCCAAGCGCCCGGTGATGGCCGTGGTCGGCGGTGCCAAGGTGTCGACCAAGATCGCGCTCCTGGAAAATCTCGTCACCAAGGTCGACGCGCTGGTCGTCGGCGGCGGCATGGCGAACACGTTCCTCCACGCGCTCGGCATCGATGTGGGCCGCTCGCTGTGCGAGAAGGACCAGGCCAACACCGCGCTGCGCATCATGACCGCGGCCGAACACGCCGGTTGCGCCATCATGCTGCCCAAGGACGCGATGGTGGCCGAAAAATTCGAGGCCGGGGCGGAGGCGACCCACATCGGCGTCGACGAGGGCGTCGACCACGACAAGATGATCCTCGACGTCGGGCCCCACTCGGTCGCCGCCATCATCGGCGAGATGAACGGGGCCAACACGCTGGTGTGGAACGGGCCGCTTGGCGCGTTCGAGATTCCGCCCTTCGACCGGGGCACGATCGACACGGCCCGTCACGCGGCCGAGCGGACCCGGGAAGGCATGCTGACGGTGGCCGGCGGCGGCGATACGGTGGCCGCTCTCGCCCACGCGGGCGTCGTGGACGGCTTCTCCTACGTCTCCACCGCCGGCGGCGCGTTTCTCGAATGGCTGGAAGGCAAGCCTCTTCCGGGCGTTGAAGCTTTGAAGCGGGCCGACTGAGCGCTAGAATCATCCCGAATGTATTGAGGTAAGGAGGGCCCGATGGGCGAGAGCCTAAACGATATCGCGGTAGCAATGGTCGCCGAGGGGCAGGGCATCCTGGCCGCGGACGAGAGCACCGGCACGATCAAGAAGCGTTTCGACCAGATCGGCGTCGCGAACGAGGAAGAGCACCGCCGCGCGTATCGCGAGATGCTGTTCACGGCCGACGAGGCAATGCGCAACTACGTCTCCGGCGTGATCCTGTTCGAAGAGACGCTGGGCCAGTCCACCGCCGACGGCCGGCGGTTCGTGGATGTGATCAAGGCTGCCGGCGCCGTGCCGGGCATCAAGGTCGACAAGGGCGCCAAGCCGCTGGCCGGCTTCCCGGGCGAGACCGTGACCGAGGGCCTCGACGGCCTGCGCGAGCGCCTCAAGGGCTATTACGAGGCCGGCGCGCGCTTCGCCAAGTGGCGCGGTGTGATCGATATCGACACGAGCAAGGGCTTGCCCACCGGCCCCGCGATCGCCGCCAACGCCCACGCGCTCGCCCGCTATGCGGCGCTGTGCCAGGAGGCGGGCATCGTGCCCATCGTGGAGCCCGAAGTGCTGATGGACGGCCCGCCCGCCACGCACGACATCGACACCTGCTACGACGTGACCGTGGCGACGCTGCGCACCGTGTTCAACGAATTGGGCGCGCTGCGTGTCGATCTGGAAGGCATCGTGTTGAAGCCGAACATGGTGGTGCCGGGGCAGAATGGCCCGCAGGTGGCCCCCGAGGTGGTGGCGCAGAAGACCATCGCCTGCCTCAAGGCCACGGTGCCCTCGGCGGTTCCGGGGATCGCGTTCCTGTCCGGCGGCCAGTCGGAGGAAACGGCGACGGAGCATCTGTCGCTGATGAACGCGATCGGCGGCTTGCCGTGGAAGCTCACCTTCTCCTACGGCCGCGCGCTGCAGCAGGCGGCGCTGCTCGCCTGGGGCGGCAAGTCCGAGAACGTCAAGGCGGCGCAGTCCGCGTTCGCTCACCGCGCGCGCATGAACGGCCTCGCCGCCAAGGGCGAGTGGGCGCCGGAGATCGAGCGCGAGGCCGCGTAAGCGGTAGAACGGGCTTGTTGCGCCGCCTCATCCTCGAGCTGCGCTCCGGCGTGGAGGCGGCGCGGCTGACGGCTGCGCTGGCGGCCGGCGACGTGGCGGCCGTGGTGCTGCCGCGCGATGCGCCCAATGGCGCCGAGCTGGTGGCGGCCGCGCATGCGGCCGGCGCCGCCGCGCTCGTCGCCGGCGAGGGCTGGCCGGTCGTCTTCGGCGCCGACGGGCTGCACCTCCGATCGCCATCGGCCAAATTGATCGCGGCGCGCAAGGGCGACGCCATGTGCGGTGCCGTGGCCGCCGATCGGCACCAGGCCATGCTGGCGGGCGAAGCCGATGCGGACTATGTTTGGTTCGATGGGACGAACGATCTGGCGGCGGCCTGTGCCCTTGCCAACTGGTGGCAGGCTCTCTTCGAAGTGCCCGCGGTTGCCGCCGGGCCCAGCGATCGGGTGAGCCTTTCGGCGCTCATCGAGACGCGTGCGGAGTTTGTCGCCTTGGTGGATGTGTTCGGCGATGATCACGACGAAGCGGCGCGGGTCGCGGCGGCCGACCGGGCGCTGCGCGAGGCGGGTGAGCTGTGAGGCGAGCCGCGTTCCCCGTGGTGTGCCTGCTGCTGGTCGCCGCGTCCGGCGCGGCGGCGGCGGCCCAGCCGGCCGATGACGTCCGCGCGCTCGCCGACGAGATGCTCGACACCCGGCCGAGCCTCCCCAATTTCCTGCCGATGCCCCAGTCGCGCCCGATGCAGCTGCCGCAGCAGGAAGCGCCCGGCGTGGTGGTGGGCCGGGCGATTACCGAGAGCGAGAGCGAGAGCGAGGGCGAGGGCGAGAGCCAGAGCCAGAGCGAAACCGAGGCTGCCGGCGATGCGCCGGAGGCCCTGGTTGCGGCCACGCAACGCGCCGTCGAGGACGGCGAAGAAGAGCTGATCGCCATCCCCACCGCGCTGCTGCACCCGGACGAGGAGCCCAGCGAGGCCCCGCTGCGCCTGTCGCACTATGCCTTCGGCGCCTACCAGCGCGGCCTCTACAGCACGGCCTTCAAGGTGGCGCTGCGGGCGTCCGCCCAGGACGATCCGGCGGCGGCCGCGCTGATCGGCCGGCTCTACGAGGAGGCGCTCGGGGTCGAGCAGGATCTGGCCAAGGCCGCCGGCTGGTATGCGGTCGCGGCCGACCTTGGCAACGCGGCGGCGGAAAACCGGCTTGCGTCGATGCTGCTGCTCGGCCGCGGTGTGCCCAAGGACCCGGTCAAGGCCGGCGAGGTGTTCGAGCGCGCTGCCGAGCATGGCAGCGGCGACGCGGCCCACGCTCTGGCGCTGCTCTATCTCAAGGGGGAGGGGCGCGAGCAGAATGTCGATGCCGCGTTCCGCTACATGAAGCTGGCGGCCGAGCGGGGCGAACCCAAGGCCCAGTACGCGCTCGCCATCATGTACGAGGAGGGCCAGGGCACGCTGCCGGACGACGTGGAGGCGACGCGCTGGTACGGCCGCGCCGCCGAGTCGGGCGATCCGGCCGCGTCCCTCGCCTACGCGGAGCGCAAGCTGTTCGGCATCGGCGCCGAGCCGAACGCCCAGGTCGCGCTGCCCTTCCTCGCCTTGGCCGCCCGCTCGGGCAACGCGCGCGCGATGAACATGATGGCTCGCGCGCTCGCCGACGGCCACGGCGGCGATGCGGACGAGGTGGAGGCCATCAAGTGGCACCTGTTGGCGCGCAGGGCGGGCATCTCCGACCTTTATCTCGACGGCTTCATGGGCACGCGCGATCCGGCCGTCGTTGCCGAGGCGCAGGAGCGGGTGGCGCAGTTCATCCCGCGCTACGTTCGGCGATAGCGCTGCCGCGCCGCCGTCGATTGTCCGCGCGCGGCCAATCTCGAGCTCGAAAGCGCTCGCGGGACCGTGTCCCAGGGCGCTGCGGCGTGGTCATCACTTGCTCTTGCGGCGCGCGTGTGGTTTGCCCTCCCTCGTATGGCGGGCGGCGGGCAACCCGAGCCGACCCCGAACAGACTTTCTCGGACCGGTCATGAAAATAAACGGCAATGAAATTCGCCCCGGCAATGTGCTGGAGCATCAGAATACGCTTTGGGCTGCTGTCAAAGTGCAGCACGTGAAGCCTGGCAAAGGCGGCGCGTTCGCGCAGGTCGAGCTCAAGAACCTGATCGACGGGCGCAAGCTCAACGAGCGCTTCCGCTCCGCCGACAAGGTGGAGCGCGTGCGCCTGGAGCAGAAGGACTTTCAGTTCCTCTACGAGCAGGGCGACGCTCTCGTTTTCATGGATGAAACCACCTACGAGCAGCTCGAACTCGCCAAGGACTTCGTCGGCGACCGTTCCGCGTTCCTGCAGGACGGGATGAAGGTGACCGTGGAGATGTACGAGGAAAAGCCCATCGGCATCTCGCTGCCGCAGCATGTGACGCTGGAAATCACCGAGGCCGACGCCGTGGTGAAGGGGCAGACCGCCTCCTCCTCCTACAAGCCCGCGATGCTCGAGAACGGTGTCAAGGTGATGGTGCCGCCGTTCATCGGGGCCGGCGAGCGCATCGTCGTGGACACCCAGGAAATCAGCTACGTGCGCCGCGCCGACTGACCATGGCACGCTCTGCAATCTTGAACGTGATGGTGGCCGCCGCCGAAAAGGCCGGCCGCAGCCTGGCTCGCGATTTCGGCGAGGTCGAAAACCTCCAGGTCTCCAAGAAGGGGCCTGCCGATTTTGTCTCCCGCGCCGACAAGCGCGCCGAGGAGATCGTGCTCGCCGAGCTGTCCCGTGCCCGGCCGGAATACGGTTTCGTGGGCGAGGAGGGCACCAATGTCGCCCCGAGGGACGGCACGCACGTCTTCATCGTCGACCCGCTCGACGGCACCACCAACTTTCTGCACGGCATTCCGGTTTTCGCCGTGTCCATCGGGCTGCGGCGCGAGAAGGAACTGATCGCGGGCGTCATCTACAACCCGGTGGGCGACGAGCTCTATGTCGCCGAGCGGGGGCGTGGCGCCTTCCTCAATGACCGGCGCCTGCGCGTCGCGGCGCGGCAGGATCTGTCGGCGGCATTGTTCGCGACGGGCATACCGTTCCTCGGCCACGGCAATCAGGTGCGCTTCCTGTCCGAGGTGCAGCCGATGATGAGCCGCATCGCCGGCCTGCGCCGCAACGGCTCGGCGGCGCTGGAGCTCGCCTATGTGGCGGCCGGCCGGCTCGACGGCTTCTGGGAGCACGACCTCAACGCCTGGGATATGGCGGCCGGCATCGTGATGGTGCGCGAGGCGGGTGGTTTCGTCACCGACACGAGCGGCGGCGACGCGATGCTGACCGACGGCACCATCGTTGCGGGCAACGAGTACATGCAGAAGGTGCTGCTGCAGAACATCAAGGCGGCACAGCGTTAGCGAGCCGCGCCTATGCCGGCTCCATCGCTACCGCGCGGTGCGTCGGCGTGCGAGTGGCCAGTGCGCCCTGGCTCGCCTGGCGGATGAGGTGCGCCACGCTGTCGCTCGGGTCGGGGTCGGCGGCCTCGCGGCCGACCTGGTCGCAGCCGAGCAGACTGTCGCCGTCGCGCGCCGCCGAAGCGTCCCCATCGGCCTCGCCGGCACCTGCGAGGCCATCCGCGCAGCCGAGGCCCGGCACGCGCTCGGTGAGCGGGCCTTCGCCGGCCAGAGCGGGATTGGCGATGTCACGTACACCGGTGGCCGTGGTCGCCCGGGAGAGCCACGTCAGCGGATCGAGTCGCTTTGCTGCACTTGGCGATTTGGCATCGCCGACACCTTTGAGAAGCGTCTCGCAGTCGATCATGAGCATTCCCGGACCTCCGAATTCTTGCACAACCAACGCGCGAAAACTCGGCTTCGTTCTCGGATAGACTCGGATAGCAGCCATTCCCGCCGCCTTTGCTGGCGCGCTATTTAAATTGACACGTGGGCGAAGTAAGGGCCGCGCGAAGCGGCTTGGCTGCGACGGCTTGCCGTTGGCGCTAAGCTTGCGTTCATATCGGGCACGCGATGTGCAATGAAGGGTGTGCGCATTGTCCGCGCACTTGAGGTTCGGCTAAACGACTCGCTATGGCGCGCAAGGATCCCTATCGGCTGACCTACCCGCAGGTTTACCTGTGGCGCATGATCCTGTTCGTGATTCTGGTCGGCTTTCTGATCTTCATCCAGGTCAGGACGATCAGCGATGCGTTCATGGCCAACCCGATCCTCAACGGGCTGATCATCGCGGTCGGGCTGATCGGGGTGGTGCTGTCCGTCTACCAGGTGACGCGGCTGTTCCGTGAGATCAAATGGGTCAACCGGTTCCGCACCGGCGCGCCGGCGCCCAGCACCGGCAGCCAGCCCACACTGCTCGCGCCGATGGCCACCCTGCTGCGCGACGGCGTCGACGAGACCATCATGAGCGCCGTCACCATGCGCTCGATCCTCGACACCATCGGCACGCGGCTCGACGAGCAGCGCGACATTCTGCGCTACCTCATCGGCCTGCTCGTCTTCCTGGGCCTGCTCGGCACGTTCTACGGCCTGTTGCAGACCATCAACTCGGTGGGCGACACCATCCAGTCGCTGGACGTGTCCTCCGCCGACAGCGCCGTCATCTTCCAGGACCTGAAGGCGGGGCTGCAGGCGCCGCTGTCGGGGATGGGCACGGCGTTCTCCTCGTCGCTGTTCGGGCTCACCGGCTCGCTGATCGTCGGCTTTCTCGATCTGCAGGCCGGACAGGCGCAGAACCGCTTCTACACCGAGCTGGAAGACTGGCTGTCGACGCTGACCGACATCGTCGACGATCTCGAGGTGGCCGGCGCGGCGCAGGCGACGGTCGATCTGCAGCGCTCCGTCGACCGGCTGGCGGCGCTGCTCGAGGAAGGCGGCGCGTTGCGCGGCGACAGCGGCTCGGGCGAGAGGCAGAGCGCCAAGGCGCTGGCGAGCCTGGCGGACGGCATCCAGGCCATCGTCAAGAACATGCGGCGCGAGCAGAAGGTGCTGATCGAGTGGGCCGAATCCCAGGGTGCCCAGAACGATCGCATCGAGGAGCTCCTCATTCGCCTCAACAGCGCGCTCGAGCAGGACGAGCGCGCGCCATAGAGGAGACAGCCGATGCCGCTGGCCTCGCGACGCCGCGAGACGCGGGCAGACTACTGGCCGGGCTTCGTCGATGCGATGGCGACGCTGCTGCTCGTGATCATCTTCCTGCTTTCACTTTTCATGCTGGCCCAATTCTTCCTCAGCCAGGAGCTGACGGGGCGCGAGAGCGCGTTGCAGCGGCTCAACGCGCAGATTGCGGAGCTGTCGGAGCTGTTGGCGCTGGAGCGCGCGGGTAACACCGAGCAGGCGGACGAAGTCGCCTCCATGAACGCGAGCCTCGAGGCGCTGATGGCGCAACGCGACAATCTCCAGGGCGTGCTGGCGGGCGAAGCCGATGCCTCGGGCGAGCAGGATGCGCAAGTCGCCGCGCTGCGCGATCAGCTCCGCTCCGAGCAGCAGATCGGCGCGGATGCGCTGTCGCGCGTCGCGATCCTCAACGAGCAGCTGCGCGCGCTGCGCCGGCAGATGGCGGCGTTGGAAGAGGCGCTGAACGCTTCCGAAGCGCGCGACCAGGAGAGCCAGACGCGGCTCGCCGATCTCGGCCGCCGCCTCAATCTCGCGCTGGCGCAGCGGGTGCAGATCCTCAATCGCTTCCGCTCCGACTTCTTCGGCCGCCTGCGCGATATCCTCGCCGCCCGCTCCGGGGTCGAGGTGGTCGGCGACCGCTTCGTGTTCCAGTCGGAGGTGCTGTTTCCCACCGGCTCGGATGCGCTCAATGTCGAGGGCCAGGAGGAGCTGGCCAAGCTCGCCACCGAGCTGATCGCGCTGGAGAGCGAGATCCCCAGCGATATCGATTGGGTGCTGCGCGTCGACGGCCACACGGACGCGCGGCCGCTGTCGGGCGCGGGGCGCTTCCGCTCCAACTGGGAGCTGTCGGCGGCGCGCGCCATCTCGGTGGTGCAATACCTCATCGGCCAGGGCGTCCTGCCGCAGCGGCTGGTGGCGGCGGGCTTCGGCGAGTTCCGGCCGATCCTCGACGAGGCGTCGGATGAGGCGTTCGCCCGCAATCGCCGCATCGAATTGAAGCTGACGGAGCGGTGATCCAGCGCGTGGCGAACCGGCTGATGACGAGGCGCCGTGCCCATATTTGAGGTTCTCGCGGACCCGATCCTGCCGGTGTTCGCAATGCTTGCGCTCGGCTTCGCCATGGGCCGGTTCGGCTACATGAGCGCCGATGGCGCGCGCGCGATCAACAAGCTTGCCATGGTGGTGCTGCTGCCGACGCTGCTGTTCGGGCTGATCGCCAACGCGCCGGTGGAGAATTTCCGCCTCGCGCCGCTGACCTGGTATTTCGCGTCCGAATTGATCCTGTTCACCGCCGGCTACCTGATCGCCACGCGGCTCCTGCGGCGCGAGCGGGGCGAATCGGTGCTGATGGCCTTCGCGGGCATCTTCTCCAACTCCGTCCTGTTCGTGCTGCCGATCTCGTTGCTGATCTACGGGCCGGACAAGGTGCTCGCCATCACCGCGGTGGTGACGCTCGATTCCACCATCCCATTCGCGGCCGCCATCGTGGTGATGCAGGTGATCACCAGCGGGCGGGCAACGGTGGGGGCGGCGCTCCTCAGCGTGGTGCGCACGCCCCTGCTGATCGCGATGGTGGCGGGCGCGATCGTCAACCTTTCCGACGTCGTGCTGCCCGATCCCATCGTCACCTTCGTTCAATTCAACGGCTCGGCGGCGGGCCCGGTGGCGCTCTTCGCGCTGGGCGTCGTGCTGTCGCGCACGCGCTTTTCCTACGATCCGGCCGTACTCATTTTCTCGGCCGTCAAGCTCGTCCTGTTTCCGGTGCTGGTGGGGGTGGGGCTGCACCTCCTGATCGAGCCCGGCCCGCAGCGCGAACTGTTCCAGCTCACCTCGGCGGGGCCGGCGGGGGCGATGGCGTTCAGCCTGGCGCTGCTCTACGGCGTGCGGACGGATGCGATCGCGCAGATCATCATCTTCACCAGCGCGCTGTCGCTGCTGACCTTGGCGATCCTGGCGCCCTGATCAGGCGGCGTCGGTGTCGATGGCGCTGCCGGCGCTGCCGAATTGCAGCGCGGCGAGGCGCGCATAGACGCCCTCGCGCGCGGCGAGCTCGGCGTGGGTGCCCGCCTCCACGATGCGCCCGCCGTCCAGCACCAGCGTGCGGTCCGCGCGCACCACGGTGGCGAGGCGGTGCGCGATCACCAGCGTCGTGCGACCCACCATCAGCCGCTCCAGCGCTTCCTGGATGTAGGCTTCGCTCTCCGCGTCGAGGCTGGAGGTCGCCTCGTCGAGCAGGAGGATGGGCGCGTCCTTCAAGATCGCGCGGGCGATGGCGATGCGCTGGCGCTGGCCGCCCGACAGGGTGACGCCCCGCTCGCCGACCACGGTGGCATAGCCCTGCGGCAGCGCCTCGACGAAGGGGGCGACGCGGGCAGCCTCGGCGGCGGCGATCACCTCGTCCTCGCTCGCCTCGGGGCGGCCGATGCGGATGTTGTCGGCGATGGTGGTGGCGAGGATGGTGGTGTCCTGCGGCACCAGCGCGATGCGCCGGCGAAGGGCCGCGAGATCGGCCTGACGCACGTCCACGCCGTCGACTTTGATGGCGCCGTCCAGCACGTCGTAGCTGCGCGTGATGAGCTGGAAGATGGTCGTCTTGCCGGCGCCGGAGGGGCCGACGAGCGCCACCGTGCGTCCCGGCGCGACACGGAACGAGACGTCGTGCAGGACGCCGAGCGTGGTGTCGTTGGGGTAGGCGAAGGAGACGCCGGCGAACTCCAGCTCGCCTTCGGCCGGCTCCGGCAACGGCTTGGGCGTCGCGGGCGAGGTGATCTCGGCCTTTTCGGCGGCCAGCGTGGAGAGCCGCTCGGCGGCGCCGGCGGTCTGCGCGATCTCGCCCCACACCTGGCTGAGCTCGCTGAGCGCGCCGGCCGCGAACACCGCGTAGAGCACGAACTGGCCGAGCGCGCCGGCCGTCAGCGTGCCGGACAGGACCTCCTGCGCGCCGAGCCACAGCACGCCGACGATGGAGGAGAAGACCAGGAAGATGACGATGGCCGTCAGCACGGCCCGGGCGGCGGTGGCGCGGCGGGCCATGTCGAAGGCCCTCAGGGCGCCGTCGCGGTAGAAATCGGCGGCGCGGCGCTCGGCGAGGAAGGATTGCAGCGTGCGGATCGCGCCGATGGCCTCGGTGGCGTAGGCGGAGATCTGCGCCAGCGTGTCCTGCGCCGCGCGCGAAAGGCGGCGCACCTTGCGCCCGTAGGCGACCAGCGGCAGCACCAGCACCGGAATGATCGCGAGCGCCATCGCGGACAGCTTGGGGCTGGTCACGATCATCATCGCCATCGCGCCGAAGCCCATCAGCACGTTGCGCAGCGCCACCGACGCGCTGGAGCCGACGGCGGACTTGATCTGCGTGGTATCGGCGGTGAGGCGCGAGACCACTTCGCCCGACATGGTCCGGTCGAAGAAGGCGGGCGACAGGTTCATGACCTTGGCGAAGACGTCGGCGCGCACGTCCGCCACCACGCGCTCGCCGAGCGTGGTGACGAGGTAGTAGCGCATGGACGAGGCGATCGCGAGCGCGCCGGCCACCGCCACCAACATGCCGAAATAAGCATCGATGAAGGCGCCGTCGTCGGCGGCGAAGCCGTGGTCGATCATCCGCCGCACGGCCAGCGGCACCGCCAGCGTCGCGCCGGTGGCGCACAGCATGGCGAGGATCGCGAGGGCAAGCCGCCCCTTGTAGTTCAGCGCGTAAGGCAGGAGGAACCGCAGCGGCCGCAGGCGCACGCGCGGGCGCCGCCCCTCGTCCGGGGCTGCGTCTGCGGTGTCGGAGCGCTTCGCTTTAGAACTCATCGAGCTTTGAGAGCAGGGGGCGACCGCCCTTGTCAATGCGACCCGAACGACCGTTACCCTTGCACAATCCCAGGTGACGGGTTATGTCGTCGCCGTTCCCGAACAATATTGGAACGGTCGCGGCGCGCTGCCGCCCCCTTGGCCGTTTCGACAGGATATGGCGATGAAAAAGGATCTTCACCCGGACTATCACGCCGTGACGGTGGTGATGACGGACGGAACCGAATACACGACGCGCTCGTGTGCCGGCTCGGCGGGCGACAGGATCGCGCTCGATATTGACCCGCGGACCCATCCGGCCTGGACCGGCGGCCAGCAGACCCTGCTCGACCGCGGCGGCCGTATTTCGCGCTTCAAGAACAAGTTCAAGGGCATCCCCGGCTCCTGATCGCCGTCCCGACGGACACGTCGGGCGCGTTCGGCCGGCGAGCCTGTCTGCTCGCGCCGTAGGGAAGCTCAGCCCCGCGATGCCGCCGGCCACCGGCGTGCCACGCGGGGTTTCGTTCGTTGAGGGTTTTCGTTCGTTCCCCGGTACGACGCGGGCGGCGACGTGCCGCACCGCCATCCGCTTGCCGTGCGCACAACGCGCGGTGCGGGCAGGGCGCGTCGATTTGCAGCCATCTGCGCCCCCGTGCGGTCCGCGCGGAGCGATAGCCGCCGCAGCCGGTCGCGTCGCCGAGTTCAGAACTTGAACACGCTGTCCGCCGCCGCCCGAGTGGCCCCCTTGGTGTCGATTTCCACCGCGATGCGGTCGGCCTCGGCCAGGCACGCCTCGCGCAGATACTCCAACTCGCTCACCGAAAGGCGCGACAGGTCCGCTCCCAGCACATGGTTTCTGGGTTTGGGGGGCGTTTCCTCGTCCATGGCGTCCTCCTTGGGGCTCTTGCCGGCCTCGCGTGCGTCGCGTTGAGTGTGCCCCCACCAGCCAGCGAGGAAAAGCCATTGACCCTGCCAAAGACGATGAAAGCCGTCACCGCGACGGGACCGGGCGGGCCCGACGTGCTGACGCTCGGCGACCACGAAGCGCCGACGCCCGGTGCCACCGACGTGCTGATCGAGGTGGCGGCCGCGGGCGTCAACCGGCCGGACTGCCTGCAGCGTGCCGGCGGCTATCCGCCGCCCCCCGGCGCCTCCAGCGTCTTCGGGCTGGAAGTGTCGGGCACCGTCGTCGCGATCGGCGCCGAGGTGACCCGCCATGCGCTCGGCGACCGCGTGATGGCGCTCGTTCCCGGCGGCGGCTACGCGCAATATTGCACGGCCGACGAGACCAACGCGCTGCCCATCCCCAAGGGGCTCTCCCTGGAGGAGGCGGCGGGCGTGCCGGAGACCTTTTTCACCGTGTGGAGCAACATGTTCCAGCGGGCCAGGCTCGCCGCCGGCGAGTGGCTGCTGATCCACGGCGGCACATCCGGCATCGGCACCACCGCGATCCAGCTCGCCAAGGCTTTTGGCGCGAATGTGATCGCAACGGCGGGCTCGGCCGAAAAATGCGCCGTGTGCAAGAAGCTCGGCGCCGATGTGGCCGTCAACTACAAGGAAGCCGACTTCGTGGCCGCGGTGAAGGAGGCGACCCCCGCCGGCGCCAACGTCATCATCGACATGGTCGGCGGCTCGTATGTGGAGCGCAACTGGAAGGCGGCGGCGGTGGAGGGGCGCATCGTCCAGATCGCCACGCTGGAGGGGCCGTCGCAGGCCAATTTCGGCATCCTGATGACCAAGCGCCTGGTCCACACCGGGGCGACGCTGCGCCCGCGCCCCGTCGCCTACAAGGCCGCCATCGCCGATGAACTGATGGCCGAGGTGTGGCCGTTGATCGAGGCGGGCACGGTGCGCCCGGTGATGGACCGCAGCTTCCCGTTGTCCGAGGCGGCGGCCGCCCATCGGCGCATGGAAAGCGGCGCGCTGATCGGCAAGATCGTCCTGGTCCCGGGCGGCTGATCCGGCTTCCTCGGCGCCCCCTGCGACAGGCCGGGGGCTCCTGCCCGCCGCACACGCCTTTGCCGGCTAATCCGCGCACATTGATGCAATCATTGCCCTTCGGGGGTGGCGCGCGTATATCTGAAGAGTTCCGAACAACCCGACGTCGAGTTTCGGGTTCCCCTGCCGAGGTGGGGGAGCAGAAGGATATGTTTGCATGCCACAAGACGACACGCCCTTGATGCCCAAAGCCACCGCCGTTTGGCTCGTGGACAACACGTCGCTGTCGTTCGACCAGATCGCTGCCTTCTGCCGCCTGCATCCGCTCGAAGTGGGCGCGATCGCGGACGGTGACGCCGCGCAAGGCATCAAAGGGGCGGACCCGATCCAGAACGGCCAGCTCACGCGCATCGAGATCGAACGGGCCGAAGCGGACCCG
Organism: Alphaproteobacteria bacterium; assembly: GCA_030431335.1. Lineage (GTDB taxonomy): Bacteria > Pseudomonadota > Alphaproteobacteria > Rhizobiales > Amorphaceae > Acuticoccus. The sequence goes on from JAUIJH010000106.1 coordinate 14,341, forward strand.
GCCTACCGGATGAAGCTGTCGAAGCCCAAGACGATCGTGCCGGAATTGAAGCGCAAGGCGCCCCGCTATACGCCGGTGTCCAAGCGGCAGGACCGGCCGAACGCCATTTTGTGGCTGCTTCGCCATCACCCGGAATTGAAGGAGTCGGCCATCATCAAGCTGGTCGGCACCACCAAGACCACGATCCACGCGATCCGCGACCGCACGCACTGGAACTCGCCCAACCTGCAGCCGCTCGACCCGGTGACGCTCGGCCTTTGCTCGCAGCTCGACCTCGACCGTGAGGTGGACGTCGCGGCGCGCGAATCGGGCATCACGCAGCCCGCGGTGCCGATCGATCAGCCCGACGTGCTGATGCCGGTGGAGCAGAGCCTGACCCCGGCCGAAGAGTACGACGCCGATCCGCGCTCCAAGGAGCGGCTCGACCCCGACGCGGTGTTCGCCGGGCTCGAAGTCTGGCGCAAAGGCAAGGAACGCCCGGTCGACGACGACGACGACTGACCCCGGTGGCGCTCGATACGCTCCTCCTGTTTGCGCTGACCGAGTTCTTGCTGTGCCTCACGCCGGGGCCGGCGGTGTTCGTGGTGGTCGGCACGGCGATGCGCCGCGGCGTGGGGGCAGGCTGGGCAACGGGCGCCGGGGTGACGGCCGGCACGGCGTTTTATTTCGCCTTGTCGGCGCTGGGCGTGGGGGCGCTGATCGTGGCCAGCCACACCCTCTTCACGGTGCTGAAATGGGCGGGCGCCGCCTATCTGTGCTACCTCGGCGCCCGCATGATGTGGCCGCTGGCCGTGCGTTTCGTGCGCGGCTGGCCGCCTGCGGCCGGGCCGGTGGCCGCGCCCGGCGCCGATGAGCCGGCGAGGCCGGGCGCTGCAGCGGGGCGCGGGCTGCGGGCGGCGTTCTTCAAGGGGTTCGCGGTGCAACTCGCCAACCCCAAGACGCTGATGTTCTTCATGGCGCTGTTCCCCCAGTTCATCTCGCCCGAAGGCAATATCGCGCTGCAATTTTCCATCATGGCCGTGATCTCCGCGGCGATGGAGATGCCGATCCTGATGATCTATGCCCTCCTCGCCGCCGCTTCGGCGGCAAGGATGAAGGACAAGATCATGCTGTGGTTCGAGGGCGCGGCGGGGGCCGTCCTCGTCCTGATCGGCGGCATGATCGCGATGACGCGCGGACATTGAACGCGCCGAGGCCTGGGGGAGGATTGGCCCCGGCGCGGAGAAACCGCCGCCGCTGAAGCGAGGCGGTTCCTCATGGCGTGGCGCGGGCGGTGACCCCGCCCAGCGCTGATTTTGCGGCCGCGCGCGGCCGGTCAGTCGCTCGCGACGTGCTCGGCGGTCCAATTGGCGATGTAGTCGAACGCGTTCTTGCGGGCGTTGCCATAGTCCGCCCCGGTTGCCTTCGCGCACGCCCCGCACGGGCCGATGCCGTGCGACATCCCCTCGACCACCACGAAATCCTTGTCCTCGCTGGCGGCGAGGCTGTGGATCTGTTCGCCGTCGCGGATGAAGTAGTGGCCCTGCGCCGCGACCACGAGGATCGGCACCGAGATCGACTGCACCGCGCACATGGTGGAGTTGTTGCTGGAGCACCAGTCCACGCCGTCGAGCGAGTTCTCGCCGCGGATCGCGTTGGCGCCGAGGAACGAGTTCACCGTCAGGAAGCGGGCGCCATCCATGGTGGCGTCGTCGGTCCTGCGGTCGAGCCGGGGCACGCGGACCGTCTTCACCACGTCCGTGGCGATCGAGCCGTCGTTCTTCAACAGCTTGGCCGGCTCCAGCGTGCCGCCATGCACCGAGTGGCTGAAGTCCGAGAGGCGGCCTTCGCTGCGCCAGCGGATGAAGGGCCGGTCGTCGCCCGGCGCCAGGCCGGCCTTGATGGCGAGCGCGTCGTCGATCATCGCGTTCATGCGCGCGGCCTGCGCTTCGGCGTAGCGGGCGACGAATTCGTCGGAATACTCCGAAAGGCCGTCCTCGTTGTAGCCGTTGTCGGGGCTGAATGGGTCGAGGCTCGGATCGAGCGCCTGCCAGTTGTCCTCGTCGGTCACCGCGCCGTTGAAGCTGCGGATGGCGTTGACGCTGTTGCCGGGGTGGGCGTCGATGAAGACGATGGCGTCACCGCGATCGGACGGCTCGAAGCCGGCCAGCGTTTCCGGCGAGCACGGCAGGACCTTGTCCTCGCTCGAGCAATAGTCCGGCCCATTCTCGGCGACGGCCTGGTAGAAGGACATGGTCGGCCCGCCGCCGGAGTGGGCGATCAGCACCACCTTCTCGATGCCTTCCTGGGCGCGCAGGAAACGCACGCCCTGCCGCACGTCGAGCGCGATGGTGTCCCAGTCGACGGCGGCCTCGTTGTTGTCGGAGCGGGGGTTGAGGCCAAGCACCATGTGGCCGCGCTTGGAAAGCTCCTTGGTCGCCACGTGGTTCATGAAGTTCGAGGTGCGGTGCGCGACGAGGAAGGCGATGGGCGAAACCTCACCCGATTCGGGCATGTGCAGCGCGCCCTTGGTGTCGGACGGCTTGAACTCGATGTAACTCGGGTAGGTCTCGGCGTGGGCCGCGCCCGTCAGCATGGCGGCAAGCGCGATCCCAGCAGCGGTCAAGCGTCTCATGGGACGTTTCCTTGTTGTTTTCCTCTGCGGCGGCGCCCTTCATGTTCCGTATAGCGGGACGCCATTCCGCGTATTGATTGTCTCACGCAAATCTCGGTGTTGGCAACTGGCAGGCGGCCGGCTTGCGTGCGGATGGCGAGGGTCGGGAGGGGGAGCGGCCGGCCGCTCGGCGCCTCAGTCGACCCTGAAGTCGACGCGCTCGGAGGCGCCGTCCGCCGTCACCACCGTGAGAGTGTGGGTGCCGGGATCGACGGCGAAGGCGGCCTGGCGGCGGTTCAGCCTGACCGGCAGCGGCCGCCCGTCGAGGAGCCAGGTGTCGGCGGGGCGGCCGACGACGCGGGCGACCAGCGGCGCGCGCGTCCCATCGGCCTGGGCGAGGCTGACCACCGCGCCGTCCGGCGGAAAGGCGATCGCGATGTCGCCGCGCCGGTGGCCCGCCGTGGAGGTGCGGCGCGGCACGAAGCGCTGCAGCGGCGGCGGCAGCTCGGCGGTGGCGGTGGCGAGCGGCGCCGGCGGGCGCGGCGTCACGCCGATGCGCGAGAAGGCGTCGAACAGGATGGGCGCGGCGTCGGTCCAGCCGGTGAGCTGCGGCACCGGCGTGCCGTCCGGCCGGCCGATCCACACCGCAATCACGTGGCGGGCATCGAAGCCGACCGCCCAGGCGTCGCGGTAGCCGTAGGACGTGCCTGTCTTATAGGCGATGAGGCCGGGCGGCGCATTCTTGGGCGGGCGCATGCCGGCGAGCATCGCGGCGACGTCGCGGGCCGCGCGCGGCGAGAACAGCCGGCCGGGCAGGGGCTCGCGCGTGGTGGCGCTGAGACGCACGGGCTGGCCGTCGCGCGCCAGCGCCGTATAGAGCGAGGCGAGGTCGATGAGGCGGGTGCCGAAGCCGCCGAGCCCGATGGCGAGCGTCGGCCGCATGCCGTCCGGCAGCGCGACGGTGGCGCCCGCTTCCTCCAGCCGCACCGCGAGGCGGACCGGGCCGAGTGCGTCGAGCACCGTCACCGCCGGCACGTTGAGCGACTGGCGCAGCGCTTCCTCGACCGTCACCATGCCTTGGAAATCGTCGTCGAAATTCTGCGGCTCGTAGCCCGCGAAGGTGACGGGGGCGTCCTCCAGGAGGGTGCCGCGCGCGATCAGCCCCGCCTCGATGCCGAGGCCGTAGACGAAGGGTTTCAGCGTCGATCCGGGCGAGCGCAGGGCGCGCGTCATGTCGACATGGCCGGCACGGGCCGGGTCGAGGAAGCGCGCGGCGCCGACGCTGGCGCGGATCTCGCCGGTGGCGTGGTCGGCGACGAGGATGGCGGCGGAGACCTTGGCGCCGACCTGGTCGACGCGGCTGGCGGCCAAGGCTTCGAGCGCCGCCTGCCAGTCGCGCACCAGAGTTGTGGGGTGGACGGGCACGTCGGGCGCCGCGGCGACCAGCGCGCGGGCAAGGTGCGGGGCAAGGCGCGGCACCGGGCGGCGGCGCTTGGGCACGGCCTCGCGCTTGGCGATGGCGGCTTCGGCCGGGGCGATGGC
>JAUIJH010000107.1 GCA_030431335.1 Alphaproteobacteria bacterium
GCGCGTTTTCCGGCCGAGCTCGGCGCCGGGAACGACGCGGCACAACAAAAGGACAGGGCATCCGCCGCGACGCCGACGTCACGGCAATGCCCTCGGAAGGCCGACGATGCACGAAGCCTCCATGATGCGTGGCCTGATGGCGAAGATCCTGTCGCTGTGCGAGGCCGAGCGAGCCGACCGGGTCACCAAGGTGAGCGTCTGGCTCGGCGCGCTCAGCCACATGTCGGCCGCCCATTTTCGCGAGCACTATCGCGACGCGGCCGCCGGCACCCCCGCCGCCGATGCCGAGCTCGAAATCACCGTGTCGGACGACATCGCCAACGCCAACGCCGCCTACGTGCTCCTGGAAAAGGTGGTGCTCGACTGCCCGCCTCCCCCGCCCCCGCCGCCCTGATCGCGTCAGGCGTCGAAGCGGCGCGACGTCAGGTCGATCACGAAGCGGCGCGGCAGCGAGGCGAACGCGGCAAGCCCCGCCACGGCCGGGCGCGGTTCGGTCACCAGGAAGGTCGGCACCCGGGACAGGATGGCCGTGTGCGGCGCCTTGTTCTCGAACGCGGCGCGGAACCCGCTGGTCTCGAAGCGGTCCGCCAGGCGCGGCGCGATGCCGCCGGCGATGTAGACGCCCCCCTCGGGGATGAACACCAGCGCCAGATCCCCGGCGAGACGGCCGAGATAGACGAGAAACAGCTCGATCGCCTCGTCGGCCAGCGCCTCGCCGGCCTCGGCGCGCCGGGTCACGTCGGCGCCGCTGAGGCAGTCCGACCGGTCGAGCCCCTCGCTCGCCGCCAAGCCCCGGTAGAGCCGCGCCAGCCCGTTGCCCGACAGCAGCGCCTCGGCGCTGATGCGCCCGCCGACGCGCTCCAGATGCGGCCAGATCGCGAAGTCCCGCTCGCTCTCGGGGCCGAGCGTCACATGGCCGCCCTCCCCCGCCAGCGGCGTGAACGCCTCGTCGCCGTAGATCAGCGCCGCCACGCCCAGCCCCGTGCCCGGCCCCAGCACCAGGCGCGGCTTGCGCGGGTTCACCGTGCCGCCGCCGATCTTCATCACCTGGTCCGCCCGCAGCGACGGCAGCGACAGCGACAGCGCCTCGAAATCGTTGAACGTGATCAGCGTCGACAGCCCCAGGTCACGCACGATCGCGGTGGGGTCGATCACCCATTCCGCGTTGGTCAGCTTCATCGGCCCCGCCAGCAGCGGCCCGGCGATCGCCATCAGCACCGAGCGCGGGCGCTCCGCCGCGGCCGGGTGCACCGTCCGGCGCACCGCCTCGGTGAAGTCCGCGAAGGCGCCGGTCGCCACCGTGTCGAACTCGTGCAGCGGCGCGTCCGGCGCCGGCTGGATCGCGAAGCGCACGTTCGTGCCGCCGATGTCGGCGATCAGCACCGGGAAGGGGATCGGGGCGATGTTCGTCGAAGGGTGGCCGCTCGTCATCGTGGGCTGTCGTCCTCGGTTGTGCACCCTTTGTAGGGCATCGTGGGCGAGTGTTAACCATTGCCCGCGCACACTTACAGGATCGCCCTGCTCAATCTCTAGGCGATGGCTGTGCTAGCCAGGTCGATCCATTTGTGGCATTGGCGCGTCTTTCCGCGCGGCCAGGGCTGCGTGGACCTTGTCCCGAGGGGGGCCACGGTGAACGAGACTGTCAACAGAAGCACCCATATCCGGCTGACCACGCATCCGGGTAGCGGCAAGAAATTGCGCTTTCCGCTCACGTGGGGCGCGCCCGATCCGCGCACCCGCGGTCCCGTGGTCGGCACCGTCACCGAGGCGGGCGACCGCAACGCCATCGGCACCCACGGCGGCTCCTACAGCCTCTATCGCGCGCTGGCGGTCACGTCCGGCTCGCTTAACCCGATCCGCCGGCCGGACCTCACCAACACCTCGCCCACCTACGACCTCGGCCCCTTCCCGTCCTGGAGCGATCCGCAGCGCATCGTCTCGATCGACCCCTGGGGCCACGTGGCGGCGCAGGCGTTCGCCGACCTCATCGCCGAGGGCGTCGACATCCGCCCCACCATCGCCATCACCCGCGCCCACCTCGTGCTGCACGAGTTGAAGGACGCCGTCGCCAGCGGCCGGCTCACGCCCGACGGCACCATCGTGCAGGAATCGGGCGACGTCGCCGTCACCAAGGCGGCCATCGAGCCGGTGTGGTACCTGCCGGGCATGGCCGAGCGCTTCGGCGTGGAGGAAACGCGCCTGCGCCGGGTCCTGTTCGAGCAGACCGGCGGCATGTTCCCCGAGCTCGTCACGCGGCCGGACCTTGCGGTCTTCCTGCCGCCCATCGGCTCGATCAGCGTCTACATGTTCGGCGATCCGGCCGCCATCGCCGATCCCGCCCGCCGCCTCACCTGCCGCGTGCACGACGAGTGCAACGGCTCGGACGTGTTCGGCTCCGACATCTGCACCTGCCGCCCCTACCTGGTGCACGGCATCGAGGAGTGCATCCGCGAGGCGCAGGCCGGCGGCGCCGGGCTCGTGGTCTACAACCGCAAGGAAGGCCGGGCGCTCGGCGAAGTCACCAAGTTCCTCGTCTACAACGCCCGCAAGCGCCAGGAGGGCGGCGACACCGCGTCGGAATATTTCGAGCGGACCGAGTGCGTCGCCGGCGTGCAGGACGCCCGCTTCCAGGAGCTGATGCCCGACACGCTGCACTGGCTCGGCGTCAGCCACATCGACCGCTTCGTGTCGATGAGCAACATGAAGTACGACGCCATCGTCAAGTCGGGCATCACCATCGGCGAGCGCGTGTCGATCCCGGACGAGCTCATCCCCGCCGACGCGCAGGTGGAGATGGAGGCCAAGAAGGCCGCCGGCTACTACTCCGAGGCAGGCGCCAAGGACGACCTCACCGCCGTCAAGGGCCGCACGCTCGATGACTGAGGCGTCCGCGCAAACGGACGACGCGGCCGCCCGCGCGGCCGCCGAAGCGCTGCTGACGGCCGCCGCCGTGAAGGAGCGCACGGCCGCCCTCTTCGCCCATATCGAGGCCGGCCGGTCCGACCATTTCCGCTTCGAGCCCGCCGCGCTCCCCGCCATCGCCGCCACCGTGGCGGAGCTGACGCGCTCGCGCTTTCCCGACCTCCAGGTGCCGCTGCATTCGCGCTGGCGCCACTTCGAGGGCGGCGGGCGCGACCGTTTCGCCAGCCTCGCCGCCGCGCGCGGCTGGCAGAACGCGGCCGAGGCGGCGCGCGCCATGGGCGACCTCGCCATCGTCTCGGTGTTGCTGGACGCCGGCGCCGGCCCCCTGTGGCGCTACACCGAGGCCGTCACCGGCGACGTGGCGGGCCGCTCCGAAGGGCTCGGCCTCGCCTCGTTCGCCATGTTCGCCAGCGGCGCCTTCTCGGCCGTCCCCGCCGATCCCCTGCGCGCGGACGCGGCGGGCCTGGAAACGCTCACCGCCGAGGAGTTCGCGGCTGGTTTCCAGCTCGGTCCCGACAATCCGCTCGAGGGCGCCGAGGGCCGCCGCCTGCTCCTGGCCGACCTCGCCGGGGCGATCCGCGAGCGGCCGGACCTCTTCGCCCGCGAGGACGACCCGCGCCCCGGCGGCCTCATCGACGCGCTGGCCGCCGAGGCGGTGGACGGCACGCTCCCCGCCGCGTCCATCCTGGCGCTGGTGCTGGAGGGGCTGGGCCCGATCTGGCCGAGCCGGCTCGAACTCGGCGGCGTGCCCCTGGGCGACACCTGGCGCCACCCCGCGCTCACGGGCGATGCGCCCGGCAGCGACCTGGTTCCCTTCCACAAGCTGTCCACCTGGCTGTCGCTGTCGCTGATCGAGCCGCTCGCCGCCCACGGCATCGAGGTGAGCGAGCTCGACGCCCTGCCCGGCCCGGCCGAATACCGCAACGGCGGCCTGTTCGTGGACGGCGGCGCCCTCATCCTGCGCGACCCCGCCGCCGGCGCCACGCCGCACACCGTCGACGAGCCGCTCATCGTGGAGTGGCGCGCGGCCACGGTCACGCTGCTGTCGCGCCTCGCTCCCATGGTGCGCGAGGCGCTCGGCGTCGGCGCCGACGAACTGCCGCTCGCCGCTCTGCTGGAGGGCGGCACATGGCTTGCTGGCCGGCAGATGGCCCAAGCCCGCCGTGCCGACGGCAGCCCGCCCATCGCCATCGTCAGCGACGGCACGGTGTTCTGATCCCAGCGACGAAGAGACCGATATGCCCGGCGAACCCGACAAGCTGACCATTATCGAGCACCCCCTGGTGCGCCACAAGCTGACGCTGATGCGCGACAAGACCACGTCGACCGCGAGCTTCCGCCAGCTCGTGCGCGAGATCGGCATGCTCCTGTGCTACGAGGCGACGCGCGACCTGGAGCTCGAGTTCATCGACATCGAGACGCCGCTGCAGCCGATGAAGGCGCCGGTGCTGGCGGGCAAGAAGCTCGTGTTCGCGCCGATCCTGCGCGCCGGCGTCGGCCTGCTCGACGGCATGCTCGACCTGGTGCCGGCCGCCCGCGTCGCCCACGTCGGCCTCTATCGCGACCCGCAGACGCTGCAGGCGGTGGAGTACTATTTCAAGGCGCCCGAAGACATCGCCGAGCGCCGCGTGATCGTGCTCGACCCGATGCTGGCCACCGGCAACTCCACCATCGCCGCCGTCGACCGGCTGAAGGAGGCTGGCGCCAACGACCTCAAGTTCGTGTGCCTGCTCGCCTCGCCCGAGGGCGTCGACCGGTTCCACGGCCACCACCCGAACGTGCCCATCATCACCGCCGCCGTCGACGAGCGGCTGGACGATCACGGCTACATCGTGCCCGGCCTCGGCGACGCGGGCGACCGCATGTTCGGCACCAAGTAGCCACCGCCGCGACGCGCGACCGGCTTGCGCGCTACACCGCGTAGGTGAGGAGGAGCGGCAGCACCACGATGGTCATCAAGGTGCTGACGAGGATGAGGCTCGCCACGTCGCTCGCCCGCTCGGGCACGTAAAGCTCCACGAACAGGTACGTCGCCACCGAGGACGGCATCACCGCCATCAGCACGAACACCCCGCGCTCCGTGCCGGTGAAGCCGAACAGCGCGACCAGGACCAGCGCCACGCCCAGCGTCATCGCCAGGTGCAGCACGGCCAGCAGCGCCCCGCGCCAGAACGACGACACCGTGAGCGTCGCCAGCGTATAGCCCAGCGTCAGGAGCATCAGCGGGATCGCCAGGCCGCCCAGGATCTTGAACGTCGAGTGCAGCGGCGCGGGCAGCGCGGTGCCGGTGCCCAGGAGCACCAGCGCGATGGCGATGGCGTAGATCACCGGCGAGGCCACCAGCGCGCGCAGCGTGAACTCGTTCTTAGGCACCCAGGTGCCGTAGGTGAAGATGCCGAGCAGCACCACCAGCAGGAAGGCGAACGAATAGGTGAGCCCCGCGTCGCCGAACGCCAGCGCCGTGATCGGCAGGCCGATATTGCCCACGTTGCCCAGCGTCATCGGCGACAGGAACGCCCGCAGCGGCAGCCCCAGGATCTTGAGCAGCACCGTCACGATCACGACGTAGGAGGCGAGCATCGCCAGCGCGGCGGCCACCATCAGCCCGAACGAGCCGAGATCCACCTTCGAGGCCGACAAGTGGGCGATCACCAGCGTCGGGTAGCCGACATTGGCGACGAGGCGCCCGATCATCTTGGTGTCGAACGGCACCTTCAAAATCGCGATGGCGAACCCGACGCCGGCACACAGGATGACCGGCAGAACGACGTTGAAGACTTCCTTCAAGATCTCCAGCATCGTCCGCCTCCCGTCCGTAAGTGCGCACTTTATTGCCTGTCGACCCTCGCTTTCCAAGCCCGGCAGCCGCGCCGCGCGCCCGATCGCCCCGGTTCGGGCGCCGGGGCGTTACAGCCCTGCAACAAGGTCGGCGGCATGGGCGAGGAGCGCCTCGTCGCTGCCGCGCCGGCCGATGAACTGGATCGAGAGCGCCCCCACCGGCGCCACCACCACCGGCAGGCCGGCGACGTTGGCGCGGAAGGTCAGGCGGATATTGGCGTTGGTGATCGGGATCGCCGTGCCCTTGAGCACCGCCTGCAGCGCGTAGCGCGGCGCGGGCGGTATCGGCAGCGTCGGGGCGATCATCACGTCGACGCCGCTCTCGACGAAGCTCCGCTCCGCCGCCGCCGCGATGGCCGCGACGGCGGCGCGCGCGTCGGCGATCTCCCGCGGCGCCATCGCGGCGGCATGGACGAAGGCGTCCATCACCTCGCCGGGGAAGCTGCCGTCGGCGAACGCCGGGTCGGTGCGATAGGTGGCGAACGCCTCGGCGGAGAAGACGGTGGAGTGGGCGAAGGCGGCGTCCATGTACGGCACCGGCGGGGCGAGCACCGTGCGCGCCCCCAGCGCCGCCGCGACGGCTTCGAAGGCCGGCCGCAGCGCGGGGTCCATCGCCTCGCGCGCGTCCCCGTCGATGGCAAGGCGCGGCGCGCCGGGCGTCGCGGGCGCGAAATCGGGCAGGAGCACCTCGGCGCCGGCGCGCAGCGTCGCCACGTCGCGCGCCAGCAGGCCCGGCGCGTCGAACGTCGCCGCGAGCGGGATGATCCCGTCCATCGGCACCCGCCCGTTGCTCGCCTTGAAGGCCCACAGATCGCAATAGGCGGCCGGGATGCGCACGCTGCCGCCGGTGTCGGTGCCGAGCCCCAGCTCGGCCGCGCCGGAGGCCACCGCCGCCGCCGAGCCGCCGCTGGAGCCGCCCACCGCGCGCCCCTCGTGGCGCGGGTTGGCGACCGCCGGCGTCATGGTGCCGAAGCCGGCCGTGTCGCTCGCCGTGGTGCCGGCGATGGCGTAGCCGGCGGCACGGAAGCGCGCCACCACGTCGGCGTCGACGGTGGCGCGGCGGGCGGCGTGGGCGGCGAGCCCGGCCGTGTGCAGCATCCCGCGCACCGCGATCATGTCCTTCACCGCCAGGCGCGGCCCCGGGCCCGGCGCGGCGGCGGTGTCGACGAAACCGTCCCTGTCGACCGGCGCCGGACGCACCGGGCTCAGCGGCCGAGGAAGCGCGGCGTGCGCTTCTGCGCGAACGCCCGGCGACCCTCCGCATAATCGTCGCTGGCGTCGGCGAGATCGACGAGGCGCCGCGCCTCCTCCATCAGCGGCGGCGAGACGGCACCCTCCGCCACCGCCCGCAGCGCCACCTTGGCGGCGGCAAGGGTGAGCGGGGCGTTGTCGCACAACCGCTCCACCAGGCGCTCCACCGCCTCGTCCAGCGCGTCCGCCTCCACCACCTCGTGCACCGAGCCGTTGACGAAGGCGCGCGTCGCCGGCAGGCGCCCCGCCGTCAGCAGCATCCAGCGCGCGGTGGCATCGCCGAAGGTGCGCGCCAGCCGCGCCACCCCGCGCGGATCGTAGCCGAGCCCCAGCCGCGCCGCCGGCACCATGAAGAACGCATCCTCCGAGGCGATGCGCAGGTCGCAGCACGAGGCGAGCGCCGCGCCGGCCCCCACCACCGGCCCTTCCAGCCGCGCCACCGTGGGCTGGCGGATCGCCTCGATGGCGAGGCACGCCCGCTCCAGCTCCTCGTCGTAGGCGCGCGCGCCGCCGGCCCCCTCGCGGCTCTCGTCGAAGCCGGTGATGTCGGCGCCGGCGCAGAACACCTCGCCGTAGCCGCGCACCACCACGGCGCGGATCTCCTCGTCGTCGTTCACCTCGGCCGCGAACGTGGCGAGCTCGCGCCACATGCCGGCCGTGATCGCGTTGCGCCGCGCCGGATTGGTCAGCGTGACCGTCGCGACCACGTCCTCAACGTCGACCTCCACATGCGGCACGAAACCGCCCTCGGAAGCGTCGAAATCAGCCACCACGGCCATCTCCCCCGGCTAAACTCGTTGAGGACTACGCGCAGCATCGCCCCCGCGGCAAGGGCAAGGGCTCAACTGAGCCCCGGGCGGCGCCGGCCGGTGACGGGAAGTCCCAGCGCCGCGAGCCGCGCCGTCGTCTGCGCCAGCGGCTCCACCGCGGTCATCATGTGGTGCCCGTTGGCGTGCAGCAGCCGCGTCCCGTCGACCATGATGCCGACATGGCCGCGCCAGAACACCAGGTCGCCGCGCCGCAGCGGCGCGTCCTCGGCCAGGGGCTCGCCCAGCTCGGCGGCCTGCATGTCGCTGTCGCGCGGGGCGCTCTGCCCGCACGCGGCGAGCGCCAGCTGCACGAGGCCGGAGCAGTCGATCCCGGCCGCGCTCTTGCCGCCCCACACATAGGGCACGCCGACGAAGAGCTCGGCGATCGCCACGAAATCGGCCGGCGGCTCCCCCTTCGGCCGCAGATGCTTCATCAGCACATAGTCGCCCTCGCCCGAGCGCCGGCCAACCGGGTCGATCAGGGCGAAGTCCTCCCCCGCCGAGACGATCTCGCGCACATGGACCGCCGCCCCCATCGGCAACGGCCCGAGGAGGCCGCGCTTGATGGTGGGGTGCGGGTACACGATGCCCGTCGGCACGGCCACCACATGGGTCGGCTCCGGCCCGAGCGGGACGAGCGCGCTCGCCTCCACGTAGCCGACATACGCGTCGACCGCGCTCTGCACCCAGGCCCACAGGTCGCCGCCCGCCAGCTTGTCGTAGGCGAACATGTCCACCAGCTCGCCGAACACGAACTCGGTGTCGAACGCGTCGCCGCCCGCTTCCGCCCGGCAGCGGACGGAGGCGACGCCCACCGCCATGCGCCGCGGGCTGGCGTAGCGCGGGCGGGCCACGCGATCCTTGAGACGGGCGTCGGCAAGGTCGGCGCGGATGGCGTTGCGGCGCCGGTCGAGCGGGTCGATCATCCCCGGTAGCGTACGCTCAGCCACTGATAGACCGCGCGGATCGCCTGCGCCTCGCCGCCCTTGGGCCGGCCGGGCCGGTCCTCCGGGTTCCAGGCGATAATGTCGAAATGCGCGTAGGCGCCGGCCTTTTCCACGAAGCGGTCGAGGAACAGCGCCGCCGTCGAGGCACCCGCGAAGGGTTGGGAGGAGATGTGGTTGATGTCGGCGATGGACGATTTCAGCCACGTCCGGTAGCGCGGCCACAGCGGCAGGCGCCACACGGGGTCGTGCACGTCCTCGCCGGCGAGGCGGATGTCCTCGGCGAGCGCGTCGCTCTTGGTGAAGAGCGCGGGCAGGTCCGGCCCCAGCGCGACGCGCGCGGCGCCCGTCAGCGTGGCGAAGTCGATCAGGAGCTCTGGCGCCTCCTCGTCGGCCAGCGCCAGCGCGTCGGCCAGCACCAGGCGCCCTTCCGCGTCGGTGTTGCCGATCTCCACCGTCAGGCCCTTGCGCGAGCGCAGCACGTCGCCGGGCCGGAACGCGGCGCCGCCGATGGCGTTTTCCGCCGCGCCGATCAGCACGCGCAGCCGCACCGGCAGCTCCGCGTCCATCACCATCTGGGCAAGGCCGAGCGCCTGGGCGGCACCGCCCATGTCCTTCTTCATCAGCGCCATGGAGTTGCCGGGCTTGATGTTGAGCCCGCCGGTGTCGAACACCACGCCCTTGCCCACCAGGGTGAGCTTGGGGTTGTCGCTGTCGCCCCATGTCATGTCGATGAGGAGCGGCGGGCGCACCGAGGCGGCCCCCACGGCCGCGATCATCGGAAACTGGGTTTCCAGTTCCTCGCCGTCGGTGATGACGACGTCGGCATCGTACTGGCGGGCCAGCGCTTGCGCGGCGTCGGCGAGCTCGGCCGGGCCGAGATCGTTGGCGGGGGTGTTGATGAGGTCGCGCGTCAGGGTCACCGCGTCGGCGATGCGGCGCACGTCGATCACGTCGATGCCGTCCGGCGCCACCAGCGTCAGCGCCCGGGCCTTGCCCTGCGCGTAGGTCTCGTAGCGATAGAGGCCGAGGAGGAAGCCGAGCGCGGCGGCGCTCTGGTCGGCGAAGCCCTCGCCGAGCGCGTAGGTGCCTTCGGTGAAGCGGTTGAGCCCGGCGACGGCGAACGGGTCCGGCTCGTCGCCGAGGCCGATGAGGATCATCGCGAAGCGGCCGGCCGCATCGGGCAGCCCGACGATCTGGCCGGGCGAGCCGTCGAAGCCGGACATGCCCGCGAAGGTGCGATGCTCGACGGACAGGCGTTCGAGGAAGCTGACGGCATCGGCCTTCTTCACGCCGTGCACGGGCGTGGAGCGGGCCACTTCGTGGCGCCCGACGATCATGCCCGCGCCCTCAGTGCACCCACATGGATTTCAGCCCCGCGAGCATGTCGAGGACCGGCCCGCCGGCCGCCATCGCCGCGACGACCACGGCCGCCACAAGCAGCGCGGCGACCATCGGCAGCTCCGACAGAATTTCGGCCCGGGGCGTTTTGCCCTCGCGGCGCCGGCTCCGGATTTCGGCTCCGTTGCGCATCTTCTCCCGACCCTCGTGCGACGGCTTCATGAGTGTGAACACTCACCACGCGGTGTTTGTGCCGGGTTAATGGTTCGGCGTAAGGCGTTGGTGCCAAAACCTTTATTCCTTCAGCGTTAACGTTTGATGATCAACGCCATGCAAACAGGATCCAACCCGTTTGCCAATCCTTTGCTTTCGCCCCTTTCGGAAAGGGCCGAACGCCCCCTCTTCCCCTCTCCCTGCCTCTTCCCTTTCTTCCCCCTTCCGGTGGAAGACCCGCCGGAAGTCCGGTGTTCCGGGCTTCCCAACTACGATGGCCAAATCGCGCCAGCGCGGTTTGGCATGCCGCCCCTCTCAGAGCCCCGCTCCGCGGGAGATTGATCCCCCGAAGGAGCTTCAGGCACGGCCCCTCGGCGCCGCCCGCTTCGTCAGATGCTCTGGTTGTACGCGCCCACTTCGGGGTTCTCGCGCATCACCCCGTCCACGGCCGCGAACATCGCGCGCATGTTGGCTTCCGAGGTGGGGCTTTCCACCACCACCACCAGCTCGGGCTTGTTGGAGGAGGCGCGCACCAGCCCCCAGGTGCCGTCCGTCAGCACCACGCGCACGCCGTTGACGGTGATCAGCTCGGCGATCGGCTGTCCGGCCACCGCCTCGCCCGCCGCGTGCATCGCCTCGAACCGGGCGACGACGCGGTCGATCACGCCGTACTTGGTCTCGTCGTCGCAGTGGGGGCTCATGGTGGGCGTCTGCCAGGTCTTGGGCAGGTCGCCGCGCAGGTCGCTCACGGAGCGGCCCGGGTTGCGGTCGAGCATCTGCAGGATCGCCAGCGCTGAGACGAGGCCGTCGTCGTAGCCGCGCCCCAGCGGCGCGTTGAAGAAGAAGTGGCCCGATTTCTCGAACCCCGCCACCGCGCCCAACTCGTTGACGCGGCGTTTCAGGTAGCTGTGGCCGGTCTTGTAGTAGTCGGTCTTGGCGCCGGTTTCCTTCAGGATCGGGTCGGTCATGAACAGCCCGGTCGACTTCACGTCGACCACGAACTGCGCGCCCGGGGTGATCTTGGCGAGGTCGCGCGCCAGCATCAGCCCCACGATGTCGGCGAAGATCTCCGCGCCCGTCTCGTCGATGACGCCGCAGCGGTCGCCGTCGCCGTCGAAGCCGAAGCCCACGTCGGCGCCGTGCTCCAGCACCGCGTCGCGGATCGCATGCAGCATCTGCATGTCCTCCGGGTTGGGGTTGTAGCGCGGGAAGGTGTGGTCGAGCTCGGTGTCGAGCGGGATCACCTCCACGCCGAGCCGCTCCAGCACCTGCGGCGCGAAGGCGCCCGCCGTGCCGTTGCCGCAGGCGGCCACCACCTTGAGCTTGCGCGCGATGGTGCGCCCCTCGACCAGGTCGTCCATGTAGCGCGCGGGAAAATCCTCCACGAACGTGTAGGAGCCGCCGCCGGAAAGGTCGAACGCGGCGCCGAGCACGATCTCCTTCAGCCGCCCCATCTCGTCCGGGCCGAAGGTGCGCGGCCGGTCGGCGCCCATCTTGACGCCGGTCCAGCCGTTCTCGTTGTGGCTCGCCGTCACCATGGCGACGGCCGGCACGTCGAGCGCGAACTGGGCGAAATAGGCCATCGGCGTCACCGCCAGGCCGATGTCGTGCACCTTGCAGCCGGCGGCCATCATGCCCTGGATCAGCGCGGTCTTGATCGAGCCGGAATAGGAGCGGAAGTCGTGGCCGGTGACAATCTCGCGCGGCTTGCCCATTTCGCCCAGCAGCGTGCCGATCCCCATGCCGAGCGCCTGGACGCCCATCAGGTTCAGCTCCTTGCCGAACAGCCAGCGCGCATCGTACTCGCGGAAGCCGGTGGGCTTCACCATCGGCAGCGATTCGTAGGCGTAGGTGTTGGGCGTCAGGCGCGGCACAGGTTTGGGGAACATCCGTCGGGCTCCTTGGGGCGGTCAGCCGCGTACCTCTACGAGCGCGGCGTTCAATGCAAGCCGCTCGCGCCCTCAGTCGTCCTCAAGCCGATACACCCGGGCGGCCACGTCGTGCAAAACAGCTTGCCGTTTGGCCTTGCTGAGCTTGGCCAGCGCCGCCGTCGTCGCCCCGATCAGCGAGGCATAGTCGGTCCAGAGCTTCTCGATCGGGAAGTTGGAGCCGTAGAGGCAGCGCTGGGCGCCGAACAGTTCCAGCGCCACGCCGACGATGGCGGCGATGTGGTCCGGGTCGTTGGCATGCAGGAATGTGCCGAGCCCGGACAGTTTGCACACCACGTTGGGCTGCGCGGCGAGGCGCGCCATCGCGTCCCGCCACTCCTGCCGGCCGGTTTCGCTGAGGTCCTCGGCCATCATTGCGTGCTGCAGCACGAAGGTGACGCGCGGGCACGCTTCCACCAGCGCGAGCGCCGCATCGATCTGGCCGGCGAAGATCTGCAGCTCGAAGATGAAATCGTAGTCCGCCAGCCGCGCCACGTTCTCGATCACCTGGTCGCTGCCCACGGCCTGCGCGTCGGGGGCGAACCGGTAGAGCGGGTTGTGATGGTGGTGCATCTGGTGGCGGATGCCGCGCACCAGGGGCTCCTCGGCCAGCTTGTCGAGGTCGCGGCGGGCATCGTCCTGCAGCATGTTGCAAAAGGCGGAGATCGCGTGCGGCCAGCCCGTCTCGGCATGGACGCGGGCGACCCAGGCCGCCTCCTCGGCGAACCAGTTGGCCGCCCAGTTGGCCTGCACGTAGACCGATTTGGTCACCCCCGAGCCGGCGATGTCGGCGCGGTACTCGTCGATCAGGTAGTCGCGCTTGATGGCGTCGTAGGGGCCGAAGATGCGCGGCTGGGTCGGGCCGAGCAGCCACGGCAGGTCGGCCCGGCGCCAGATGTGGTGGTGGGCGTCGATGATGGTCATGGCATCCGTCCGAGATTGAGGATTTCGCGGGTCACGGCGGCGGTGGAGGAACTGTCGCCGAGGCGGGTGAGGATGGGGGCGATGGCCCGCAGCGCCTCCGTTTCGGGCCGGTATTGCGGGTCCTGCGCCAGGGGCGACAGCCACACCAGCGCGTGGGCGAGGCGCGACAGGCGCCAGGCGGCGCCGATCAGCGCGTCGGGCTCGCCCCGCTCCAGCCCGTCCGACAGGATCACCACCAGCGCCGAGCGCGCGAAGCCGGCATAGCGCGGCACCGCCAGGAAGGCGGCCAGCGCGTCGCCGAGCCTCGTGCCGCCGTCCCAGTCCGACACCGCGGCCGACGCCGCCGCCAGCGCCACCTCGCGGTTGCGGTGGCGCAGCGCCCGGGTGATGCGGGTGAGCCGCGTGCCGACGGTGAACACCTCCGCCCGGTCCGCCACGCCGACGAGGGTGTGGGCGAAGCGCAGCGAGCGGTCCGTCTCGCTCTTCATCGAGCCCGACACGTCGATCAGGAGCAGGATGCGCCGCTGCGCCGTGCGCGGCGCCATGCGCGGCAGCGTGAACACCTCGCCGTCGCGCCGCACGGCCTCCTTCAGCGCCCGGCGCATCGACAGGCGCCGGCCGGAGTGGTGGAGCCGGGCGCGGCGGGAACGCCGGCGCGGCAGCGCATCGGGCGCGGCGCGGCGGAAACGGCGCAGCGCCTCCGCCTCCGGCAGCGTCTGGAAGGCGCGCCCCGCCAGCGCCTCCGCCCCCGCCGCCTCGGCGCCCGACTGGTTCTCCTCCTCCGCCTCGATCGCCTCCGCCGCGCCGTCCTCCGGCTCGAAGGCGCGCTCGTCGTCCTCCGTCCGGGCCGGGGCGGCCAGGGTCTGGCCCAGGAAATGGGCGCGGAACAGCGCGTCGAACGCCTCGAAGCGCTCCGGCGGCGGGGCCAGCAGCGCCCGCGCGGCGGCGTGGACATCGCCCAGCGAGCGCGGCCCCAACAGGCCGACGCCGGCCAGAAAGCTCTGCGTCTGCTCCGGCGCCACGGCAAAGCCGTTGCGGCGCAGCACGCTCGAAAACGCCACGAAAGGCGCGGCGGCGGCCGGCAGCTCAGCCATGGCGCCCCGCCACGCTCACGCCGCCGCCTCCGCGAGCAGCGCCTCCAGGCGCGGATCCATGAAGGCGAGGTCGTCCTGGTCCTTGAGCGCCACGCCGATGGCACGGCGGAAGGCGAGCGGCCACGGGTTCCCCTGGCTGTGCAGCAGCGTCGCCGCCTCGGCCCACTCCACCGTCTCGGCCACGCCCGGCGCCTTGGCCAGCGGCTCGGCCCGGAGCGCCGTCACCGCCCGCACCACCTTGTCGGCCGTGTCGCGCGCCACCGACGAGGCGCGCATCATCACGATGTCGGCCTCGCGCGCCGCGTCGGGATAGCCGATGAAATGGTAGACGCAGCGCCGCCGCAACGCCTCGTGCAGCTCGCGCGTGCGGTTGGAGGTGAGGACCACCACCGGCGGCTCGGCCGCCCGCACCGTGCCCCGCTCGGGGATCGAGATGGAAAAATCGGACAGGAATTCCAAGAGGAACGCCTCGAACTCGTGGTCGGCCCGATCGATCTCGTCGATCAACAGCACCGTGTCGCGCGCATGCTGGAGCGCCTCCAGCATCGGCCGCGCCACCAGAAATTCATCGCCATAGATGTTGACGTAGCTGTCGCCCGCCTGCCGGATCGCCAGCATCTGGCGGGCATAGTTCCACTCGTAGAGCGCGGCGCCCGCGTCGATCCCCTCATAGCATTGCAGCCGCACCAACTGCCGGCCGAGGATCGAGGCGATGGCCTTGGCCGCCTCCGTCTTGCCCACCCCGGGCGCGCCCTCCAGAAGCAGCGGCTTGCCGAGCGCCAAGGCGAGATAGGTCGCGGTCGCGAGCTCGTCCCCGGCGAGATATTGCGCGTCGCGCAGCGCTGTGGCGAGCTGGTCGGGACTGCCGATGCCGACGATGTTGGCGCGTACCGGCATCAGGCGGGGCCGCGCCTGGGGGCGATGCCGATGGGGGCCGTGCCATGAAGCTCCCTCGGGGGGGTAGTCTCGCGCCGAAGGCCGGACGCCTCAAGGGACGCTTCGCTCTTCGCCCTTGACCCGTCCGGCCTTCGGCGCGGTCCTGAGGGTGTCGGCATGCCAAATCGCGCTGGCGCGATTTGGCCATCATAGTTGGGAAGTCCGGAACACCGGACTTCCGCCGGAACGTCGCTTCGATAGGAAGACACGCCACGTCCAGCCGCGCTTGCGCGGCTGGACGAACTCAAAGCGGAAGTCCGAAACATCGGACTTCCGGCGGGTCTTCCACCGGAACGGGGGAAGAAAGGGAAGTAAGGGAAGAAGAAGTAAGAGGGCGATTGTTGCCGCGTCGGTGCTGCCGACGGCAGCTGCGCGACGCATTGGCAAGGTGCAGGCCCCGCAATCATCACCGCCTCGCGCCAGAAGCCCGGACGCCGCCGTTCGCCTGCAAACCCTTGAGAATCTTCTCCGGCGTGATCGGCAGGTCCGTCACGCGCACGCCCACGGCGTTGAAGACGGCGTTGGCGATGGCCGGCAGCACCGGATTGGCGCACATCTCGCCCGGACCCTTGCCGCCGAAGGGACCGTCGGGCGCGGGGCGTTCCAGCACCGCGATATTGTGCGGAGCGATGTCGCCGGGGCCGGGCATCAGATAGGTGTTGAAGTCCAACGGGCCCTCGCGCCGGTCCGGATAATAGGGCTCCGTCGTCTCGTAGAGCGCGTGGCTCACCCCCATCCAGGCGCCGCCCACGAGCTGCTGCTCGACGAGGCGCGGGTTGAGCGCCCGGCCCACCTCGTAGGCGGAGTTCATCTCCGTGACCGTCACCTCGCCGGTCTCGTCGTCCACCTCCACGTCGACGATCATCGCGGCGTGCGCATAGCAGGAGACCGGCGTCATCTCGCCCGTGTCCGGGTCCACCTCCGACAGCGGGATGAGGAAGATGCCCCGCCCCGACACCGTCTTGCCCTGCTTGAACTGCGCCGCCATGCTCGCCGCCGCCGTGGTGATGGACCGGCTCGGCGCCCCGCGCACGTGGATGTTGCCCTTGCCGTCGGTCACGAGATCGGCGGCGTTGACCTCCATCTCCTCCGCCGCCGCCTCCAGCATCACCGCGCGCGCCTCCTTGGCCGCCGCGATCACCGCGTTGCCCACCCGATGCGTGCCGCGCGAGGCGAACGAGCCCATGCAGTGCGGGCCGGTGTCCGAATCGGCCGTGTCGACATAGACGTCCGCCACCGGCACGCCCAACGTCTCGGCCGCGATCTGCCGCGTCACCGACTTCATGCCCTGGCCCAGATCGATGGACGACAGCGCCACCATGAACTTGCCGTCGGGGTTGGAGTGCACCAGCGCCTGGCTCGGATCGCCGCCGAGGTTCATGCCGATGGGGTAGTTGATCGCGGCGAAACCGCGGCCCTTGTGGATGGTCATCGTGCCCTCCCCCTTGCCGCGGCCTCGGCCGGGCGCGCTATCCGAGCGGCATCTGTCGCAGCCGGGCCCGCGCCTTGGCACGCGTGCGCTCGCGATGGATCACGTAAAGCCCCGCCGACAGGATGACCGCCGTCCCGAGCCAGGTGAGCCCATCGGGAAACTCGTGAAAGATCAGGTAGCCGTAGGCCGTCGCCCCGACGATCTCCAGATACTGGAACGGCGCCAGCAGGCTCGCCTCGGCATAGCGCGCCGCGAGCGTGAACATCGCCTGCGCGATCGTCGCGACGAAGCCGAGCGCGATCAAGATCATCCACTGCGTCGAAGTCGGCGGGGTGAATTCCAGCAGCTTCACGTCGAGCACCTGCCCCACCACCATGCCGATGCCCAGGACCACCGCGGCAAAGCCGCCGCAGAACGTCTGGATGCGGATGGTGTCGATGCTGACCGGCATCGAGCGCAGCGTCGTCATCACGCCGGCAAAGGTGAACGCCGCCACCAGCGGCAGCATCGCCGCCCAGCCGAACATGGCGAAGTTGGGCCGGATCACGATCAGCGCGCCCACCAGCCCCACCGCCACCGCGCTGGTGCGGTGCCAGCCCACCTTCTCGCCCAGGAAGATCGCGCCGAAGGCGGTTAAGATCAGCGGCTCGACGAAGAACAGCGCGATGGCGTTGGCCAGCGGCAGATATTGCAGCGCCCAGAACAGCGAGCCCACCGAAACCGCGATCAGCGCCCCGCACAGCGCGAATTGCGGCATCGCCCGGCGCGTGTCGGGGGTGAACAGCGGTCGGCGCAGCACCGTCACGATGACGAGCAGGATCAGCGTCTGCACCAGGTAGCGCAGGAAGCCGATCTGGAACGGCGACAGCGATTCGCCGAGATATTTGGCCGTCGCGTCGAGGCCGGGGACGATCAGCATCGCCCCCGTCATCAACGCCATGCCGCGGGAGGAGTCTCGGTCGGCTTGGTGTTCGGGGGTCACACGGATCACGGTCCAGCTTCATAGGATGCGCGCCTTATCGCCGCCTGAGACCGGAAATGGAAGAGAAACGCGCCGGCCCGCGACGGGGCGCGGCGGTGTTGGCGGCCGGTTCGGGCTCGCGCCGCGGCGGCTCGGCCGGCCGCGGATGAGGCGCGGGAGGCGGCGCCGGCCGGGCCGCCGCGACGGGCTCGGCCTGCCACGGCGCCTGGGCCGGAGCGGGTGCGGGCGCCGGTGCCCGTGCAGGAGCGGGCGCAGGCGCAGACGGCCGCCGCTGCGTGTCGACCGGATCCGCCGCCCGCTCGCCCCGCGCATAGCTCGACGCCGCGTAGCCCGACACGCGCCCGTTCTCGTCCGTCGCCGTGTGGCGCGGCAACTCGCCACGCGCCCCGCCCCCGTCCTTCAGCGAGGACGCCGCGAGCAGCGCCGGCGACAGCTTCACCCCCGCCCTCTCGGCCACCACCTGGCAACACTCGAGCAGCGCCGTGTTCTTGGCGACGCGGCGGTGGGCCTTCATGTCCCCGTCGCGGTAGGCGTTGACGATGCGGTAGGCGATCGGGTCGATCCCCACCTCGTGCGCGCACACGTCCATGTGGCTCTCGATGGCGAAGTCGACGCCGGTGATGCCGAAGCCGCGCATCGCCGTCGCCGGCGTGCGGTTGGTGTAGACGCAGTAGACGTCGGCATAGACGTTGGGGATCGTGTAGGGGCCCGGCAGGTGCCCCACCGCCTTGATGATGGCGTAGGAGGAGAGCCGCGTG
>JAUIJH010000108.1 GCA_030431335.1 Alphaproteobacteria bacterium
GAGAAATTCCTCGGCGTCAAATACACCGGCACCAAGCGCTTCGGCCTCGACGGCGCGGAGGCGGTGATCCCGGCGCTTGAGCAGATCATCAAGCGTGGCGGCAACCTAGGCGTGCGCGACATCGCGCTCGGCATGGCGCACCGCGGCCGCCTCAACGTGCTCGCCCAGGTGCTCGGCAAGCCGTTGCGCGCCATCTTCCACGAGTTCAAGGGCGGCTCCTTCAAGCCCGACGACGTGGAAGGTTCCGGCGACGTCAAATACCACCTCGGCGCCTCGTCCGACCGCGAGTTCGACGGCAACAGCGTGCACCTGTCGCTGACCGCCAACCCCTCGCACCTGGAGATCGTCGACCCCGTGGTGCTCGGCAAGGTGCGCGCCAAGCAGGACCATCTGGGCGACACCGAGCGCACCAAGGTGCTGCCGCTCCTCCTGCACGGCGACGCGGCGTTCGCCGGCCAGGGCGTGGTGGCGGAGTGCTTCGGCCTGTCTGGCCTGCGCGGACACCGCACCGGCGGTTCGATCCACGTCATCATCAACAACCAGATCGGCTTCACCACCAACCCGTCCTTCTCGCGCTCCTCCCCCTATCCGTCGGACGTGGCGAAGATGATCGAGGCGCCGATCTTCCATGTGAACGGCGACGATCCGGAGGCCGTGGTCTACGCCGCCAAGGTGGCGACGGAATTCCGCCAGCAGTTCCACAAGCCCGTCGTCATCGACATGTTCTGCTACCGCCGCTTCGGCCACAACGAGGGCGACGAGCCGGCCTTCACGCAGCCGAAGATGTACAAGGTCATCCGCGACCATCCGTCGACCCTAGACATCTACGGCAAGCGCCTGGTCGACGAGGGCGTGATGACCACCGAAGAGGTGGAGGACCGCAAGGCCGAGTGGCGCCAGCACCTGGAAGAAGAGTTCGAGGCGGGCCAGTCGTTCCTGCCCAACAAGGCCGACTGGCTGGACGGCCGCTGGAGCCGGATCAAGCCGGGCGACGAGATCGACGATCCGCGCCGCGGCCTGACCGGCGTCGACGAGGACAAGCTGCGCGAGATCGGCAGGAAGCTGACCGAGGTGCCGGCGGACTTCCACATCCACCGGACCATCGGCCGCTTCATGCAGCAGCGCGCCAAGATGATGGAATCGGGCCAGGGGATCGACTGGGCGATGGCCGAGGCGCTGGCGTTCGGCTCGCTGCTGGTGGAAGGCTTCCCCGTGCGCCTGTCCGGCCAGGACGTGGAGCGTGGCACCTTCTCGCAGCGCCACACCGTGCTGTACGACCAGGAAACCGAAGAGCGCTACATCCCCCTCAACAACCTCGCCGAGGGGCAGAAGCGCTACGAGGTCATCAACTCGATGCTGTCGGAAGAGGCGGTGCTCGGCTTCGAGTACGGCTATTCGCTGGCCGAGCCGGATGCGCTGACCTGCTGGGAAGCCCAGTTCGGCGACTTCGCCAACGGCGCGCAGGTGATCTTCGACCAGTTCATCTCCTCGGCCGAGCGCAAGTGGCTGCGCATGACGGGACTCGTCTGCCTGCTGCCGCACGGCTACGAGGGGCAGGGGCCGGAGCACTCGAGCGCGCGCCTGGAGCGCTTCCTGCAGCTGTGCGCGGAAGACAACATGCAGGTCGCCAACTGCTCGACGCCGGCCAACTACTTCCACATCCTGCGCCGCCAGCTGAAGCGCGAGGTGCGCAAGCCCCTTATCCTGATGACGCCGAAATCGCTGCTGCGGCACAAGAAGTGCGTGTCGAAGCTGTCGGAGATGACGGCCGAATCCACCTTCCACCGGATCTTGTGGGACGATGCGGAGCTGGACCTGACCGAGGTGAAGCTCAAGCCGGACAACGAGATCCGGCGCGTCGTGTGCTGCTCGGGCAAGGTGTATTACGACCTCATCGAGGCGCGCGACAAAGCGGGGGTGGACGACGTCTACATCCTGCGCGTGGAGCAGCTCTATCCGTTCCCGGCCAAGGCGCTGGCGACCGAATTGAAGCGCTTCCCCGAAGCGGAGCTGGTGTGGTGCCAGGAAGAGCCGGCCAACATGGGCGCCTGGTCGTTCGTGTCGACCTATCTCGACTGGGTGCTGACGCAGACGCCGATGGCCAACGCGCGCGCCCGCTATATCGGGCGCAACGCCGCCGCCTCGCCGGCCACCGGCCTGATGGCGCGCCACAAGCACCAGATGGAGACATTTCTGGCGCAGGCGCTGGGCTGACGCCCCGTTGTGCGAGCCTCGCGCAAGATCGCCCCGGATGGCACGGCGTGCCCGTCCGCCGGGGCGATGGCCACGCGCGGCAGACATGAATATGGATCAGGGATTGCCTAAGGCATGCAAAGGGACGGAACTGTTGCGCCTCATCGGCTCGTGGCATCTTGCCATGGCCTTGGGGCGCGGGCAGAAAGGCGGGTACGGATGGGTAGAGCCTTCTCCGCGCCGGTCGTTTTCCCGTCCGCCCCAGCCGCCGGCCGCCCGCAACAAGCGATGATTTAGCCATGAGCACCGAGATCCGCGTTCCCAACCTCGGCGAATCCGTGACCGAAGCGACCGTATCCCAGTGGTTCAAGGGAGAGGGCGACAGCGTTGCGGTCGACGAGCCGCTGTTGGAGCTCGAAACCGACAAGGTCTCCGTCGAGGTGCCTGCGCCTGCGGCCGGCACGCTGTCGGAGATCACCATCAAGACCGGCGAGACCGTGGAGGTCGGTGCGCTGCTCGGCCAGATCAGCGAAGGGGCCGGCGGGGCGAAGTCCGGCAACGGCGCCGACGCGGCCAAGCCCGCGCCGAAAGAGGCGGCCGCTCCCACTGCCGCCGCCGCTCCCGCTGCCGCCGCCGCTCCGGCTGCCGCCGCCCCGGCCGCCGCTGCCGATGAGGCCGCGCCGATCGAAGTGCGGGTGCCGGCGCTGGGCGAATCCGTCACCGAGGCGACCGTCGCGCAGATCCTGAAGAAGGAAGGCGACGCCGTGGCGGCCGACGAGGCCATCGTCGAGCTCGAAACCGACAAGGTGAGCGTGGAAGTGCCGGCCCCGGCCGCCGGCACCATCGCCAGCCTGGCGATCAAGGTCGGCGACACGCTGGAGGTCGGCGCGCTGATCGGCACGGTCAGCGCAGGCGCCGGCGCCGCCGCGGCGGCCAAGGCGCCCGCCAAGGAGAGCGCCCCGGAGCCGAAGAAAGCGTCCGCGCCGTCCGGCGGCACCGACATGCCGCCCGCCCCCTCCGCCCGCAAGGCGCTGGACGAGGCGGGCCTGTCGGCCGGCGATGTGTCCGGCAGCGGCAAGCGCGGCCAGGTGCTGAAGGGCGACGTGCTCGCCGCGATCGAGAGCGGCGTCACCGCCAAGGCCGAAGCGCCGGCCAAGGCCCCGGCCGCCCGCGGCCCCTCCGCCGAGGCCGACCGCGAGGAGCGGGTGCCGATGACGCGCCTGCGCCGCACCATCGCCAGGCGGCTGAAGGACGCGCAAAACACCGCCGCCATGCTGACGACATTCAACGACGTCGACATGTCGGCCGTGATGGGCCTCCGGAAAGACTACAAGGACGTCTTCGAGAAGAAGCACGGCGTGAAGCTCGGCTTCATGGGCTTCTTCACCAAGGCCTGCGTCCATGCGCTGAAGGAAGTCCCGGCCGTCAATGCCGAGATCGATGGCGACGACCTCGTCTACAAGAACTACTACCACGTGGGCATCGCGGTCGGCACCGACCGGGGCCTGGTGGTGCCGGTGGTGCGCGACGCGGACCAGCTCTCCTTCGCCGGCATCGAGAAGACGATCACCGATTTCGGCCGCCGCGCCCGTGACGGCAAGCTCGCCATCGACGAGATGCAGGGCGGCACGTTCACCATCACCAACGGCGGCATCTACGGCTCGCTGATGTCGATGCCGATCCTCAACGCGCCGCAATCGGGCATCCTCGGCATGCACCGGATCGAGCAGCGCCCCGTCGCCATCGGCGGCGAGGTGAAGATCCGGCCGATGATGTACCTCGCGCTCAGCTACGATCACCGCATCGTGGACGGCAAGGGGGCGGTGACGTTCCTTGTGCGCGTCAAGGAAGCGCTCGAAGATCCGCAGCGGCTGCTGCTCGATCTTTAAGCGCGCCGAGGTCGAGCGACGTGGAAGCAGACACCCGTCTGGTCTTTCTGCACATACCCAAGTGCGGCGGGACCTCGCTCAGCGAGGTCCTGAAGGCGAACTTCAAGCCCAAGGAGGTTTGTCCGCACATCAGCGATGCGCTGTCGCGGCAGCCGCAGAAGCAACTCGCCACCTGGCGCTTCTTCTCCGGCCACTACTCCAAGAGCAGCGTCGACTGCGTGCCCGGGCCGAAGAACATCGTCACCGTGCTGCGTGAGCCGAATGCGCGGGTGCTGTCGCTCTACTACTTCTGGCGTGCGCACAAGGAAGCCTATGTCGAGGAAAACAACCTGCCCGGCCCGCGTCTCGCGCGCCAGATGGACCTTCTGAGCTTCCTGCAAAGCGAGGATCCGTCGATCACGCGCAGCATCCGCAACACGATGACGCGCACCCTGATCGCCAACCTTCTGGTGACCAACGCGGGCGGCCTCGTGGGGCGCGACGTCGGCTTTTCCATCGACACCGCGATGGCCAACCTCGTCCGCTTCAACTTCGTCGCCTTCACCGAGACGATGGACGAAGACCTGGCGCTGATGACGCGCATGTTCGGCTTCGAGCCGGTCGACAAGGCGCCCCGTTCCAACACCTTCGAGAGCTTCTCCATGCGCGACGCCATGGAGCCCGTGGAGCGCGAGACCATCACCCCCGCGATCGAGAGGGCGCTCAACCGCGCAACCCGGCTCGACCGCGAGCTCTACGAGCGCGCCATGCGCGTCAGGCACACGCTGCGCTGCCCGTTCCCCAACTGATCGCGGCGGATTGATCGCGGCGGATTGATCGCACCTGGGGCTGTCGGCGGCCGGCAGGCTCGGGCAAGGTCGGCCCGCGGTCGATGGACGGCCGTCCCATGTCCCTGCCCGGAGGCGTCGCTATGGTTGCTGTCGAGCTGCAAATGGTGGCCCTCGCCGCCATCGTCCTGTTCATCCATCTCTTTCTGGCGGCAGGGGTGCGCATGGCCACCTTCGGGCCAGCCTGGGCCGGCGGCGCGCGCGACAGCACGCCCGGCACCGTCTCGCTGAAGGGTCAGCGCTGCGACCGCGCCTTCCGCAACATGGCCGAAACGTTCCCGATCTTCAGCGCGCTGGCGATCGGCGTGGTGGCGGCGGGCTTGAGCAACGACACCACCGTGCTCGGCAGCGAGCTCTATGTGATCGCCCGCATCCTCTACCTTCCGGCCTATGTGTTCCACGTGCCGTACGTGCGCTCGATCGTCTACGCGGTCGCCATCGCGGGCATCCTCATGACCGGCGCGCCGCTGTTCGGCGCCGTCCTGTTCTGAGCGCGCCGCGAGCTGCCGCGAGGCTGAGCTTCAACCGGCCCGGACATTCCGTCCGGGCGCATTGCGACGTATCAAACGACCGCAAACGCTTGCGCCGACTTGACGGCCGGTGCCGCCCGCGCGAGTTCAACATCAGGCAATAGCGAACAGGAGACACCCATGGCGGCCTATGACGTGGTGGTGATCGGCTCGGGACCCGGCGGCTACGTCGCAGCGATCCGTGCGGCGCAGCTCGGGCTGAAAACCGCGATCGTGGAGAAGTGGCCGACGTTCGGCGGCACCTGCCTCAACATCGGCTGCATCCCGTCCAAGGCGCTGCTGCACGCCTCCGAGCTCTACGAGGAGGCGGGCCACGGCTTTGCCGACATGGGCATCGGCGTGAAGCCGACCCTGGACCTCAAGACGATGCTCGCCTTCAAGGACGAGGGTGTCGACGGCAACGTCAAGGGCGTCGAATACCTCCTGAAGAAGAACAAGGTCGACAGCTATCGCGGCGTCGGCGCGCTGGCCGGCAAGGGCAAGGTCAAGGTCACGCCGGACAAGGGCGAGCCGACCGAGATCGAGGCGAAGAACATCATCATCGCCACCGGCTCCGACATCGTGCGCCTGCCCAACATCGAGATCGACGAGAAGCGTATCGTCTCCTCCACCGGCGCGTTGACCCTGTCCGAGGTGCCGAAGAAGATGATCATCGTCGGCGGCGGCGTGATCGGGCTCGAGCTCGGCTCCGTCTGGCGCCGCCTCGGCGCGGAGATCACGGTGGTGGAGTTCCTCGACCGTCTCCTGCCGCCGGAGGACCGCGAGGTCTCCCGCCAGTTCGAGCGCATCCTCAAGAAGCAGGGCATGATCATCCGCACCAAGACCAAGGTGACGGGCGTCGACACCTCCGGCAAGACGCTGAAGGTGACCGTGGAGCCGGCCGACGGCGGCGAGGCGGAGACGCTGGAGGCCGACGTGGTGCTGGTCGCCATCGGCCGCAAACCCTACACCGAGGGCCTCGGGCTCGAGGCCGCCGGCGTGGCGGTGGACGACAGGGGCCGCGTCAAGACGGACGGCCACTTCCGCACCAACGTCGAAGGCGTCTACGCCATCGGCGACGTGAAGGATGGGCCGATGCTCGCCCACAAGGCGGAGGAAGAGGGCGTCGCGGCGGCCGAGATCATCGCTGGCCAGGCGGGCCACGTGAACTACGGGGCGATCCCCAACGTCACCTACACCTACCCCGAGGTGGCCTCGGTCGGCCGCACCGAGGAGGCGCTGAAGGCGGACGGCGTGGAATACAAGGTCGGCAAGTTCCCCTTCACGGCCAACGGCCGCGCCAAGGTCAACCGCACCACGGACGGCTTCGTGAAGATCCTCGCCGACAAGAAGACCGACCGGGTGCTCGGCGTCCACATCATCGGCCCGGACGCCGGCACGATGATCGGCGAAGCGGTGCTCGGCATGGAATTCGGTGCCGCGGCCGAGGACATCGCCCGCACCAGCCACGCCCACCCGACCCTGTCGGAGGCGGTGAAGGAAGCGGCCCTCGCGGCGGGCAGCGGCGCGATCCACATCTGACCGGCGCCGCGCGCCTCCACAGCGGCGAGGGGTTCCCCTCGCCGTCCAGGCCTTATTTCGGCGCGCGCTTGCTGCGGCGGGAGAGGGCGCGGGCGACACCGCCGAGGACGACGCCCAGCGCCAGCGCCGCAAAGATGACGGCGTAGAGCGGCAACGTGACCGAATAGGCGGGATCGGCGCGAAAGGGATCGGCCGTCAGGGTGACGGGCGTGCGGTTGGCGACCGCCAGCACGACCACCGTCACCGCAAGGACGATCAGCCCGATCCCTGCGAGCGCGCGTTCCACCTTACTCGGTAGCGCGCTTCATCTCGGCGGGCGTGACGGGGGTGGTGTTGATCCGGTCCCGCAATTCCTTGCCGGTGCGGAAAAACGGCACCGCCTTCTCCTCCACCTCGACCGACTCGCCCGTGCGTGGGTTGCGGCCGGTGCGAGCGCTCCGATGGCGCACGGAAAACGCGCCAAACCCGCGGATTTCCACGCGATTGCCGTCTCGCATCGCGTCACTGATTTCATCGAGGACGCAGTTTACCACTGCTTCCACTTCACGCTGCAAAAGGTGCGGGTTTCGCAAAAACACCCGCGTGATCATTTCAGATTTAATCATTTTTTTAATGCCCTGCCGCTCGACGCGCCGGAAGCGTGCCAAATGGACCATAGGCCGTCAACCGAACCCATTGGAAACTGAGGCGGAATTGCCAACCCCAGTGCAGCGAGAACACGGTCCGTCATCGTGGCGGCGATTTCGGTGGCGAACGGGAAATCACTTTCACGGCTCGGCTTGTAGGTGCGCAGTGGCAGATCGGCTGGCACTTTGCGCTCGCGGACGAGCCAGGCAACGGCCGCATCCTCGCCGCCGACCTCGTCAATCAGTCCGTCCGCCAGCGCCTGGGCGCCGGTGAAGATGCGCCCGTCCGCCAGGCGGCGCGCCTTGGCCTCTTCCATGTCGCGGCGCTCGACGACGAGGCCGAGGAAATAGGCGAAGGTGTCGTCGACCAGCGATTGCAGGGCGGCCACCGCGGCGGGATCGGTCGGCTCGAACGGATTGGGCTCGGCCTTGAGGGGCCCCGAATCCACCTTCTGCACCGAGATGCCCAGCCGGTCGAGCAACGCGCTGATCTGCCCGAACTGGATCAACACGCCGATAGAGCCGGTGAGGCTGGTGCGCTGCGCCACGATGTGGTCGCTCGCGAGCGCCGTCATGTAGGCCGCCGAGGCGCCCAGCGTGGTGATGTGGGCCACCACCGGTTTCGTGGCGTCCAGCTTGCGCAGCGCGTCGTACAGGAGCTCGCCGCCGACCGAGGTGCCGCCGGGAGAGTTGATGGAGACCAGCACGCCCGCCACGTCGTCGTCCTCGCCGAGCTGTTCGATCAGCTTCAGCAGCGGACGGTCGGTCAGGATGGTGCCCTCCACATTGAGGCGGGCGATGTGCTGCCGTCCCAGATCGATCTGCGTCAAAGCGGCTACCACGATCGCGCCGATCACGGTCAGGATCGCGATGGCACGCCACAGCGAGACGCGCCGTGACAGCCGTCTGCGATCGATCATGGCATCAACCTCGAGCGCCATTCTCATGCCTCCTCGTTCGGTGAACCGCGCTGGGCGGTGCGCTGATGGTGTGGGCAGGCGAAACGACAGCCTACCACAGCCGTTAGTCCGGTGGTGTCCCGTTCTGTGCGAGCACGTCGCCCACCAGATACAGCGAGCCGCAGATCAGGATCCGGGGCGGCGGCTCGAAGCGCCAGTTCTCCGACAGGAGGCGCAGCGCGGTTTTGACCGAGGCGACGGGCTCGGCCGACAGATCCGCGCTTTCGGCCACGTCGGCCAACGCGCCGGGCTCGATCGTCGCCGTGGAGCCGGGCACCGAGACGGTGAAGACATGCCGCGCCAAGCCGCCGAAGGCGCGGAAGAAGGCGGCCGGATCCTTGGTCGCCAGCATGCCGGCGATCAGGAACAGCGGCCGCGACACGCGCTCTTCCAGGTCGGCCATCGCGGTGGCGATCACCTCGCCGGCATCCGCGTTGTGGCCGCCGTCGAGCCAGATTTCGGACTCGCGCGGCGCGTAGTCCAGGAGGCGGCCCTTGGTGATGCGCTGCATCCGGCCCGGCCACTGCGCGCCGACGATGCCGGCCTCGATCGCCACCGGATCGGTCACCAGGCGCGTCGCGCGCATGGTGGCGATGGCGACGCCGGCGTTGATGTACTGGTGCCGGCCTTCCAGGCGCGGCGGGGGCAGGTCCATCAGCCCGTCATTGTCCTGGAACACCAAGCGGCCTTGCTCGGGCGCGACGTTCCAGTCCGAGCCGCCCATGTGCAGCGGCGCGCGTCGCTTGGCCGCGTGGCGCTCGATCACGGCCGCGGCTTCGTTTTTCTGCGGCGCGCTGATCACCGGCACGCCGCGCTTGATGATGCCGGCCTTCTCCGCCGCGATCTCGCCCAGCGTCTGGCCCAGGAAGCCCATGTGGTCGAAGCCGATGGTGGTGATCACCGAGGCGAGGGGCCGCTCCACCACGTTGGTGGCGTCGAGTCGGCCGCCGAGGCCCGTCTCCAGCACCAGAAGGTCGGCCGGCGTCTCGGAGAACAGCAGGAAGGCGGCGGCGGTGGTGATCTCGAAGAAGGTGATCTCGGCGCCGTCGTTGGCGATCTCCGCGCGCTGCAGCGCATCGGCGAGGCGCGTGTCGTCGACGAGGGCGCTGCCGCCGGCGCCGGCGAGGCGGATGCGCTCGTTGAAGCGCACGAGGTGGGGCGAGATGTAGGTGTGCGTCTGCAGCCCCGCCGCCTCGGACATGGCGCGCAGCATCGCCACGACGCTGCCCTTGCCGTTGGTGCCGGCGACGTGGATCGTCGGCGGCAGCCGCTTCTCGGGGTGGTCGAGCCGGGTCAGCAGGCGCTCCAGCCGATCGAGCGCGAGGTCGATCCGCTTCGGATGGAGGGCCGCGACGCGGTCCAAAATGGGGCTGGCCGCGTCCATGTCAGCTCGCAGCCGGTGCCGCCTCGCCCTCGGCCGCGGCGGTCTCCTCGCCCTTTTCGGCTTCGGCGGAGGCCGCGTGCGGGGCGGGCAGCGCGGCTTGGGGCCGCGGCGGCGCCTCGTGCATCAGAACGCGCAGGATGCGCGCCAGGGTCGACCGCAGCTCGTGACGGTGGACCACCATGTCCACCATGCCGTGGTCGTACAGATATTCGGAGCGCTGGAAGCCCTCGGGCAGCTTCTCGCGGATGGTCTGCTCGATCACGCGCGGGCCGGCGAAGCCGATCAGCGCGCCAGGCTCGGCGATATGGATATCGCCCAGCATGGCGTACGAGGCCGTGACGCCGCCCGTGGTCGGATTGGTGAGAACGACGACGTAGGGCAGCCCCGCCTCGCGCAACGCGATCAGCGCCGCCGTGGTGCGCGGCAGCTGCATCAGGGACAGGATGCCCTCCTGCATCCGCGCGCCGCCGGACGCGGCGAACAGCACGTAGGGCGAGCGTGTCGCGATCGCGGTTTCGGCGCCGGCGATGATCGCCTCGCCCGCCGCCATGCCGAGCGAGCCGCCCATGAAGCCGAAATCCTGGATCGCGACCGTGACCGGCAGCGTCTCGATGGTGCCCTTGGCGAGCGTCACCGCGTCCTCGCGCCCGGTCTTGGCGCGGGCGTCCTTCAGCCGGTCGACGTAGCGGCGCTCGTCGCGGAATTTGAGCGGATCCTGCGCCACCTGCGGCGTGGCGAGGGTCTCGTAGGCGCCGGCGTCGAACAGGCTCTCCAGGCGCGCCACCACGGGCATGCGCATGTGAAAGCCCGAGCCCGGCACCACCCAGCCGTTCTGCTCCAGGTCGCGATGGAAGACCATCTCGCCCGTT
Source organism: Alphaproteobacteria bacterium (assembly GCA_030431335.1). GTDB lineage: Bacteria > Pseudomonadota > Alphaproteobacteria > Rhizobiales > Amorphaceae > Acuticoccus. The sequence continues at coordinate 10,799 of JAUIJH010000108.1, forward strand.
TCGGGGCACTTGATCCAAAGGTTCTTCGGCGTGTCCCGCTTGGTCCAGAACGACGAGATCTTGGGCCTGACGACCGAGCTGATCCAGTTCACGCAGCATTCTCCCGGCTTGCGCCTCTGACACCACCGGCGAGCGCTTCGACAAACGCGCCGACCCGCCCCGCGACATCGGGCGTGCCTTCAGAGATAATGTCGACGATCGCCGATCCCACCACCACCGCGTCACCGACGGCAGCGAAATCGGCGGCTTGTGCCGGCGTGCGCACGCCGAAGCCGATGGCGATGGGCAAATCGCTCGCCGCCTTCAGCCGGCGCACGGCGTGGGCGGTGTCCGCCACGGCGGCGGTGCGCGTGCCCGTCACCCCGGCGATGGCCACGTAATAGACGAAGCCGGAGGTGTTGGCGAGCACCGCCGGCAGACGCGCCTCGTCGGTGGTGGGGGTGGCGAGGCGGATGAAATCGAGCCCGGCCGCGCGCGCGGGCAGGCACAGTTCGTCGTCCTCCTCCGGCGGCAGGTCCACGACGATGAGCCCGTCCACCCCGGCCTCGGTGGCTTCCTTGAGGAAGACATCGACGCCGCGGTGATAGATGGGATTGTAGTAGCCCATCAGCACGATGGGGGTCGTATCGTCGCCCTTGCGAAAATCGCGCACCAGCTCCAGCGTCTTCGTCACCGAGGCGCCGGCGTGGAGGGCACGGCGCGAGGCGGCCTGGATCGCCGGGCCGTCCGCCATCGGGTCCGTGAACGGCATGCCGAGCTCGATGATGTCCGCACCCGCCCCCGGCAGGGCGGCGAGCACGGCGGCCGAAGTCGCGTGGTCGGGATCGCCGGCGGTGATGAAGGTCACGAGCGCGGCGCGGCCCTCGGCGGCGAGCGCGTCGAAGCGGGTCTTGATGCGGCTCATCAGTGGGTCACGCCGGTCTTGGCCTCGAGGGCGGCGGCGACGGTGTGCACGTCCTTGTCGCCACGGCCGCACAGGTTCATCACGATGATCTCGTCACGGCTCATGGCCGGCGCCACCTTGGCGACGTGGGCGAGCGCGTGGGCGGGCTCCAGCGCCGGCAGGATGCCTTCCGTGCGGGCGAGGAGCTGGAAGGCGTCGAGCGCCTCGTTGTCGTCGATGGGCACGTAGGAGACGCGGCCGATCTCCTTGAGCCAGGCGTGCTCGGGGCCGATGCCCGGATAGTCGAGCCCGGCGGAGATGGAGTGCCCTTCCAGGATCTGGCCGTCATCGTCCTGCAGCAGATAGGTGCGGTTGCCGTGCAAGACGCCCGGCGCGCCGGCCGTCAACGAGGCACAATGCTTGTCGCCCGCGAGGCCCTCGCCGCCCGCTTCCACGCCGACGATGTCGACCGGATCGTCCAGGAACGGGTGGAACAGGCCGATGGCGTTGGACCCGCCGCCCACCGCCGCGATCACCAGGTCGGGCAGCCGTCCCGCCATCTCCTGGATCTGCGCGCGCGCCTCGGTGCCGATGATGGCCTGAAAGTCGCGCACCATGCGCGGATAGGGGTGCGGGCCGGCGGCCGTGCCGATGAGGTAGTAGGTGTCCTCGACGTTGGCGACCCAGTCGCGCAGCGCCTCGTTCATGGCGTCCTTCAAGGTGCCGGCGCCGGACGTCACCGGGATCACCTCGGCGCCGAGCAGCTTCATGCGGAACACGTTGGGCGCCTGCCGCTCCACGTCCTTGGCGCCCATGTAGACGACGCAGGGCAGCCCGAAGCGCGCGCAGACGGTGGCGGTGGCGACGCCATGCTGGCCCGCCCCGGTCTCGGCGATGATGCGCGTCTTGCCCATGCGCTGGGCGAGCAGGATCTGGCCGACGCAATTGTTGATCTTGTGGCTGCCGGTGTGGTTCAGCTCGTCGCGCTTCAGGTAGACGCGCGCGCCGCCCAGTTCGTCGGTCAGCCGCTCGGCGAAATAGAGCGGGGAGGGGCGGCCGACATAATGCGTGCCGAGTGTGGCGATCTGCGCGGCGAACGCGGGGTCCTCGCGCGCCGCGTCGTAGGCTTTTTCCAGGGACAGGATCAGCGGCATCAGCGTCTCGGCGACGAAGCGGCCGCCGAAAATGCCGAAGCGGCCGCGCTCGTCCGGACCGTTACGGTAGGAATTGGGGCGCTCGCTCACGACAATCCTTGCTCGATGACGATGGAGGTGGGCAATCGGCAGCCGGCCGTCATCGCTTGCGCGTGGCGCCGCACTCCGCGGCGGCTACAGAGCATGAAGCGGCAAATCCGGTCAAGCCACGGCTTTTATCGCCGCCGTTTCCGGGCCAAGTTCGCGCCATGCACCATGCCCTGATCGCCCACGCCATCGTCTCCGACGACGACCGCATCGCCGACGCCGACGGCCGCTTCCCCGACGCCCTGCGCAACGAGGCCGACTGGAAGCAATTCCAGGCGGCGCTGGACGCGGCGGCGCTGACGCTCGTGGGCCGCGCCAGCCACGAGGCGGCGCCCAACACCAAGCGCCGGCGCCGGCTGATCCTGTCCCACCGCGTGCGCGGGCTGGTGGAGGACGGCGAGGGCTGGTGGTTCAACGCCGCCGACATGCCGCTCGGCGAGGCGCTTGCCCGCCTGCTGCCGGAGGGCGGCACGGTGGCGGTGCCGGGCGGGCAGGCGGTGTTCGACCTCGTCGGCCCGGCGGGCTTTGCCGAGTTTCACCTGGCGCGGGCGCACGGCGTGCGGCTTTCGGGCGGTCGCGGGCTGTTTTCGGCCTGCGAGCAAGGCGCGGCGGCGGCGGATCTTCTGGCCGCCGGGGGCCTGGTGCCGGGGCCGGCCGAGCTGATCGACCCGGACGCGCCCGTCAGTCTCACGGTGTGGCGCCGCCCATAGGCTTCAGGCGGGTGCCGCGACGGTCTGCGGGACGATCTCGACCGGGATCTGCCAGGGGTCGGCGAGGCGGACCCGCTCGCCTTCGGCGGATGCGGGCTGCTCGGCCGCGATCCGCGCGAAGGCCGCCGCGTCGGCCGCGAGGTGGACGCTGGCAAGGCCCAGACCCCGGGGCATGGGCCCGGCGCCCTTCGCGCGCCACACGTTGACGCCGACGTGGTGGTGGTAGCCGCCCGCGCCGAGGAAGCTGGCCCCGTCGAAGCGCATCGTCAGCGTCAGCCCCACGGTATCGCGCCAGAATGCCTCGGCGGCGGCGATGTCGCCGATCGACAGGTGGACGTGGCCGACCACGGTGCCAGCCGGCGCGCCCGTCCAGGGTGCGCGCGCCTCGCCGAGAAGGCCGGGAACGTCGAGCCGCGTGTTGTCGAGGTGGATGGCATCGCCCTCGGTCTGCCACGCGTCGCGCGGGCGGTCGCGGTAAACCTCGATGCCGTTGCCTTCGGGATCGGACAGGTAGAGCGCCTCGCTGACGGCGTGGTCGGCGGCGCCCTCCAGCGCGATGCCGCGCGCGTTGGCATGGGTGAGCCAGGCGCCGAGGTCGGCACGGCTCGGCAGCAGGAAGGCGGTGTGGAACAGTCCCGCATCGCGCCGGCCGCGCGGCGCCGCGCCGGGCGCATGGTTCAGGACGAGAAGCGTCTGGTCCGCCGTGCCGAGGTGGACGGTGCCCGCGTCGCGCTGCCGCTCCACGAGCCCGAGCGCGCCCTGGTAAAAGTCGGAGACCGCCTCGAGGTCACGGACGCGCAGCGTGACGTGCGAGATCTCGATCGGTGCGTCGCTGGTCGCCATCGCATTCCCCTTTCGCCGCGGCGATGAAGGCGGCGATCTTGGCCGGATCCTTCACCCCGTCCGTCTCCACCTTGGACGACACGTCGACGGCGTAGGGCCGGGTCGCCCGCACCGCCTCGGCGACGTTGTCCGGGCCGAGGCCGCCGGACAGCATGTAGTGGGCATCCGCCCCGATTGGAACGAGGAGGCTCCAGTCGAACTGGGCGCCGTGGCCGCCCGGCCGATCGGCGCCGCGCGGCGGCTTGGCGTCGAGGACCGGCAGCGCATCGTACGCGGCGATGCGGGCAAGGTCGTCCGCTGCCGCCACGCCGATCGCCTTGGCGACCGGCAGGCCGTAGCGCGCGGCAAGGCTCGCGACGCGGGCTGGGGTCTCGCGCCCGTGGAGCTGCAGCGCGTCGGGGCGCACGGCCGCGACGAGGGCGTCCAGCGTCGCATCGTCGGCATCGACGGTGAGGGCCACCACCATCGCATCGCGCGCCGCGTCGGCGACGGCGCGGGCGGCGGCGAATTCCAGATGGCGCGGGCTCGGCGGGAAATGGACGACGCCCACCATGTCGGCGCCGGCTTGGACGGCGGCGGCGGCGAGGGCGGGGGTGGTGATGCCGCAGATCTTGACGTGCGGCGTGGCGCGGCGGGCGGGCCAGCCGGCGAAATTCACCGCCGTGCCCTGCCGCGCGCGCCGGGCATCAGGAGCCTTCCGTCAGGATCTCGGGAACTTCGTGCTCGACCTTTTCCTCGATGATCTCGCGGCGTTCCTCGGCGCGCAGCTCGTCCAGCTTGGGCATCGACATGATGTTGTAGCCCGAATCCACGTAGTGGATCTCGCCGGTGACGCTGCTGGAATAGTCCGACAGGAGGTAGGAGGCGGTGCGGCCGATCTCCTCGATGGTCACGGTGCGCTCCAGCGGGGAGTGCTTGCGCTGGTAGTTGAACATCAGCCGCGCGTCGGTGACGCCCGCGCCGGCGAGGGTGCGCACCGGACCCGCCGAGATGGCGTTGACGCGGACGCCGGCGGAGCCGAAATCGGCGGCCAGATAACGCACGGACGATTCCAGCGCGGCCTTGGCGACGCCCATCACATTGTAGTTCGGCATCACCTTGACCGAGCCGCCATAGGTCAGCGTCAGCATCGCGCCGCCGTTACGCATCAGCGGCGCGGCGCGCTTGGCGGCCTCGGTGAAGGAGAAGCACGAAATCACCATCGTGCGGGTGAAGTTGTCGCGCGTCGTATCGGCGTAGCGGCCCTTCAGCTCGTTCTTGTCGGAGAAGGCGACCGCGTGGACCAGGAAGTCCATCTCGCCCCAGTGCTTGGCGGCGACGTCGAACAGGTTGTCGACGGTGTCGAGATCCTCCACGTCGCAGTGCTCCAGGAACGCCGCGTCGATCTCCGCCGCCAGCGGGCGCACGCGGCGCCCGAACTGCTCGTTTTGAAAGGTGAGGCCGATCTCGGCGCCCTCTGCATGCAGCTGGCGCGCGATGCCCCACGCGATGGAATGGTTGTTGGCAACGCCCATGACGATGCCACGCTTGCCGGTCATCAGGCCGGCTCCGGAAGACTCAACCATTGTAACGCGACAGAATGAGCGAAGCATTGGTGCCACCGAAGCCGAAGCCGTTGGACAGCACGGTGTTGATGTCGACGCCGTCCTGCCGCTCGCGCACGATGTTGTGGCTGGCGAAGGCGGGGTCGATCTCGTCGATGTTGGCCGAGGCGGCGATGAAACTGCCCTGCATCATCAGGAGGGAGTAGATCGCCTCGTGCACGCCGGCGGCGCCCTGGGCGTGGCCGGACAGGCTCTTGGTCGCCGAGATGGGCGGCATCTTCTCGCCGAACACCGCCTGGATCGCCTTCATCTCCGACAAGTCGCCGATGGGCGTCGCGGTGGCGTGGGGGTTGATGTAGTCGATCTGGCGGCCGCCGGCGTCGGCCATCGCCATCTTGATGCAGCGCACCGAGCCTTCGCCCGACGGCGCCACCATGTCGACGCCGTCCGAGGTCATCCCGTAGCCGACGATCTCGGCGAGGATGCGGGCCCCGCGCGCCTTGGCGTGCTCCAGCTCCTCGAGCACCAGCACGCCGCCGCCGCCGGCGATGACGAAGCCGTCGCGGTTGGCGTCGAACGGACGGGAGGCGCGGGTCGGCTCGTCGTTGTAGCGCGAGGACATGGCGCCCATCGCGTCGAACAGCACCGACAGCGTCCAGTCGAGCTCTTCGCAGCCGCCGGCGAAGACGATGTCCTGCTTGCCGAGCTTGATCTGCTCGGCGGCGTGGCCGATGCAGATGTTGGTCGTCGCGCAGGCCGCCGACATCGAATAGTTGAGGCCCTTGATCTTGAAGTGCGTGGCGAGCGTTGCCGACGCGGTCGAGCTCATCGCCTTGGGCACGGCGAAGGGGCCGACGCGGCGCGGGCCCTTTTCGCGGGCAATGTCCGCGGCCTCGACGATGGCGCGGGTCGATGGCCCGCCCGACCCCATGACGAGCCCGGTGCGTTCGTTGCTGACCTCCGAGGCCTCGAGCCCCGCGTCGCGGATCGCCTGATCCATCGCGACGTGGTTCCACGCCGTACCGCCGCCGTGGAAGCGCATCGCGCGCCGGTCCACCGCCTCGGAGGCGTCGAGATGCGGTGCGCCGTGCACCTGGCTACGGAAGCCGTGGGCGGCGTAGGCGTCCGCCCGCTCGATCCCCGACCGGCCCTCATGGAGGGATGCGGTCACCTCCTGCGCCCCGCCGCCCAGCGGCGAAACGATGCCCATGCCGGTGACTACCACCCGTTTCATGTAAAAGCTCCTCCGCGCGAGGCCTCCTATGAGGCTTGCGCGCCGTCTTTGAACAGGCCGACCTTCAGATCCTCGGCCTTGTAGATCTCTTCCCCGTCCGCCTTCAACCAGCCGTCGGCGATGCCGAGGGTCAGCCGGGAACGGACGACGCGCTTTAGATCTATGCCGTATTCGACCAATTTCACGGACGGCATCACCATTCCGGAAAATTTAACCGCGCCGACCGCCAGTGCGCGACCGCGTCCCGGCGCGCCGAGCCAGCCTAGGAAGAAGCCGAGCATCTGCCACATGGCGTCGAGCCCCAGGCAGCCGGGCATCACCGGATCGCCTTTGAAGTGGCACGCGAAGAACCATAGATCCTCCCGCACCGCAAGCTCGGCGCGGATCTGGCCCTTGCCGTTCGGGCCGCCATCCTGGGTGATGCTCGAAATCCGGTCGAACATCAGCATGGGGGGCAGCGGAAGTTGCGCATTGCCGGGGCCGAACAGCTCGCCACGCGCGCATGCCAGCAAGTCCTCGTACTCGTAACGGGATTGCTGGGTGAAATTCATCGTCGCCATTCAGTCAACACGGGTCGCTAGGGTTTCTCGGAAGGTCGTACAGGCTAACCTGAACCACCACCCGCACCCTTATGGCCCTTTGGCCTCCCAAGACAAGATAGTTAGAGGCTGTTCGTCATTGATCTGACGGACGAGCCCGTTTATATCAGACGCGCACGGTCCATAAAACGGCCGTGCTGATATTGGATTCTTCGAAGGCAAGGGCAAGACATGGCGGTGTTTTTCACACGCGAGACAGCCGATGGCGCCAAGGATGCGCGCCCGGTCGGCCGGGACGTGCGTGTCATGCTGAAAACCTCCGGCTTGCGTCCGACAAGACAGCGCGTCGCACTGGGCGATCTCCTGTTCGCCCGCGGGCACCGTCACATTTCGGCGGAAGGTCTGCACGAGGAGGCGGTGGGCGCCCGCGTGCCGGTTTCGTTGGCCACGGTTTACAACACCTTGCACCAGTTCACCGAAGCGGGCCTGCTGCGCGAGATCGCGGTCGACGGCACGAAGACCTACTTCGATACCAA
>JAUIJH010000109.1 GCA_030431335.1 Alphaproteobacteria bacterium
CTGTCCGGGGTGGTCGGCACGGCGAAGGAAAAAGCGAGCCTGGCCGGCCTCTTCGGTGAGGTGGCGACCAGAACCGTCGATGTACGGCCCTGGCCGGTCTGCCTCGCTTATGCCTCGCTCGGCGATTGGCTCGATGCGAGGGGCGGGCCACAGATCCGGATGGACATCACCCGCCCGCGGATCGAGTTCGACCAGTCTTTGGCCTTCGACTTCGAATCGCCGCTCGATCTTTCTTACAACTACGTCTTCTATCTGGTGTCGGATGGCGGAGTGGTCGACCTGCGTCCGCGCGGCACCGCCAACGTCGCCGGATGGCTCGCGCCGGGCGAGGTTCGCAGATTCGGCGACGGCCGCCAGGGAAGGCTACGCTTCACCGCAAGTGCACCGGCGGGCCCCGAAGCCATCATCGCGGTCAGCTCGAACCGCCCCATTCATGCGCTCGAAGGCTATTTCTCCGATGCGGCGACGGCTGGGCAAAATATAGCCACTGACGTGGCAATTTTCGACTTGCTGCGAAACGCTTTGCTATGGCAAAGTGAAACGGATCCTAAGTTCGTGGCAAAGATCGACATTGCGTCCTTCGAGGTATTGCCTTAAATTCATACAAGTAAGAAATTGATCGGCAGCTTAAGATGAAAGAAATTTTTTCAAAGATCTTTGTGGGTGTGCTGATCTTGGTTGTTGCCGGCTCGACGACGAGCATTGCGCAAGATCCACAGGCGTCGGAGATTGTCGAGGCATTAAAGCCAAAACAGCCGTTGACGCGGACTTTTCGCAAAGTAGACATGCGAAAGGAATTGCTCGATCGCGGTATTCGTATCGACGAGCCCTTGCCTCCCGATGTGCCGCGGCAAGAGTATATGTTAACGATCGGATTCGAGTTCGATTCCGACACGCTCACGCCGGAGGGCCGGCAAACGGTCAACGTGCTCGCCCAGGCACTGGGCAACGACAAGCTTGGGGTCACCCTGTTTCAGATCGCCGGCCACACCGACGCATCCGGCGATGCGGCCTACAATATGGACCTGTCGAAGCGTCGGGCGCAGACCGTCGCTGTCCATCTCATCCGTGACTACGGGATCAGCGTGCATCATCTGACCGCGGTCGGATACGGCGAGATGCAGCCGGCCAACGCCGCCAATCCCTACGGCGCGGAGAACCGTCGCGTTGTCGTCATTTCGGCCGATTCCATACTCGAAAAGTTGGCCAACTGAGGAGAATTCCGATGTTGAAAAGGCTATGGACGACCCTCGCTGTCGCGCTGCTCGTCATGGGCGCCGGCATCTCGCAGTCGTTGGCCGAAAAGCGCGTGGCGCTGGTTGTCGGCAATGGCAAGTATGAAGCGGCGGTGGCTCTGCCGAACCCCGCGAACGACGCCAAGCTGATCGCATCGACCTTGCGCGGCATCGGGTTCGAGGTGATCGAGGCACACGATGCCGATCGTATCACCATGATCGGTCTCATCGACCGGTTCACCGAGAAGGCGTACACGGCCGACCTCGCGATGATCTATTATGCAGGCCACGGCATGCAAGTGGACGGGAAGAACTACCTCATCCCGGTGGATGCCGAACTCACATCGGTGGCCCATCTCAAGACGCGCACCATCGACATGTCGGATCTCCTCGATGCGCTGCCGGTCGACCCCGGTGTCGGCATCCTGATCATCGACGCCTGCCGCGACAATCCCCTCGCCCGTAGCTTCATGTCGTATCTGCCTGCCTCGCGTTCGGCCGGCGTTTCGTCGGGCCTGGCGGCGGTCCAGACCACCAACGACAGCACCGCCGGCGGTTTGTTGATCGGCTATGCGACCGATCCGGGCGCCGTCGCCCTCGATGGGGAGGGGACCAATTCGCCATACACCGCCGCCCTCGCACGGCACCTCGCCACTCCGGGGGTCAACATCCACTCCGTGCTGACGCGGGTGCGCAACGACGTCACGACGCAGACGGAGGGCAAGCAGCGCCCCTGGTACAACGCCTCGCTGGGCCGTGAGGTCTATCTCGGCGGCACCCGTGCGCCGAGTGTCGACGTGAACCACACGCCGGTCGAGACGGCGGTATCGCCCGTGAGCGATAACACTGATCCCATTGGAATCGACGTGAGGGCCGTCGGCAGCGCACCGGTCGTCACCGAAGCGGAGCAGTCGTTCTGGGATCAGGTCGTCACCATCGATGACGCCGAAGCCTATAAACTCTACCTGTTGAAGTACCCGGACGGGCACTTCAGCCCGTTGGCGAGGGCGATGGTCGCCAAGCTGGAGGCCGAGCAGCAAGGCGTTGTAGAGACCGCCAGCCTGGTGGCGGATGATGCTGCTGCCACGTCCGAGCCCGAATGGCAGCATGGCACCGAGGAAACCTTCGCGGCGCTCAACCTCGACAGGGGCAAGCGTATCGAGTTGCAGCTTCGCCTGCGTGCGCTCGAACATGAGCCCAAAGGCATCGACGGCTCGATCGGACCGAACTCTCGCAAAGCCATCGGCGCATGGCAGCGCACGCGCGGCATGCCCGAGACGGGCTACCTGACCGAGCGGCAATACCTGGCACTGCTCGAAGAGTCCGAACCCGCCTTCACTGCGGTGCAAGCCGAGCATCAGCGGCAGATCAGCGCCCGTCGTGCAGCCCAGAAGACGCGCTCGGCGAGTGCCCGGCGCACGACGAGCAACAAGCGGCGTTCGTCCAGCCGCAATTCAGCCCCGAACGGCGCCAAGGAGTTCGGTTCCTTCGTCGCCGGTGTCGCGGCGGGCGCCGTCGGCTGCAAGCTCCTCGGCTGCTGATCGGGTGTCCGGCGCCCCAAAGGCCGCCGGACACGCCCGGTCCGGACGCGAAACTCGCACTGCTCTGTGACACGGCAACAACGAGGCACCGTTTGGTGAAGCTGCATCGGGCACATCGAAAAGGTCGAATGCGCCGTTCTCTTCCAGAGCCACACGAGCGCCGCCGTTGGAAGCGTGCACCACCGATCTGAGGAGGTAACACAGCCGATCGGTGCGACCTGTTTCCGCGCCACCCGCCCGGATGGAGAATGGCTCCGGCTGGCAGCCTCACGACGCCGATCGAGAAACCCCTCGCGTGCCGAAGCTCGATACGGATTGGCTCGATGAGCGCCGAGGAGAAGCGCCATGCCCTACAGGGGGCCCGTCGGTAACGAAGAACCCTGATCGGGACATGGGGCCTGAACTTCCCGGCGTGGTACCCGCAAGTATTCGCCTGGTCGTTGCCTCCCGAAAATTCTTGAGCTCGCGCGGGTGCCATGTACCGATAACAGTCGCAGGCGGCGGGGAGGGGCGCCAAGGTGTTCGGGCGAGTGAGGCGGCTTGGGCTCGAGATCGATTGGCTTCGGGTTCTCCCGGTCATCGGGTGTACGATATTGGCCGCCGCCTTGCCCGTCGGCATCCCGTTGATCTTGGGCCACAGCATCGATGCGGCTTTGCAAGGTGCCGGGCTCGTTGCGTTGCTGCCTCTGCTGGGTCTGGTCGTGGCTCTCGCCATGGGCGCCGCGCTGGCCGAAGTGTTCGCCAACACCCTCGGCGCTCGTGTTGGCTATGGGATGTCCTGGCAGCTTGCGCGCCGGCTCTATGGCGCGCTCCTGCGCATGCCGTTGGTCAGTTACGCCACGATCAATCCCGGCGTGTTGAACAGCCGCCTGACCAATGACATGCGCTTGATCGACCCGCTCTTCACCAGCGTGCCGCTGGCCACCATTCACGGCTGGGTTGGGCTGATGGCGGTGGGGGTTGCGCTGGCGATGATCAACCTCTCGTTCCTCGCCGCGTTCGCGCTGGTGCCGCTTGCCCTTTTGGGGGTGCGCTTCGCCGAACGGCAGATCAATGCGACGATCAAAGAGGCTTACGAGATCAATGCGGCCGTCGCCTTGCAGATCGAGAGCACCACCAGTGGCGATGCCGTGAGTCTCGTCCGGCAGGCGCAAGCGACGAAAGCAGAGGAGCGCCGCTTCGCCGAAATCGCGGACCAGTCCATCCGTCTCGCTTCACGCATGGACAATTGGAGGGCGCTGATCAGTGTCATCTATCGACTTTGTTTCGACCTGATCACCGTGCTTTTTCTCGGTATCGGCGTTTTGCTGGCGTCGATCGGGCAGATTTCGGTCGGGAGCATCGTCTCGGCGCTCTTCTTCGTCGGCCTCGTGCGGCAGCCCTTGGGGGAAGTGGTCGGTCAGCGCTATCCGCTGATCCGTGCCGGTATGGGACTGGATCGCGTCGAGGCGGTCCTTCAGTCGTCCAATGCCGGACTTGCGACCGTGGCGGCGCAGCCGCGGTCGCCGGACTTCACCCCCACGGGCGAGGTGCTGGTCTTCGACCGGGTGAGCTACGTCTATCCGGGCTGGAACGCCCTGTCGGTCAAAAGCCTGTCGGACGTCGCGAGCGCCAGTTCGGGCATGAGCGGCTTCCTCGCCGGAATCTCTCTCACGCGGCTGAACGAAGCCTCCGACGGCGAGGCAGGAGGCGAACCCGCCGGAATTCTCACCGACATTTCCTTCTCGGTCCGCCGCGGCGAGACGGTCGCGATCGCCGGACATTCCGGATCGGGCAAGTCGACCATCATCAACCTCGCCTGTGGCTCGATCCGTCCTTCGAGCGGGAGCGTCAGGGTGGGCAACCTCGATACCGGCGTGCTGGCAGAAGAGGATATCTGGCGTTTCGTTTCCTTGGTGAGCCAGGACGTCTATCTGCGCGACGCCTCGCTGCGCGACAATCTGCGCTACGGTCTGGCGGATGCGTCGGACGACCGATTGGCCGATGCTTTGGACAAGGCCGGGCTCGGCGATCTGCTGCGCCAGCTGCCTTCCGGGCTCGACACGATGGTCGGACAACGCGGCAAGAGGTTTTCCGGCGGCGAGCGCCAGCGCATCGCCATCGCCCGTGCGGTGCTGCGCGATCGGCCCCTTCTGATCTTGGACGAGGCGACCTCGCACCTCGACGCCGAGCGCGAGGAGGGCATCCTCGATGCCATCGACGCCATTGCGGCGGACAAGGCGGTGCTGTTGGTGGCCCATCGGACATCCGCAGTCGAGCGCGCCGACCGCGTCGTCATGATCGAACGCGGCAACGTCATCGAACGCGGTACGCATGCCGAGCTGATCGCCGCCGGAGGCCGCTATGCCGTCATGCACCGAGCCGCTCTCCCAAACGGAGGCCCGAGCGCTGCGCCGGATCGCGCGCCCTGACGTCTTCGGCGATCTGATGCGGTACGCGATCGGGCGCGCCAGCTGTCGAGGCAGCGGGCCTGCCCGCCATTGGCGTCGCGACAGCGCGTGAGCATGCTGTGGCGCACCCGCGCGTAGCAGTCGGGCCTACAAACTCAAAGAAACCGCGATCTCAGCGCATCCGCCCCCTCAAGGGAGGGATGGTGCCCAGGGGCGGGTTCGAACCACCGACACTGCGATTTTCAGTCGCATGCTCTACCAACTGAGCTACCTGGGCAGCGTCCCGAAGGGCGCTGGAGGCGGCGTTATAGAAAGCTTCGCGCGCCCTGTCCAGCACCCCCGCGACACCGTGGATGCGGCGGCGTGGCGCGCCGGCCCTGCCTCGCGAGGCCGCCCCGCGGCTGGCCCGCGCGCGGCCTCAGCCGGCGACCTGCGCCGCCGTGTCGAGCCGCTCGCCGCCGGGAGGGTTGGTGGCCGCCTGGCGCTCGGCCGCCAGCGCCTCCACCGCGCGGCGCAGGCTGTCGTTGTCGGCCATCAGCGCGCGGAAGGCGCGCCCGTCGAGCACCAGGAGCTCGCCGTAGCCCAGCATCGTGACGTCGGCGGAGCGGCGGCCGCCGAAAAAGGCCGCCAGCTCGCCCACCACCGCCCCGCGCCCCAGCTCGATCCGCTCGCGCCCCGTATCCACCTCCACCGCGCCCGAGGCGATGAAATACACCGTGTCGCCCCGGTCGCCGCGGCGGATGATCCGCTCGCCCGGCACCACCAGGCGCGGGCGCAACAGCCGCGCAATCGCCGCCTGCGAGGCGTCCGGCAAGTCGGCGAACAGGGCGACGGCGCCCACCAGCGCCCGCTTGTCGACGCTGAGATCGAGCCGCAGCGCCCGCGCCACGCCCTTGTTGGTCTGCCGCAGCTCGCGGTCGAGCACGGTCGACAGCTCCGCCCCGATCAGCCCCTCCTGGCGCAGCATCCGGTACTCGCGCTGCTCGCGCTCCAGCGCCACGCGGCGCAGGAAACGCTCCTCCAGCGCCGCCGCATAGTGCGGATATTGCAGGCTCAGCGCTCCCACGGCGCGGTCGAGCTTGCTTTGGCGGCGCCGCAGGATACGGCGGCAGACGCCGGCCACCCGCGCGCCCAGCACCGGCTCGATGCGCTCGCCCGTGAAGCGGGCCAGCTCCTGCAGCACGATGCGCCGCACCATCAGCTTCTCGAAGCGGTAGGCCAGCGCCGAGGACAGTAGCCGGCGCGTGCCGATCAGCCGCTGCAACGCCAGCGCGGCGCGGAACTCCCAGCCGAACCCCAGCGCCCGCTCCGCCGCGCGCAGATAGCCGAGCCGCCCCGAGGCGCGCGCCGCCTCGCCCATGCGCTGCGCCTCGCGGTTGAGGAGGGCGGCCACGCGCGGGCTGACGATGGAGGTCTCGCCGTGCCGGTTCAGCGCCGACCGTTCCGCCTGCGCCAGCGCCACCAGCGCCAGGCCGAGCCGCGTCTTGGCGGCCACCGGCACGTTGGACCCCTCGCGCTGGGCGGCCGCATGGGCCTCCAGCGCGCTCGCGGCCGTCGTCTCGCCGATGCCGTAGATCAGCGCCGCATCGCGCACCGCATCGCGCGCCGCCTCGCCGGCCAGCGCCCGCGCGCCGTTGCCGAGGTCCTTCTCGAACGGCGACAGGTCCTGCAGCCCCAGCATCCGCATCAACGGCCGCAAGGTCAGCCCGTTGACGAGGATGGTGAACAGCACGAACCCCGTCGACGTCACCGCGATGAAGGAGGTGGCGTCCTCGTCGATGGCGCCCGATTCGGTGACCGACAGCGCCAGAAGCAGCGTCAGCGCGCCGCGCAGCCCGCCCCACCAGAGCAGCACCCGGGCGCGGTGGCTCAGCGTCGTCGCCAGCGCGGCGCGCGGCATCAGCGGCAGGAAGCCCCACAGCACCAGCGCCCGCGCGGCAAAGGCGGCGATGATCAGGAGCACCGTCGCGATGCCCGTCTCGATGCTGATGCCCGCGAGCAGCGTCGGCACCAGGAAGGCGGCGAGCACGAAGATCAGCGAGTTGGACCAGAACGAGAGCTGCTCCCAGATCTCGCGCACATGCTTCCACGAGCCGGGCGAGCGGCCCGAGCGGGCGCGGCTCGCGGTGACCAGCCCGCACGCCACCACCGCCATCGCGCCGGAGATATGGAACAGCTGCTCGCACAGGACGTACGACAGGTAGGGCAGCGCCACGGTGACGCTCATCAGCGAGGCGTGGTGGTGGCGGGTGAGCGCCATCACCCCCGCCGCCGCGATGCCGAGCCCCGCGCCCACCACCAGCCCGCCCAGCCCGTCGACGAAGAACACCACCACGCCGTCGGTGAAGGTCACCGCCGCGCCGGCCGAGGCCGCGCCCAGGATGATGGTGAACAGCGCGATGGCCGCCGCGTCGTTGAACAGGCTCTCGCCCTCGACGATCAGCGACAGGCGCCCCGGCGCGCCCACCTCGCGGAAGATCGACAGCACCGCCAGCGGGTCGGTGGTGGACACGATGGCGCCGAGCAGCAGGCACACGATCAGCGGCTGCGTGCCGAGCGGGGCGAGCACGAAGCCGACCGCGAAGGTGGACACGCACACCGCCACCACCGCGAGCAGCACCACCGGCGCCGCGTCGTCCAGCATCCGCCGCGTGTCGATCTGCAGGGCGGCATCGAACAGGAGCGGCGGCAACAGGAGCAGCGTCAGCGTTTCGGCCGACAGCGGCAGGTCATTGAAGAGGGAGGCGACCGGGGCGAGCACCGTGGCCTCGCCGAATGTGGCGATGGAGCCGAGCACGATGCCGAGCGCGGCGAGCACGATCGACTGGGGCAACGCGAGGCGCGCAGCCGCCGCCTCCACCAGCGCGATGAAGACGAGCACGAGGCAGATCGCGGCTAGGACGAGGGACAACGGCGCCATCGTGACACAATACCGAGCGCATCCGATTGAAAGGCTGCCGCCAAGCGGCGGATTGCCTCAGATATCAGACGCTCGGGCGCGCGACCAGTGCCCCGACGGCGGGTGTCCGCCGCCGAATGCCGCACGAGCGCCGCAATTGCCCCGCCCGCCGTCCCGCGGTTCGGGCCGCGCTCGGGGGCAGGGGGGCGGCACGGCAGACGCCGGCCGGAGAAACCCAAGCCCGGCCGAAGGGGCTTGGGGCGGGTCTTGGCCGGGGCGGCTAGCCCAGGTGCTCCTTGAAGAAGGCGATGGTGCGCTCCTGCGCCAGCGTCGCCGCCTCCTCGTCGTAGCGGGGCGTGGTGTCGTTGTGGAAGCCGTGGTTCACGCCCTCGTACATGTGCATCGTGTAGTCGGTGCCGGCCGCGTCGAGCGCGTCCTTGAAGGCGGGCCAGCCGGCGTTGATGCGCTCGTCCAGCGCCGCGTACTGGATCAGCAGCGCCGCCTCGATCTCCGAGACCGTCGCCGGATCCGGCTGGCGCCCGTAGAACGGCACGCCCGCGGCAAGCTCCGGATAGGCCACCGCGATGGCGTTGACCACGCCGCCGCCGTAGCAGAAGCCGACCGCGCCCACCTTGGTGGTGTCGTCGCGCCCGTTGAGGTACTCGAAGCCGGCGAAGAAGTCGTTCATCAGCTTGGTGGTGTCGAGCTGGCCCTGCATCTCGCGGCCCGCCTCGTCGGTGCCGGGATAGCCGCCCAGCGGCGTCAAACCATCCGGCGCCAGCGCCATGAAGCCGGCCTTGCCCAGCCGCCGCGCCACGTCCTCGATATAGGGGTTGAGGCCGCGGTTCTCGTGGATCACCAGGACGGCGGGCATCGGGGTCGCCACGCCGGTGGGCGTCACCAGATAGGCGTTGATGTCGCCGTGGCCGTTGGGCGAATTGTAGGTCACCGTCTGGGTGGTGACGGCCACCTGGCTCGCCAGCGCGTAGTTGGGCGAAAGCTGCTTGAGCAGCAGCGCCGCCGTCACCCCGCCCACGGCGAATTTCGCCGCCTTGTCGAGGAACTCGCGCTTGGTCAGCCGGCCGTGCGCGTAATAGTCGTAAAGATCGAGCAACTCTTGCGGAAAGTCCTTGGCCGTCCGGCGGACGTTGGGATTGATCGCCTGCATGGAAGTCTCCTCGTCACCCTTGTCGTGCGCTGCGCGCTACGCGCAGCGTGCACAAGGGTGGAGGTTCGCACCAGACCAGGTCCGGCCAACTTGTTGTGAACACAGGTCGGGCGAACGCGGCCCGGGCGAACACAGGCCCCGCGGGGGCTGGCGGCGTCAGGGCAGGGCGATGCCCGCTTCCGCCAGGTCGGCCCGCATCGCCTGCGCGCCGGTGAAGTGGCGCGCCTGCCAGCCGGCCGCGATGGCGCCCTCCACGTTGGCGGGGCTGTCGTCGAAGAACAGCGTCGCGCCCGGCTCCAGGCCGAAGGTGCGCGCGTGGTGGTCGTAGATCGCCCGGTCCGGCTTCAACACCCCGATCTCGCCCGACACGGTCACCCCGCGCGCCCGGTCCAGCACCGGAAAGCGCTCGCGCGCGATGGGGAAGGTCTCGTGGCTGAAATTGGTCAGCAGCGTCACGTCGAAGCCCGCATCGATCAGCCCCTCCATGATCTGCGGCGTGCCGGGCACGATGTGGGGCAGCATGTCCGGCCAGTGCCGGCGATAGGCGCGGATCAGGTCCGCCTCGTCCGGGTGCTGCGCGATCAGCGCGTCCTCGGCCTCCGCCCAGGTGCGGCCGCGATCCTGCTCGCGGTTCCAGTCGGGCGTGCACACGTTGGCGAGGAACCATTCGCGCCGCGTCTCGTCCGGGATCAGCCGGCGATAGGGGATTGCCGGATCCCAGTGCAAAAGCACCATCCCGATGTCGAAGACGATGTGCTTGATCATGAGGCTTGCCGTCCTTTTGTGCGGCGACTGGCGGGAGGGCGCCGCGGCTCCAACTTGCGTTTGACAGCTGCCTCGAACCTGCACCAGCTTGGCCGAATAAGAAATCGCCGAAAGAATGCCATGTCCGCCCCCGTTCTCGCCATCGACCAGGGCACCACCTCCACCCGCGCCATCGTGTTCGACGCCTCGCAGCGCATCATCGGGGTGGGCCAGGAGGAGTTCGCGCAGCATTTCCCCCGCTCGGGCTGGGTGGAGCACGACCTGGAGGAGATCTGGCGCACGACGCTGTCCACGGTGCGCGCCGCCCTCGCGGCCGCCAAGGTGGAGGCGAGCGAGATTGCCGCCATCGGCATCACCAACCAGCGCGAGACGGTGTGCGTGTGGGAGCGCGAGAGCGGGCGCCCGGTGCACCGCGCCATCGTCTGGCAGGACCGGCGCACGGCGGACCTGTGCAAGAAGCTGGTGAGCGACGGGCTGGAGCCGATGATCACCGGCAAGACCGGGCTGCTGCTCGACCCCTACTTCTCCGGCACCAAGCTGGCCTGGCTGCTCGACAACGTGGACGGGCTGCGCGCCCGCGCCGAGGCGGGGGAGGTGGTGTTCGGCACCGTCGACAGCTACCTCGTCGCGCGGCTCACCGGGCGCTTCGTCACCGACGTCACCAACGCCTCGCGCACGCTGCTCTACAACATCGACACCGGCGAGTGGGACGCGGAGCTGCTCGACCTCTTCCGCGTCCCGCGCGCGATGCTGGCGGAGGTGAAGTCCAACGCGGACGATTTCGGCACCACCGATCCGGCCCTCTTCGGCGCCGCCATCCCGGTGCGCGGCGTCGCGGGCGACCAGCAGGCGGCCGTCATCGGCAACGCCTGCTTCGAGCCGGGCATGGTCAAGTCCACCTACGGCACCGGCTGCTTCGCGCTGATCAACACCGGGACCGAGCGCGTCGCCTCCAGGAACCGCCTCCTCACCACCATCGCCTACAAGCTCGACGGCGAGGTGGTGTACGCGCTGGAAGGCGCCATCTTCATCGCCGGCGCGGCCGTCCAGTGGCTGCGCGACCGCATGCGCCTCATCAAGCACGCCTCCGAGATCGGCCCGCTCGCCGAGCGCGCCGACCCCCATTCGGAGGTCGTGCTGGTGCCGGCCTTCGTCGGCCTCGGCGCGCCGCACTGGGACGCCAACTCGCGCGGCGCCATCTTCGGCCTCACCCGCGCCACCGGGCCGGAGGAGCTGGCCAAGGCCGCGCTCGACAGCGTCGCCTACCAGACCCACGACCTTCTCGACGCCATGCACAAGGACTGGCACGACACCGGCAACACCGTGCTGCGCGTCGATGGCGGCATGGTCGCGTCCGATTTCACCATGCAGGGGCTCGCCGACATCCTCGGCGCCCCGGTCGACCGGCCCAAGATCGCCGAGACCACGGCGCTCGGGGCGGCCTGGCTCGCCGGCCACGCGGCCGGGGTGTGGCCCGACCGGGCCGGCTTCGCCGCCGCCTGGCAGCGCGACCGCCGCTTCGAGCCCAAAATGGACGAGGCGACCCGCCTGAGCCGCATTGCCGCATGGCAGGACGCGGTTTCGCGCACACTTTCTAGCCGTTAGGTCGGACGGCGGGCGAAGGGCGAAGCGCGTGGATCAGGATTTCGACGCGCTCATCCTGGAGGCCGAGCGCCGCGCCGAGCGGCTGATCGCGCTGTTGCGTATCGGCACGGCCGTCGCGCTGTTCGCGGTCTACCGCTTCGTCGTGGCCGACGCGAAAGTGCCCGACCATCTGGACCTCACCAGCCAGCTCGTCCTGGCGCGCCTCACGATGCTCTCCTACGCGCTGCTGGGCCTGGTGGCGCTGGCGCTCACCGTGCGCTCGCGCCATCGGCGCTGGCACGCCTACGCCTTCGTCACGGCCGATGCCCTGTTCGTGGCGGTCAGCCTGTTTCTGGCGCTCGACAACTACGCCGTCGATGGCCGCTACATCGCCGTGCTGCCGTCGCTGTGGCTGGTGCCGCTGGTGCTGTCGTTCAACGCGCTGCGCCTGTCCTGGCGGGTGGAGGCCTACGCGGGGCTTGCCATGATGGTCGGCCTCGTCCTCGTCGCCCTCGTGCCGGGGCGGGGGCGGGACGGCGTCATTCCCGCCTCGCTCTATACCAATTTCGGCGAGCCCCCCAACATCATGCGCCTCGCGATGCTGGCGCTCGCCGTGCTGGTACTGACCGCGGCCGTGGTGCGCACGCGCAGCCTCCTGCGCATGGCGCTCGACCAGTCGCGCCGGCGGGCGCTCCTCACCAGCTACATGCCGCGCCAGATCGCCCGCCTCATCGAGGAGACCGACAACGCCGAGCTGCGTGCCGGGCGCGTCGTCACCGTCGTCGTCATGTTCGTGGACCTGCGCGACTTCACCGCCCGCGCCGAGACCATGCCGCCCGAGCGCGTCAGCGCCTTCCTCACCGACTATCGCCGCCTCCTGCGCGAGGCGGTGGACGAGGCGGGCGGGCTGATCGACAAGTTCGTCGGCGACGGCGCGATGGTCGTCTTCGCCCAGCGCAAGGCCGAGCCGGCCAGCCTCGCCCGCAGCGCCATCGACTGCTCGCGCGAGATCGTGCGCCGCGTCGCCGTGTGGTCCGACAGCCTGGTCGCGGCGGGGCGCAGGCCCGTGCGCGTGGGCATCGGCGTCCACATCGGCGAGAGCTTCGTCGGCGCGGTGGGCGACGAGGAGCGGCTCGAATTCACCGTCGTCGGCGACGTGGTCAACACCGCCTCGCGCCTGGAGGAGACGGCCAAGCACGCCGGCGTCGACATCGTCGCCTCGCGCGCCGTGCTGGACGCGGCCGGCATCAAGGACCGCGCCTTCGTGCCGCTGCCGGACGTCGCCGTGCGCGGGCGCCAGGCGAGCGTGCCCGCCTGCGCCTACTCCACCCGCTAAAGCGTGTTCGAGCTTGCCGGAATCGGCCAGCGACCGGGAAGAACGCGACCGGCAAAAAAGCTGGCGCGGTTGGGCGAACGCGCGTGAGCCCAAACGGCGCTAAACCCGTGCGCCGCCTTTACAACTTGCCCGCTTGGGTGCCCTAATCCCGCCATAGCGTCGCAAACAAGGCGCATGTCGGGAGGAAAAGCTATGAGTACGGCGCTCGCCGTGTTCCATGGCGCGTTCGGCCGTGCGGCGCTCTACCGCCTCAATCGGCCGTTGGCGCCCCATGCCCACCGCGAAGGGCATCTCGTGTTCTTGATCGACGGCCAGCCGGCGAGCGTCCTCGTCAACGGCGTGCGCCACAGTGTGACCCGCGAGTGCGCGGTGGCCATCAGCCCGTGGGAGCCGCACGAGTTCCGCCCCAGCGATTTGGGCGCCGGTGCCACCTTCCTCACCCTTTATATCGCGCCACGCTGGTTCGAGGATATGTCCCGCTCCACCGGCGAGGTGATGCGCTTCGGCGCCGCCAGCCTGCTGCTGGACAACAATTTGCGCCGGCTGTGCCGCGTCGTGTCCGACATGATGGCGGACGGCCACACCGGCGAGCGCTTCCCCGGCTACCTCTACGAGCTGACCGGCGCCTGCTACCAGCGCTCCTGGGAGGCGGCGCGCGCCAGTGCCCGCCAGGCGCCGCGGGTGCGCGATTTCCGCATCCGCAACGCCATCCGCCTGATGAGCGAGCGCGTCACCGACGATTGCGTGCTCGACCGCATCGCCCGCGACGCCGGCCTGTCGCGCCCGCACTTCTACAAGCTGTTCCGCCAGAACATCGGGCTGACGCCCAACATGTACCTCAACACGCTGCGCCTGGAGCGTTCGATCGACCGCCTGACCCAGTCGGGCGACCCGGTCACCTCCATCGGCCTCGACCTCGGCTTCGCGAGCCAGGCCTCCTTCACCCGCTTCTTTTCCAACAACATCGGCATCGCCCCCACCGACTACCGCCGCGTCTCCGTCCTCGCCGCCTGACGCGGCGGCTTTCTGCCGGGACTTCGAACTTTTCGATGTCGACTGAGTGCCAGTTTCGGACGCAGGCTGCGGGAGGCAGGATCCTTCGAAGCGGACATTCGGCCTCGCGAAAACGACCGTTTTTGGGAGGATCTGTCATGGCAGCAGTCAGGGAGCTAGCGGCTTGCAGCCTACAAGCGCGAAGTTTTCGAAAGTTTTTTTCATGGTATAAGAGCACAGGACGTTGGGACTGGAAATGCTAGTGAAACGTGCAATTGTTTTCTCTCCAAGATCCCTCTATTCGATATCGAAATTTATTCATATTATTTTGATGACGCCACAATCAAATATAGGTCATATTTTGAATATAATGCATAAATGATGCATTTATCTTATTGTAATATCAATATACCCCTACTGTCATGCAGAAATTGTAAATTTATGGCGAATCAGAAGTTTTTTATGCTCTTGTTTGCAGTATTACTGTTGGTTATGGTCGTTATTTATAGTCTCCGAACTGAAAAAGAGCTCCCTGGTGGATCTGTCATTCAACCAATTATCGCAATACCGATATTTTTGGCACTTCTTGGTGCGGCCTTAGCGTTTTTAAAGAGTATTTATGATCGTGTAGGTGAAGTCGCTGAGGCGGAGGCGGAACTACTTTTAATTGAGTTATTGCAACAATCCCCTGGAATCAAACTTCCCGAGATTTGTAAGAAAATTAAGAAAAAAAGTATCATATTCTACATCTTTCCGAACAGTGTAACTCTTGCGCTTCGCTATTTGGTGCGATCCGGGCGAGTTATCTCAAGGGATGGAAAGTATTTTCTGGCGAATATCCCCTGATAGTATATGCATTTCTGAAAAAATCGCCAATCTGAGCCACTCATCAGACTGACAGATGAGCCTAAGACGACCACCTGAGTTTGATGCATAAACGAACGTTTTCGCCCATGTCGGTGCGCGTATCAGGGTTGCCTCACCCCGTTGAAGGCAGCCTTGTCGAATCCGTCTCGCAAAACTCGCGCTCTCGAAACTGCTGTGCTCGACGAGTTTTGGGAGGATACGAGCCACTCTCGACCGATGTCCGCTTTCCGTGTCCATTCACCGTCGAGTGAACGGCGGCCATGGGTCACAAGCGGCCAAACGCTCCACGCGTCGGCAGGGCCGTCACGCCCAGGCCGAGCGCGCACCCCGCCCACAGCCGCTCAGCCGTAGCGTGCTGCGGCGCGCAGGCGCGCCTTCGCCGCCTCCTCGGCCCGGTTCTTCGGCGGCTGGGACGTCTCCATCGAATCGATCAGCTCGCGCGCTGCGAGCGTGATCGCCATCACCGCCTTGTCGAAGGCGGCCTCGTTGCGCTTGGACGGGCGTGTCGTCCCGGCCAGCTTGCGCACGAATTGCAGCGCGGCGTCGTGAAGCTCGACGTCGGTCGCCGGCGGGTCGAAGTTGAACAGCGACTTGATGTTCCGGCACATGGGCGTCGCTCCTGATCTCCGTTGACGGACACCCTTCTTTTTCGGACCAACGACCGCTCAGCGTCAACTTCGCCCCAGCCACCCGTCGCGCCCCACCCCAAGCGCTAAACCCCGCCCTCCGCCGCGAGCGCCGCCTTCGCGCGCACGCGCTCGCGCCAGAAGGCGAAGAGGCCGGCGCCGATGACGATGGCGCCGCCCACGATCGTCCAGGGGCTCACGATCTCGCCGAAGATCGCCACGCCGATCGCCGAGGCGATCACCGTCTGCAGGTAGGTGAAAGGCTGGATCGCCGAAGCCTCCGCCGCTTCGAACGCCTTGATCAGCAGGAAATGCCCGGTCATGCCCGTCACGCACAGGATGGCCATCATCACCGCCTCCCACGCCGTCATCCAGGTCCAGAACCACGGCCCGATCAGCGTCATCGTCAAAGCGCCGAAAACGCCGGTGTAGTAGAAGCTCGTCATCGCCGTGTCGGTGCGCGAGACGCGGCGCGTCGTGAGCTGGTAGGCGGAGAACATGGCCATGGCGAGGATCGCGACGCCGAGCTCCGGCGTCAGCGCCCGCGTGCCGGGCCGGATGATCAGCAGCATCCCGATCAGCCCCACGCCGACCGCCGCCCATCGCCGCCAGCCCACCTTCTCCCCCAACACCGGGCCCGACAGCGCCACCACCAGGAGCGGCATGAACGCGAAGATGGCGTGGCTGGGCGCGAGGCCGAGCAGCGCGAACGCGGCGATGGCGACGCAGATCTCGATCGCGAGGAGCACGCCGCGGGCGATCTGCAGGCGCGGCTGGCCGGAGGCGAGCCCGGCACGAAAGCCCGTCCGCCACAGCAGGACGAGGCACACCGCGCCGAACGCCCAGTAGCGCCACATGGTCACGAAGACGGCCGAATGGTTCTCCGCCAGCGCCTTCGACAGCCCGTCCTGCGCGGCAAAGATGATGGTCGCGGCCACCATGAAGGCGACCCCGCGCAACGTGTTCGTTCCGCCGGCGGGGTTCGCGGCGGCAAGGGCAGCGGGGATCTTGGCCATGGCGCCGGTATCGCCCGGCGATTCATCGCGCGCAAGGGGAGGGGCGGCGATCCGCACCCCTTCGGCGCCCGCGCCGGGCGGCCCCGGCGCCGGCCATTTCGTCGCAGGAGAAATAGTGCCGTTGCGGCGGGACCGGCAAGCCCCGCGCCGCCCCCGCGCGTCCCGGCAAAAACCAAGACTTGGAGGTATGCTCGCCCCACCCGCCTTCGCTAGGCTCGCGTCTCACGTCAATCGGTGGGACGGGGGACATGGTTCAGTACGCGCAGCGGCGCCCGATCCTGACTGCGGTCTGGGTGCTTGCCGCCGCGATCCTGCTCTGGGCGATCTTCGCGCCGTGGCCGGAGGGACTGGAAGACCTCATCGGCCGCAAGAAGATCTTCCTCAACGCCCTCTTCAACGGCATCACGCTGGGCGCGCTCTATTTCCTCGTCGCGTCCGGCTTCACGCTCATCTTCGGGCTGATGAAGAACGTGAACCTCGCGCACGGCTCGCTCTACATGCTCGGCGGCTACATCGGCTACGAGACGGCCAACGCCACAGGGTGGTGGCTCCTCTCCTTCGTCGCCGCCTTCCTGGTGGTGGCGGTGCTGGGCATCGCGCTGCAACTCGTCGTGTTCCGCCGCATGGAGGGGCAGGACCTCAAGCAGACCCTCGTCACCATCGGCATCTCCATCGTGCTGGCGGACCTGATGCTGTGGATCTGGGGCGGCGATTTCTACCAGATCCTCACGCCCCAATCGCTGACCGGCCCCATCGAGCTGCCGCTCATCACCGGCATCTCGCGCCGCACGGGCGAATACATCTATCTCACCTATCCCATCGTGCGGCTCGTCATCCTGGTCGCGGCCATCGCCATCGGCATCGGCATGTGGCTGGTGCTCAACCGCACGCGCATCGGCATGCTGGTGCGCGCCGGCGTCGACGATCGCGACATGCTGTCGGCGGTCGGGGTGCGCATCCAGCGCGTGTTCGTGCTGGTGTTCGCCTTCGGGGCGGGGCTCGCGGGGGTGGCGGGCGTGATCGGCGGCACCTTCCAGTCGGTCGCGCCGGGGGAGGACCTGCGCTTCCTGCTCGCCTCGCTGGTGGTGGTGATCGTCGGCGGCATGGGCTCGATCCCGGGGGCGGCGCTCGGCGCGCTCCTCATCGGCCTCGCCGAGCAGTTCGGCTCGGTCTACGCGCCCACCTACGCGGTGGTGCTGACCTTCCTCATCATGGTCGTGGTGCTCGCCTTCCGGCCCCAGGGCCTCGTCGCGGTGAGCCGCTGATGGCGCTGGTCGACCGCAACGCCCCGGCGGGCACCCGCGCGCGGCCCTGGTGGGATCTCACGCGCATTCCGCCGCCGGTGCTGATCGTCGCCATCGTGCTGGTGCTGCTGCCGGTGGTCTCGGGCGATTTCGTGCTGCGCCAGATCTTCTGCTACGCCATGATCCTGGGCACCATCGCGCTGTCGCTGATGTTCCTGGCGGGCTACGGCAACATGGTCAGCCTGGTGCAGATGACGGTGGCCGGCGTCGCCGCCTACATGACCGCGATTTTCGGCACCTGCCCGACCGTTGTGCGCGGTGGCTGAACGTGCGGGGCAAGCGCCATGACCTGGTGGCGTACCGGGCGTCCTGCCTGTCTGGAAAGCACCAGTGCGATGGCCTCGAGGTAGGGCGTTGTCTTGCCACCGAAGCCACCGCCAATTTCCGTGGGAATCACTTTCAGTGCATGGGTGGGGATGCCACACATGAGCGCCACAGAGTCGCGCACGG
>JAUIJH010000110.1 GCA_030431335.1 Alphaproteobacteria bacterium
AGCGGGCTGGCGAAATCCGCACGCGCTTGGATACGGACCCGCAGCGACGGGATCGGATGGTGGTTGTAGAAAAGGGGGGGAAGCATGCGATTACGCGTTATCAAATTGAAGAGGCACACAACGGGCGGCAGATAGTCCGGCTTTGGCCGCAGACGGGAGCGCCGGCACGGAACTGGTCGATCTCGCCGTCGCGGTGCGTCTTCTTGGCGGCGAGGGCGGCGACCGCGCCGGCGTGCTCGGCGTTCAGCCGCGCGATCTCGCGCTGGCGCTCGGCTTCGCCCTCGTGCCACAGATCGAGCGCGGCGAGATACTGCGCCTGGGCATCGAGCAGGTCCGCATAGCGGCGCTGCTTGGCGCCCGGCCACAGGCGGGCGAGCCCTTCGAGCGGCGCGACGCCTTCCAGGAAATCCGCTTCGGTCGGCTGCGGGGCGGGGACTTGCAACGCGGCCGGAATGGCGAGCGCCGGCGCCTCGCCGCTGACCCGCAGCGAATCGAAGTCGATGGTGTCGTCGATGGACAACGTGTCGTTCAGGATGTTCGCGAGTTCCTGCTCGCGGTCGAGGAGGCGCTCGGACAGGTCGATCGCCTCGATCTCCCGCGCGGCCAGAAAGGCGGCCTTCTTGGCCCTGGCGCGTTGCTTCGCCGCCCGCTTGGCATCGATCGCCCACTGCTTGTCGGCGCGGTGCTCCCGCTCCTGCTGGCGCCGTTCCTCGGCCGCACGACGTCGCTCGGCCCGCGCTGCCTGGCGGGCGATGGACAAGACTATGCGGCTGCCACGGATCATCGGGTGTGCAGTCTATCGGTGCGAACGCAATTCTCAAAACACGTTCGGTTTAATGCCGAATGGGTGAAGCAACCTGGCGGCGGGCCCTGTGCCAGGCCCGCCAGCCCGGTGCTATTTGCCGGGGGCGAGCGGGATCATGTCCTCGCCACCGGAAACCGGCCAGACCTTGATCTCCTTGGCGTCGAGATCCTGATCCTGGAGGTAGACGTAGCGGATCGCGCTGTTGTCGTAGGTGCGGACATAGAAGCGCAGGTTGGTGAGGTCGGACGCCGACGTCCACTGCGTGTAGTCGGCCTCGATGTTGCCGTGACCGTCGGGCTTGCCGTCGCGGGCGACACCGCGCGGAATATCGAAGTTGTTGAGAATGTGGAACGACTCCAGCACCGCCTCGTCGGCGTCGGTGCTTTGCAAAACGCCGTAGCTGTAGATCGCTGCGCGCACGAAGCGCGACGGCGGCGTGAAGTCGCCGGGCATGCCGAGCAGACCCGTGCCCTGGCCGAAGCCGGGCACCTTGTAGTCGCCGAGCTGGTTCGGCGGCACGTTCTCAAGCCCGAGATTGACGTAGTTGTTGAGATTGGTGAGATGCCAGTCGAACGACGGCGAGTTGGTGATCACACCAAGCGGATTATCGAAAATCTTGCGTTCGCCGTCGATGTACTCGATCACCAGCGCCGCACCGGTCGCATCCATCACGATGAAATGCACCGGCAGAACGATTTTCCATTGGCTCAGCTCGACGTTGGGCACGACGATTTCTTCGAGCCCCGCGCGCACCTCGTCCAGGGTGGCGAAATTGTCGAGAATGTAGGAGCCCACTTCCCAGGGCGCGACGGTGTTGTCCGCGTCGCTCGCCTCGTAGGGTTGGAAATCGGCATAGCCGGGGAAGTAGAAGATGCCGACCGAGAGGCCCTTCTCGTTCAACCCGTCGACGATGACCGGCATGTCCAGCGCATTCATGCCGAGGCTGGCGTACTTGGCCTTCCAGGTCTTGCCCTTGGCGCCGTCCGGCGCGGTACCCGTGCGCTCGGTGCCGCGCGGCACCAGAATGACGTTGGAATCCGTGTCTACGCCAAATTCCATCGTGCGGCCGCGAACCACCGTGTCGTCCTTGGACACGATGCGGATGCCCGTGCACGCGTGAGCGATTGCGGGCGAAAACCCTATGGCGGCAGCGAGGATTGCGGAAATCGCGCGGCGCCGGAATGAAGCGGGGGGATGTGCCATCTTCGAGACTCCGTTCTGTCGGAGTCTCGAGTTAGCATGTAGGCGTGGTTATGGCTTGCGTAAGCGTATGTTTTTCCGGCGCGCCGCACGCCATCGTTAACATGCGAGGTGCGTGCGGCGGCCGCAGCGGAAAGGTCAGCCTGGGCTCGAGGCCGGGTCCTTGGAGCGCGGATAGGTGCGCTCTTCCTGGATCGAGTTGTCGACCTTGCGGATGCGCACCGAGCCGCCGCGCGGGCCGACATCGTTGCGCAGGCTGGCGAGCGCCTGCTTCTTGGTCTCGTAGGTGCGCTTGGCCCTGTCGGAGCCTTCCCGCTCCAGGCGCCACTTCTGGGTCTTGCTGTCCTTGTGAAGAGTATAGTGCTCCAACATGGTGCTCTCTTTCGCCTGTCGTTGCGTAGTTTGGGCTTGTGCCGCAGCGCGATCCGATGTTGTGCGGCGCGCCTATGTGTAGGCAACGGGGAAGCTGTATTTCTGTTCCAAATCGCATGTACTATTTCCCGCGAATGCTGTTCGCGGCTTGGCGATGACCGCCCGGCGTTCGGCGCGCGAAGCGCGGACCCTTGGCGCCCGCCGGCACCTCTTCGGCCTTGCCGAAGCCGGCTGCGGCATGTCTGCGATTTGCCGAGCGGGCGGGCGTGCTATATTGGGCCGATCGAACGAACGTCATTTAAGCTGCACCATTGACCGGCCTCGGATAGCGCGATGCTCGACGTGATCCCCCAATCCCAAGGAATCCGCGCCAAGGCCGCGCGCGATGGCAGCACCATCTATGGCGAGGTCCGGGCGGCGATCGTCAACGGCGCCTTCCCCGCCGGCAGCCGCCTGCCCACCGAGCGCGAGCTGGCCGTGCAGTTCAGCGCCGCGCGCAACACCGTGCGCCGGACCATGGGCCGCCTGGCCGAGGAGGGGCTCATCGTGCGCCACGTCGGGCGCGGCACGTTCGTCGCGGACGATGTTGCGGGGCGTGCGCCGGACGAGGAATACACGCTGGCCGAACTGTTGGAGGCGCGCCTTCTGTTCGAGCCCAGCCTGCCGGACCTCGTGGTGGAGCGGGTGACGCCGGCCGATATCGCGGCGATGGAGGCCAGCCTCGGCGACATGCGCGCCGCCGACACCTGGGTCGACTTCAAGGAAGCCAAGTACGGCCTGCACCTGGCGATCGCGCACGCCTCGCAGAACCGCTTCATCGTCTCGATCTTCGAGCAGATCCTCGCCTCGCGGCGGCGCGCGGGCTGGGGCCGGTCCGGCGGCCATCGCCGCCCGCTTTCGGCGGTACGCGAGGCCGCCTTCCGCGAGAACGCCGAGATCGTCGACGCGCTCAAGGCAAAGGATGCCGACGCGGCGCGCGAAGCGATCCGCACCTACCTGGTGCGCACGCTTTCCGCCGCCGGATCGAGCTGAGCCTCGGCCCGATCAGCCGGCGAAGCGGGCGCCGGGCAATCCGCGCCCCAAGCCCTCGATGGCGAGCAGACTGCCTTCGGCCGGGTTGTCGACCAGCGCGGCGGCGCCCAGCGAGCCGCGCGCCGAGGTGACGAACAAGGTGGTGAGGTCCGCGCCGCCAAAGGCACAGCAGGTCGGATTGGTGACCGGCAGTTTCATCTCCCGGTCGACTTTGCCTTCCGGGGTGATGCGGACGATGCGCCCGCCCCCGTAGCGGGCGTTCCAGAGACATCCGGCGTCGTCGATGCAGGAACCGTCCGGAGCGCCGTAGCCGTAGCCCTCGAAAAAGGGGCGCCGGTTGGCCACGGTGCCGGCCTCCGCGTTGAAATCGTAGGCGTAGATGACGTTGCGCTCGGTGTCGCCGAAGTAGAACGTGGCACCGTCGCTGGTCCAGGCCATGGTGTTGGAGATGCCGATCTCGAACGGGCTGTGCTGGGTCACCGTGCCGTCCGCGTCGACGCGAAACAGCGCGCCGGACGCGCGATCCATCGGACGCATGGTGCCGTCGGGGTTGAGGTTCGTCTGCATCGAGCCGACCCACAAGCGCCCGCGCGCATCGCATTTGGCCTCGTTGAGCCGGTTGCCGGGCGTTGGGTCCGGCATCGCCAAGGGGGTGGCGGCGCCGGTCTCCAGATCGAACAGGGAAACGCCGTTCGCGAAGCTGACGACGGCATCGCAGCGATCCTGGCGCAGCGCGATTGCGGTGGGGAAGTCGCTGGTCGCCCTCCGCTCCACCGCGCCCGTCGATGGCTGCAGGTTGCAGATCGCACGGCCATTGATGTCCACCCACACCAAGCGCTCGCGCAGCCGGTCCCAGAACGGGCTTTCGCCGCAACCGCTGACGGTGTCGGCGATGATCTCCACTGATGGATTGGGCACGAAGGAGGCGCTCCCGTTCGTTGCATACGGATGCGCGACCTTAACGGGAAAAGTTAATAGAACATGCAAGCGAGGATAGATTGGTCGTCCGGACGCCGGTCTTTCCCACCGTTCTCGACCGGGGGAGGTGTTTGCCGTCAGGCGGCGTGCCGGTCGATAACGTTGTTTTGTTGCTCCGTTGGACGGCAATCGTCCGAGCTGTCCCGCACGTGCGAGGCCGGTGACAGCAGGACGCCGGGGAACGAGCGGATCAGCGGCGCCGGACCGTCTGCGGACGGGTGACGCGGGCCGATTGCGCCGCGTGGCGTGGCGACGCGGGCGACCAGCAAGGCATTCTCGGCGATCACGCGCAGGTCGCCAGGGCCGTTGACCTCGTCGACGTGGGCCATGCCGACGGACAGGCTGATCGGCAAGTCGTAGCTGAACTCGGCATTGGCGATGGCGTCGCGGATCCGGGAGGCGACGCGCTCCATGGCGGAGGGGCCGATATAAGGCAGGAGGATGCCGGTGCGGGCCGCATTGAGCGGTCCGCAGATGTCGCCTTCGCGCACCGCCTCGCGGACGAGGCGCGCGATCTGGATCCGCAACTCCTGCCACTGGGCCGGCGACAGGGCGCGCCGCAGGGCGGGCCCATCGTCGACGGCGGCGATCATGAAGCCGAACTGGACGCCGTAGCGACCGTGCAGCTGCCAGTGGTGGCGCAGCTGGGTTTCGAGCATCTCCGCGCTCACCTGGCGCGTCTCCTTGAGGAGTGACGCCTGTTGGCGTTCCTCGCGCCCGGCGCCGGCCCGCGCCTGCTCGCTGATTATCAAGAGCCCGAAGAGTGCGCTGGTGAGGGCGAGGCAAGCCAACAGGGCCGGATAGGCCGGCATCAAGGGCCCGCTGTCCATCGCGAGCGGAACGGCGAGAACGAACGAGGCGCCCAACGAGATTGCCGCCACCGTGCGCCGGTTGATCGCCCGCTGGTGGCGGCGCAGCAGGACACGGATGCCGGAGCCGAGGACCGCGGCCGCTACGAGGCTGAGGCAGGCGCCCAAGGCCCCGATGCCCAAGACCCCGGCGCCGCCCAGCTCGACGCTCAGCGCGAACGGCGGCGCGATGGCGACCAGCGTCGCGAGCGATCCGGCGAAGAGCCCTGTCATCAGCACCAGCGCGACGCCGCTGGCGGCCATCGGCGCACCGGCCGCCTCCATCGATGCGAAGGCGACGATGCCGAATATGCCGGCTACGGCCCCCAGCGCCAGGCGCTGCTTCCGGCCGAGGTCGATCCTGTCGAACACCACCCCCATGGCCAGCGCGCACACCACCACGACAACCACGGACCACGACGAGAATTCCAGCAGCACTGACATCACATCTACTCACCAGCATACACTCAACTGCGCCGACACACCGGTGCCTTCGCCGCATGGCGAGGGTTCCGTGGCGCAATCCATCGATGTGGGGGACCCTTTGGCAGGGCCCGTTCCGCTCGATTTCACGGCAAGTGAATTGGTGACAGTTGAAGCTTGCGTGGAGCTAGCAGCAGGCCTCGTCGGCGGGTTGCGAGAAAGCCGCTTTTACGGTGCGGTCGTGGCGTTCGCCGCGTCGGCCTCCGCTCCGTAGGGCGGGTTGGGGATCGACTGGTGCGCCTCGCGCAGGGCGGTGGACCAGCGGGCGCGCACGGCGCCGAAATAGGGGTCGTCTTCGGTGATGCGCACGTTGACGCGCGTCTTCAGCCGGTTGCGCGGCAGGATCATCACGTCGACCGGCAGGCCCACGGCCAGGTTGGAGCGCATGGTGGAATCCATCGAGATCAGCGCGATCTTGAGCGCCTCGTCCAGATTGGTGCCGAAGGTGACCGAGCGGTCGAGGATGGGCTTGCCGTACTTGTGCTCGCCGATCTGGGCGTAGGGGGTTTCCTGCGTCGTCTCCAGGAAGTTGCCGGCGCGGTAGATCATGAACAGGCGCAGCCGCCGGTCGCCGATCTGGCCGCCGAGCAGCAGCGAGCAGTCGAACACCCCGCCGTCCTTTTCCAGCGCCTCCGCGTCGCGCTCGCGCACGGTGCGCACGGCGCGGCCGACGAATTGCGCCATCTCGAACATCGACGGCACGTTGTAGACGGTGAGAAGCTCGCCGTCCGGGCCGGGCAGCCCCTCCACCAGGTGGCTGACGACGGCCTGGGTCACGGCAAGGTTGCCGGCGGTGGCGACGGCGATGACCCGCTCGCCCGGCACCTCGAAGATTTGCAGCTTGCGGAAGGTGGCGATGTTGTCGACGCCGGCGTTGGTGCGCGTGTCGGCGACCATCACGAGCCCGTCTTCGAGCAGGAGTCCGACGCAGTAGGTCATTTGAGATCCAGTGGGTTGGCTAGTCGATCCCGAGCGGGATGTCGGCAGCATCTGAAACGCATTCCAGCCGCTCATCGCGCCGCCCTCATTGTTGCGTTTGCGATTGGCCGCCGGGGCCCTGCGACTGACTTTGATGGCGAGGCGTTCCATCATCCATGATGACGCTGACTTCAAGCTCTTCGCCGTCGCCGCCATAGTTGGCGCCCCGCATCGGGCCGGCGCTCAGATAGTCGAGCCCGATGGCCACGCGAATGTAGCTCTCGTTGGTGCTGGCGCCGGCGGTGGGGTCGAACGCCACCCAGCCGAGGTTCTCGATATGGAGCTCGACCCAGGCGTGGCTGGCGTGTTCGTCGCGTGCGCGCTCGTCGCCGAACTGGTAGCCGGAGACATAGCGGGCGGGCAGCCCCCCGGCCCGCGCGCTGGCCAGCAGGATGTGGGACAGGTCCTGGCATACGCCGCGGCCGGCGGCGAGCGCCTCGCTGGCCTCGGTCGCCGTGTGGGTGGCGCTGGAATCAAAGGCGATGCGCTCGTGGATCAGCGAGTTGAGGGTGTGCGCGAAATCGAGATCGCTGCCGTCCGAGGCGGACCGCGCTTCGCGGGCCAGATCCTCCAGTTCGGGGGTCGCCTGGGTGAGGTCGGTCTCGCGCAGATAGACGCCCACCGGCAGGCGCTCCGGCCCGCCCGAGATCACGCCGGACGTGCCTGTCGTCTCCACCATGCCGGTGGCGGAGATGACGAGCTCGCCCTCGCTCACGGGGGTGGTGAAGGTGTGATTGATGTTGCCGAACGCGTCCTCGAAGCGGCGCAGCGGCACGTCGGCGCTGACCATGATGCGCCAGTCCCGCACGGATTGCGTGTCGGTGTTGCAGGGAGTGAGGCGCAACAGCTCGATCACCGAGACCGGCGTGTGACGATAACGGTAGCGCGTCTCGTGCTGGATCGTCAGGCGCATCGTTACAACTCCTCGGCGAGATTGGGCGCCGCGGGGACGAAGCTATTGCGATTCACGGCCACTGTCGCGGCCAATTCCGGGCGAGACTGTGGAAATGCGCACCCGGTGGCGGGCCGGCAGCATACCACGCCGAACGCCTCGCCGCCCATCGCCGCGGGCCGGTGCGCGTGCGGCAATCTCGACCCATGCCGCCGCGAGCCGAACCGCCTGCTCCACCGACGATGCGAGCCCGGGGTTTCCGTGAGGAAACGAAAGGCTTTAGCGCAGATATTGCGCTTCGATCGCGCCGCCGAGGGCGTTGTTCTCGGCAATGGCGCGGGTGAGAAACTCGTGCAGCCCCTCGTGGTAGATGGCGTCGACCGTGGTGTTGGCGAGACGTGCGTGCATCGCCCGCGCCATCCGCTGGGACGGGCCGTGGCGGCCATAGTCGCCGGCCAGCTGGTCGAGGAAGCGGCTGGTGTTGTCGGTGCAACTCGCGATCGAGCGCGGCAGCTCCGGCCGCAGGATCAGGAGCTCGGCCACGCGCCAGGGCCGCAACGCCTCGCGGAACACCCACTGGTAGGCGGTGAGCGCGGAGGCGCCGCGCAGGATCGAGGACCACTGGAAGTAGTCGAGGCCGCCGCCCACCGCGTCGCCCTCGGGCAGGAGCACGTGGTATTTCACGTCGAGGATGCGGGCCGTGGCGTCGGCGCGCTCGATGAAGGTGCCGAGGCGGAAGAAGGCATGCGCGTCGGTGCGCAGCATGGTGCGGTAGGCCGAACCATCGAAACGCAGCGAGGCTTCGATGACGAAGGCCAGAAACTCGGCAAGCTGGCGGGGGCTCATCGATTCGATGGAGAAGCGGCGCATTTCGAGCCACGCCCCGTTGATCGCCTCCCACATGTCGCGCGTCAGCGCCGTGCGCACGGCGCGGGCGGAGCGGCGGCCGACGTCGAAGCAGGAACGGATCGAGGACGGGTTTTCCGGGCTGAAGGCGAGCCATTCGATCACGTTGCGCCGTGTCGGTTCGCCGTAGCGCTCCATGAAGACATCGCCCGAGCCGGTGGCGAGCACAGCCGATTCCCACTCGTTGGTCTGGCCGCCATAGGTGGACGGCAGCGCCGACAGACGCGTGGCGACATCCAGGATGCGCGCGGTGTTTTCAGCCCGTTCGGCATAGCGGGCGAGCCAGAAAAGGTCGGCGGCGACGCGCGACAGCAGCATCAGCGGGACTCCAGGGCAAAAAATGCGATCACTGGTCGAGCACCCAGGTGTCCTTGGTGCCGCCGCCCTGGCTCGAATTCACCACCAGCGAGCCCTCCTTGAGCGCGACGCGGGTGAGCCCGCCCGGCACCGTGCGGATGCCGTTGGATCCCGACAGGACGAAGGGGCGCAGGTCGACGTGGCGCGGCGCGATGCCCTCGCCGACGAAGGTGGGGCAGGTGGACAGCGCCAAGGTCGGCTGCGCGATGAACTCGTCCGGCTCGGCGGCGAGCTTGTTGCGGAAGTCCTCCAGCTCGGCGGCCGTGGCGCGCGGACCAACCAGCATTCCGTAGCCGCCCGAGCCGGACACCATCTTGACCACGAGCTCCGACAGGTTCTCGAGCACGTATTTGAGCGAATCGGGCTCGCGGCAGCGATAGGTGGGCACGTTCTTCAGGATCGGCTCCTCGCCGAGGTAGAAGCGCACGATCTCCGGCACGTAGGTGTAGACGGCCTTGTCGTCCGCCACACCGGTGCCCATCGCGTTGGCGACGGCGACGTTGCCGGAGCGGTAGGCGGCGATGAGGCCGGGCACCCCGAGCACCGAATCGGGGCGGAAGGCGAGCGGATCGAGATAGTCGTCGTCGACGCGGCGGTAGATGACATCGACCTGGCGCGGCCCCTCGGTGGTGCGCATGTAGACGCGGTTCTGGTCCACGAACATGTCGCGCCCTTCCACCAGCTCTACGCCCAGCCGGTCGGCCAGGAACGAATGCTCGTAGTAGGCGCTGTTGAGCGGACCCGGCGTGAGGATGACGACGGTGGGATCGCGCGGCGCGCTGGCCGGCGCCAGCGATTGCAACGTCGACAACAGCTCGTTGGGGTATTGTTCGACCGGACGCACCCGATGCTCGTTGAACAGCTCCGGGAAGAGCCGCATCGAGATTTCCCGGTTCTCCAGCATGTAGGAAACGCCGGAGGGCGTGCGCAAATTGTCCTCCAGGACGTAGAAGGTATCCGCGTCGACGCGCACGATGTCGATGCCGCACACGGGCACGTAGATGCCGTGCGGAACTTTGACGCCCACCATCTCGGGCCGGAAATAGGTGTTGCGGTAGATCAGCCCCTCGGGGATGAGGCCGGCCTTCAAAATCTCGCCGGGGCCGTAGATGTCGCCCAGGAACATGTTGAGCGCCCTGACGCGCTGCTCCAGCCCCTTGGACAGCGTCTGCCACTCGGTGCTCGACAGGATGCGCGGCACGATGTCGAACGGGATGATGCGTTCTTCGCCGGCGCTGTCCCCATAGACGGCAAAGGTAATGCCGATGCGGCGAAACAGGATCTCCGCCTCGCGCGAACGGGCGCGGAGCTGCTCCGGCGTCGATTGGTCGAGCCAGGAACGGATCTGGCTGTACCCGGCGCGAACTTCGCCGTCGACACCCCCCATTTCGTCGAAAAATTTGCTCATAGGGTCCTTGGCCACCGTGATTGGCAGACGGTGGCTGGTGCTTGAGACGAAATCAAGACCGGCAGTGCCGCATCGTTGGGCAGAGACTGCCTATTCGAGCAGAGCCGCCAGTTCGCGGAAGGTCGGCGCGAGAATTTCGTTTCCGATTCCGTCGACACACACCCCAAGTGCCGATAGGTGTGACGAATATCGTTCGAGCAGGCAAAAAAATTCAATGAAGAAAAGGCTCAACCGGCCCCTCCTGGGACTGAATTTCTTCGCTGGTGACGTGACCGCGGGCTTTGGTCCTTATCTGGCAATATATTTGCTGGCCCAGCTCCATTGGGAGCCGCAGAACATCGGCATCGCGCTGGCCCTGGGCTCCATCGTAACCGTGTTGATGCAGACGCCCGCCGGCGCGATCATCGATTCCATCGATGCCAAGCGCGCACTCATGGTGCTGTGCGTGGGCGCCGTGGGGGTCGCGGCGCTGACCATCGTCGTCACCGACAACACCACCGCGATTTTTGCCGCACAGGGCACCATGGGTGCGGCGCTCGCCTTTTTGGGGCCGCTGATCGCCGCGCTGACGCTGGGTGTCGTGGGGCGCGAGATGTTCACGCGTCAGACCGGCGCCAACCAGGCGTGGAACCATGCCGGCAACGTCGTCGCGGCGGCGATCGCGGCCGGGCTGGCGCTGGCGTTCGATTTCGTCAACGGCGTCTTTTTCCTCATTTCGCTGATGGCCATCGGCATGATCGTGTGCGTGCTGTCGATCCGCCCGTCGGACATCGACCACGCGGCCGCCCGCGGCGGTGTCGCCCACGATGCGGCCAACGCCGAAAAGGCGAGTGCGCTCGCCACCGTGCTCGGCGACCGCCGGCTGGTGATCTTCGCCATCTCGATCCTGCTGTTCCACTTCGCCAACGCGGCGATGCTGCCGCTGGTCAGCCAGAAGGTCTCGGACGGGGAGGGCACCGGGATGGGGATCGCCTTCACCTCGGCCTGCATCATCGCCGCCCAGTTCGTGATGATCCTGATGGCGCTCCTGTGCGGGCGAACGGCCGACATCTGGGGCCGCAAGCCGCTGTTTCTGGCCGCTTTCGCGATCCTGCCGATCCGCGCGGTGCTCTACACCCTCACGGACAGCTCCACCCTTCTCATCGCGATCCAGGCGCTCGACGGGGTGGCCAACGGCATCTTCGCGGTGCTTTTCCTCCTGATCGTCGCCGACGTGACCAAGGGGACCGGCCGTTTCAACACCGCGCAGGGGGCGCTGGCGACGCTGGTGGGGGTGGGGGCCTCGCTGTCCAATCTCGCCGCCGAGGAGATCGTGCAGCTCTTTTCCTACGACGTCGCCTTCCTCGCCCTGGCGGTGGTCGCGCTGACGGGCGTGGTGTTTTTCGCCCTGATGATGCCGGAAACGGCCGAGCACGCGTTGCGCCGGGACACGCCCGCCGGCGCGGCGTCTCGATGATCTGACGCCGCGATCGGCACGCGATCAGGGGGAGCCATGTCCGTCAGCCTGGCGGTTTCGATTGCGGTTTTCGGCCTCATCGCCACGCGGGAGTGGCTGCCGGCCTTCGTGCGGATCTGGCATGTGATGGTGGCCGGAGCCGTCGTGCTGGTCGCGTCGGGTCAGATCTCGCCGCGCCATGCGCTCGCGGCGATCGACTGGAACATCATCCTCTACCTGTTCGCGGTGTTTTCCATCGGGCGCGGCCTCTATGACAGCGGAATATCGCACCGGATCGCGACCCGGATCCTGGCGTTGCGCTCGCCCCGCGTCGCGCTCGCCGGGTTCGTGGCGGTGTTCGCGCTCGCCTCGGCGGTCCTCACCAACGACGCGGCCGCCGTCATCGGCACGCCCATCGCGCTCCTGCTGGCACAGCGTTCGGGCGGCAACGCCAAATTCTATCTCATCGTGCTGTGCATCACCGTCACCATCGGCAGCATGCCGACGCCCATCGGAAATCCGCAGAACCTGTTGATCGCGGCGAGCGGCGGCGTGCCCTCGCCGATGCTGCATTTCGCCCTGTGGCTTCTGGTGCCGACCGTCGCGGGCCTCGCGCTGGCGACGGTTTGGCTGGCACCGGGAGCGCTGGCGCACGGCGAAACCCCCGTCGAGCCGGAGGAGCCCGCTGCCGCGAACGACAAGCCGCTGTGGCCGTTCACGCTCGCGGTGGCGCTGCTGTTCGGGCTTGTGGTGGGCGACAGCGTGGCCGAGGCGATACAGCCCGGCCTCGGCATCCCGCTCGGCATCGCGGCGGCGCTCGCGGCGCTCCCGCCCTACCTCTTCTCGCCCGACCGCCGGCAGATGTTCCTCAAGCTCGACTGGCCCACGCTCGCTTTCTTCGTGGCGATGTTCATCGTCACGGGATCGCTCTTGGAATCGGGGTCGATCCAGGCCGTGCTGGGCGGCGCTCAGGCGCGTATGAACGAGCCCCTCGTCACCGCCGGCATCGCCTTCTTCGGCAGCCAGCTGTTTTCCAACGTCCCGCTGGTGGACATGTACCTGAAGCTGCTGCCCTCGCTCGAGGTCGGCAACTTGATGATGCTGGCGGCCGTCTCCACGCTGGCGGGCAACGTGTTCGTGATCAGCGCGGCGAGCAACATCATCGTGCTGCAGATGGCCGAGCGCTACGGCGGGCCGGCCATCTCGTTCGGCGAATTCGCGCGCAAGGTGCTGCCGGTGGGGCTGGCGACGACGGCGATCACCGTGGCGTGGGTGATGGGCGTGGGCTGGCTCACGGGGTGAGGCCCTCGCGCCGGTCCTCGTCCGGCCGGTGGAAGGCGAGCACGACGCCGGTGCCGAGGACGCCGAGCGCCGCCATCAGGAAGAATGTTTGGGCGAAGCCGCCCGTGATCTCAGCGATATAGCCGGCGACGACGGGGGCGAGGATGCCCGAGATCGCCACGCAGGCGGCGTAGAAGCCATGCGACAGCGCGGCCGCGGCCGGCAAAACGTCGACGTTGATGGTGATCTGCGCCGGAAACACGGTGAGGATGACCGCGAGGCAGATGGTGAGGCACACCAGCGCGAGCCACAGCGGCGCGCCGAGCCCAAGCGGCACCAGGGCGAGCCCGGCCGGGGCCAGCGCGGCGGCAATAGGCAGGCTGCGGGCGCTGCGCAGGCGCCCGGTGCGCGCCAGGATGCGGTCCGACAGGACGCCGGCGAGAACGCACGTCACCGTGGCGATCCCGAAGGCGAGGGCGCTGAAATTGCCCACCTGCTGCAAGCTCATGCCGTGCGCCGTCTTCAGATAGGCCGGCAACCAGGTGATGAAGAAGAACAGAAAGAAGGCAGCCACCATGGCGCTGGCGTTGTTGGCGAGAATGGTGCGGTTCGAGAGCACCATCCGCAGCGCGGCCTTGGCGTCGGTGCCGGTCGGTGCCGGATCCTCGCGGGCGGCGCGGATGAGTTCGAGCTCAGCCGCGTTGACGTGGCGCGAGCGGGCCGGATCGTCGCGGTAGAGGACGAACCAGAATGCGGCCCACACCAGCGTGAACGCCGCCAGCGTCCAATATGCGGCGCGCCAGCCGAACGCGCCGATAAGGGCGGCGATCAGCGGGCCGCCGATGGCGCTGGACAGCGGCACGGCGGCCATCGCGAGGCCGATGGCGATGGCCCGCTCGCCCGGCGGCAGCCAGCTCCGCGCGACGCCGGATATCGACGGGAAGCTGCCACCCTCGCCCATTCCCAAGAGCAGGCGCGCGGTGATGAGGCCGGCCACGGTGGACGCGGCAGCCATCTGCCCCATGAACAGCGCCCACAACAAAATGGTGATCGTGAGAACCGGCCGCACGCCGAAACGGTCGATCAGGTGGCCACAGACGGGGTTGGAGATGAGATAGCCGATGCCGAAAGCGCCGAGCACCCAGCCGGTGGTCGACGGGTCGAGATGGAACTCGGTGCGCAGCGACGGCACCGCATAGGCGATCGCCGCCCGGTCGAAGAAATTGATCAGGGTGACGAGCACCAGCACGCCCGTCACCGTCCAGCGGAACCGCGACGGCGGCGGATGGAGCGGCGAATACGTCATGGTCTATGGTGGCATGTGACGTTCGAAAGCGACACCGGCTTGCCGGCAAGCGACGTGATCGCTACCTAGAGACAGCGGGCGGCGCGCGGCTCCGCCACCGGGAAGGCATCAAGAGAAGGCGCGTTCATGGCATCGATCCTCCAGCTCATCCTCACGATCATCAATATCTACACGTGGATCGTGATCGCATCGGCTGTCTTTTCCTGGCTCTATGCCTTCAACGTGGTCAATCCGCGGAACCAGTTCATCGCCATGGTGGGCAGCACACTCTATAAATTGACCGAGCCGGCCCTGCGGCCGATCCGCCGCGTCCTACCGGACCTCGGCGGGCTCGATCTGTCGCCGCTGGTGCTGTTGCTCGGGCTGTTTTTCGTGCGCCTGCTGATCGCCAACAACTACGCGATGCTGGTGAGCTGACGCGCCGGCGTCAGCGAC
The DNA here is from genome assembly GCA_030431335.1 of Alphaproteobacteria bacterium. Taxonomy (GTDB): domain Bacteria; phylum Pseudomonadota; class Alphaproteobacteria; order Rhizobiales; family Amorphaceae; genus Acuticoccus. The sequence continues at coordinate 14,717 of JAUIJH010000110.1, forward strand.
GCGTTTCCAGCAGCATCAGGGCAAAGGGCGTCGCCTCGTCCGTCCAGGTCGCCATCGGGGCGAGGTCGGCCGCCCTGGCGAGGTCGGCGAAGCTCTCCAACGTATATTTGTGGCTGTCCTCGGTGTGGATCGCCTCGCCGGCGGCGATGGCGATGGGCCGGCCCGCCACCCGCACCGCCTGCGCCTCGCGCGCGACGAGGCGCATCTCGACGGCGCGCTTGGCCTCGTTGAAGCGGGCCTCGTAGTCGAAGGCGCGCAGGTCGAAATCGGCGTCGAGCTCGCGGTTGATCCGCTGCAGCACATTCTTGGCGAACGCGGCGGTGACGCCGGCGGGATCGTCGTAGGCGTCGATCAGCACACGCCGGTCCTTCACCAGGTCGAAGCCGATGAGAAAACGCCCCGCGCCGGTGGATTGGCGCAGGTTGCGCAACAGCGCCACGCCGCGCTCCGGCGGCATGTTGCCGATGGTGGAGCCGGGGAAGAACACCACCGCGTTGTCTGGCTTGTCCATCTCGAAGGGCTGGAAGAAGTCCGCCACGAGGCCGGTGACGGTGAGCTCCGGATAGAGCGCGGCCAGCGCGGCGGCGACGCTTTCAAGCTGCTCGGCGGCGATGTCGACGGGGATGTAGGCGGCCGCGCGCGAGCCGAGCGCAGCCAGGATCGGCCGCACCTTGATCGCCTCGCCGCTGCCCGGCTCGACGATGGCGACACCGTCGCCCAGCGCATCGGCGATGGCGCCTGCGTTCGTCTCGATCAGCATCGTCTCGGTGCGCGAGACATAATAGTGGTCGAGATTGGTGATCGCCTCGAACAGCTTGGCGCCCACCGCATCGTAGAGCCAGCGCGGCTCGATCGCCTTTGGCCGCGCGGTCAGCCCGGCGAGCACGGAGCGTTCGAAGGCCGCATGGGCCTGGCCCTTGAGGACGGGGGGAAAGTCCACGTTACAAATCCTCCGCGAGCCGCAATCCGCTAAAGGCCCAACGCTGGTGGGGGTGGAAGAAGTTTCGGTAGGTGGCGCGCGCATGGTCGCGCGCGGTGGCGAACGAGGCGCCACGCAGGACGTACTGGTTCACCATGAACTTGCCGTTGTACTCGCCGAGCGCGCCGGTGGCGGGGCGGAAGCCGGGGTAGGGCGCGTAGGCGGAGCGGGTCCACTGCCACACCTCGCCCAGCATCTGGCGTACGCCCGTGCGCCCGGCCGGCGGGCGTGGGCGCAGATAGAGCCCGTCCACGAAGTTGCCGTCATCGCTGCCGCTGTGCGCGGCGACCTCCCACTCGAACTCGGACGGCAGGCGCTTGCCGGCCCACCGCGCGAAGGCGTCGGCCTCATAGTAGGAGACGTGGTGGACGGGGGCATCCCGGTCGACCAGCTGGGTGCCGCGCAGGCCGAAGGTCCACCAGTCGCCCTCGGCCTTGCGCCAGTAGAGCGGCGCTTGCCAGCCGGCGGCCTGGGCGGCGTACCAGCCGTCCGACAGCCACAGCGTCTCGCGCTCGTAGCCGCCGTCCTCGATGAAGTCGATCCATTCGCCCGCCGTCACCAGGCGGCCGGCGATGCGGAAGGGCGGCACGAAGGCCTCGTGCCGCGGTCCCTCGTTGTCGAAGTGGAAGCCGCCCGCGGCGCCGATCTCGACCATGCCGCCCTCGAAGGCGTGCCAGTCGGCCAGCGAATCGTGCGGCTCCATCATGATGGGCGCGGGCGACAGGAAGGCCGGCTCGAGCGGGTTGAGCGAGAAAGCGTGCAGGATGTCCATCAGCAGCAGCTCCTGGTGCTGCATCTCGTGATGGCAGCCGAGCTCGATGCGGCGCTCGATCTCGTCCCGGTCGGCCGGGCGCGCGTCGATCAGCAGCGCGGCGATGCGCGCCTCGATCGCGGCGCGGTAGCCGAACACCTCGGCCGCAGAGGGGCGCGTCAGCATCCCGCGCATCGGCCGTGCGTGACGGCTGCCCGCCTGCACGTAGTACGAGTTGAAGCAGTGGGCGAAGCGCGGGTCGTGCGGCCGGAACCCGGCCTCGAACTCCGCTAGCACGAAGGTCTCGAAGAACCAGGTCGTGTGCGCCAGGTGCCACTTGGCCGGCGAGGCGTCGGGCATCGACTGGACGACCATGTCCTCGGGCGTCAGACGCGCCGCGAGCATGGCCGACCGGCTGCGGGTGCGTTCGAACAACGCCGCGACGCCATGCGGCGCGCGGTCCGGTTCGGTCATCGACATGGCCGTCCCTCCCTTGCCGGCGCGTGGCAGATCGCGGACCGGCGTCAGTCTTCGATGGTGCGTGCCTCGTCCGGGATCATGATGGGAATGCCATCGCGGATCGGGTACGCGAGTTTGGCCTTGTCGGAGATCAATTCTCCGGCCGCCGCGTCGTAGCGCAGCGGCGCCTTGGTTACCGGGCAGACCAGAAGCTCGAGGAGCTTGGGGTCAACGGTTCGCTCTTCGGCCATCGGCGTTTGATGAATTCGATCTAAGTCAAAACGCATCGCGTTCGGGTCTCCAACGACAACCGCACCCTTCATCGTTCCCGATGGACCTTGGAACTATCAAGATGGACACAACACACGAAATGATGACCGTCTCCGGTGACGCGACGGCGACACTGCCGGTCGGTCATGATCTGTCGCCGATCACCGTCATTGGAACCGATCCGATTCGCGAAACGTTTGGCTCTGAAACGCTTCAGCAAGCGATCAACAGTCGACGCGCTCCCGGAGTCAGTCGCGTCGTTTTGAATCCGGACGCGCATGTCGGCTATGGAGCGCCGGTGGGGTGCGTGATGGCGTCGCCGTCCCACGTCTATCCGGGACCGGTCGGCGTGGACATCAAGTGCAGCATGAGTTTGCTGCAACTGGATTTGCCGGCGGAGGCGATCGATTCCTTGACGATTCGCAAGCAAATCATCCGTGCCATTTGTAAACGCGTTCCGACCGGTGCGGGACGAGGCCAACGGCATGCGCCGAAGTCGCGTCGCGTCGACGGTCGGCTGGGGTTTCAAATCGCCACCGAGGGCGCATCCAAGCAGGTGCTGAAAAAACTTGGGATCGCGAAGTCATGGGCGGAGGCCTGTGAAGACGCGTTTCACACCGCGCCCGATGGAACCTCGGACACACTCGCCGCACGCTTGGAATTCATGGGGCGGACACGGGACAAGCTGGATCGCATCGAGTCCAAGTATCGTCAAGTCGGCAGTTACGGTGGTGGAAACCACTTCGGCGAGGCGGAAGTCGTTCGATTGATCGACCAACCGCGACAGCGACGAATCGCTCAAGCGTTTGGGTTGCGTGACGGCTGTGTCGCGTTTTTGTCGCATTGCGGATCACACGGATTCGGACATGACCTGGCTGTTGCCCAGTTTCGCACCTTGAAGACGACGTTTCAAAAGAAAGGGCTCGCCTTTCCCGCCG
>JAUIJH010000111.1 GCA_030431335.1 Alphaproteobacteria bacterium
CTTCCGATCGCTGCGCGCGGAGCCGCGTTCAGTGCGGTCGTCGGCCTTCTCATCTATCCGCAGCTCGCTCCGGCGAGCCTGTTTGAAACCTCGAGCCAATCCACCGGCTACCTCGCCCGCATGGGCCGGTGGCTGAAGGAGAGCTTTTGATGGGCGCGAGCCCGATAACCCAGGCGCACGCGCCGCAACTGTCGATTGACGCCCGGTTCGGGCACAGGACGAAAACGGGAGACGAATGATGTCGTCCATCAACTCAAGGACGCCCGACCTCACCGAGCTGAAGCCGCGCATCATGGTCTTCGGTGTCGGCGGTGCGGGCTGTAACGCCGTCAACAACATGATCGAGGCCGGGCTCGCCGGCTGCGACTTCGTGGTCGCCAACACCGACGCCCAGTCGCTCAACCTTTCCAAGGCCGAGCGCGTGGTGCAGATGGGCATCGCCGTGACCGAGGGTCTCGGTGCCGGCTCGCAGCCCGACGTCGGCCGCGCCGCCGCCGAGGAGGTGATCGACGAGATCGCCGACCACCTGTCGGGCTCGCACATGGTGTTCATCACCGCCGGCATGGGCGGCGGCACCGGCACCGGATCGGCCCCCGTGGTGGCCCGCGTGGCACGCGACCAGGGTATACTCACGGTCGGCGTGGTGACGCGGCCCTTCCAGTTCGAGGGCGCCCGCCGGGCCCGGCTCGCCGATGCCGGCATCGAGGAACTCGCGCAGCACGTCGACACGCTGATCGTGATCCCCAACCAGAACCTCTTCCGCATCGCCAACGCGCAGACCACCTTCGCCGACGCCTTCGCGATGGCCGACCAGGTGCTCTACTCGGGCGTTGCCTGCATCACCGACCTGATGGTGAAAGAGGGCCTCATCAACCTCGACTTCGCCGACGTGCGCTCCGTCATGCGCAACATGGGCAAGGCGATGATGGGCACCGGCGAGGCCTCCGGCGAGGGCCGCGCCATGCACGCGGCCGAGGCGGCGATCTCCAACCCGCTCCTCGACGAGACCTCCATGAAGGGCGCGCGCGGCCTTCTCGTCTCGGTCGTCGGCGGCAAGGACCTCACCCTCTTCGAGGTGGACGAGGCGACCACCCGCATCCGCGAGGAAGTCGACGACGACGCCAACATCATCTTCGGCGCGACGTTCGACGACAGCCTCGAGGGCATCATCCGCGTCTCCGTCGTCGCGACGGGCATCGACGAGGAGCCGGCCGGCATCGAGGACGAGCCGAAGGACACGCGCGTCGTCTCCTTCGCCGACCGCGCCGCCAAGAAGGTTCCCGGCGCTCCCGGCACGCCGGGTGCGGCCGTCGCCAACGCCGATCCGAGCGAGGCGGCCCTCGCGGCCGTTGCCGCCGGGCTCGAGGATTTCGAGTTCGAGGGCGAAGGCCTGGAGCCGATCGACGAGGCCGAGGTGTATGACGAGGCCGACGCCGCCGTCGATCTCGACGAGGCCTACGGTGCGCCGGCCGCGCCGGCGGTGATCCCGGCTGAGGCGCGCTACGGCGAATATGCCGACGAGCGTCGCCCGATGGGTCTGCTTCGCCGCATCGCCAGCGGCCTGTCGCGCCGCGACGACGACGAGGAGCACTTCGACGCGCCGATGCCGCAGACGCGGCCCGAGCGTCGCCGCCAGGCGCAAGCCGCGCTGCCCGCTCCGCGTCCGGAGCGTCGCCCGGCGGCCGAGCAGACCGACGAGGCGTTCATGGACGAGGCGGCCGCCGATGCGCCCGCACCGCGCCGCTCGCGCCCCGCTCCGGAAACGGCGCCGCGTCGCCCGCGGGCCGAGGGCGAGCCCACCTCGCGTGCCCGTCCGGCCGCGCGCTCGCTCGACGACGATCAGCTCGAAATCCCGGCCTTCCTGCGCCGGCAGGCGAACTGATCGCCGCACACAAGCTGCGCGAGCCCGTCTCGCTCACAGGCGTCGGCGTCCATACGGGCGCCGACGTTTCCGTTCGTCTGGAGCCCGGCGATGACGGCATCGTGTTCCGCCGCGCCGACACCGGCGGCACCGTTCGCGCCTCCTACGAGAACGTCGCCGCCACCCGCCTCGCCACCGTGATCGAGGAGGGCGAGACGCGGGTGCAGACGGTTGAGCACCTGATGTCGGCGCTGGCGGCCTTCGGCGTCGCCGATGCGGTGATCACCATCGACGGCCCTGAAGTGCCGATCATGGACGGCAGCGCGCTGCCCTTCGTGGAGGCCATTCGCGATGCGCTGGAGCCCGCGCCGCCGGTGCCGCCGGTGCGCGTCCTGCGCCCCGTCGTGGTCGAGGGGGGCGGCGCCTTCGCCTCGCTGCTGCCCTACGAGGGGCACCGCTTCGACGTCGGGATCGACTTCAAGGCGCCGGTCATCGGCCGCCAGCGGGTTGTGTTCGATCTGACGGCGGAAGGGTTCGCGGCCGAGATCGCCCCGGCGCGCACGTTCGGCCCGCTCAAGGACGTGAAGCGCATGCGTGCCAAGGGGTATGCCAAGGGCGCGTCGCTGGACAACGCCATCGCGGTCGACGGCGAGCGCGTCGCCAACGCGGAAGGCCTGCGCTTTCCCGACGAGTTCGCCCGCCACAAGCTGCTGGACGCCATCGGCGACCTGGCGCTGGCGGGCCGGCCGATCCTGGGCCTCTACCGCGCCCACAAGGGCGGACACCGGCTCAACTACGAGCTGTTGCGCGCGCTGTTTGCGGTAAACGAAAACTTCGCAATTGTTGCCTAATTGCGACAATTGTGGTTCGGAGCATGCCTGCGGGCCGCCCCACGTTGGAATGATGGCCCCGGCCTGCTAAACGAAGCCGATTGTGTTGGAGTACATTCGATGAGCCGCACACTCTTCGTGCCCATAGCCCTTGCTCTTTCGCTCGGCGTCGCCGCGTGCGTCGGCGGGCGGGTGGAAGAGGTCGAGTTCACGGATCTGCCGCCCGACCAGCTCTACAATGAGGGCCTCGTCCTCATGAACAAGGGCGACTACCGGACCGCCAGCCTGAAGTTCGAGGAAGTGGACCGGCTCGCCCCGCACACCGAGTTCGGCCGCAAGAGCCAGATGATGCTGGCCTTCACCGCCTACTCGCAGGGCAAATATCCCGAGGCCATCAACGCGGCGCGGCGTTTCATCGCGCTGCACCCCAACCACCAGGACGCCGCCTACGCGCAATACCTGATCGGCAACTCCTACTACAAGCAGATGCCGGACGTGACGCGCGACCAGGAGGAGACCAAGAAGGCGCTCGCCGCCTTCCAGCTGGTGATCGACAAGTATCCCGACAGCCAGTACGCGAGCGATGCGCGGGCCAAGATCCTCGCCGCGCAGGACCAGCTTGCCGGCAAGCAGATGGAAATCGGCCGCTACTACCTGGAGCGCAACGACAACCTCGCTGCCGTCAACCGCTTCCGCGTCGTGGTCGAGGACTACCAGCAGACGCGCCACGTGGAAGAGGCGCTGTTCCGCCTCACCGAATCCTATTATGCGTTGGGGCTGACACAGGAGGCGCAGACCGCCGCGGCCGTGCTCGGGCACAACTTCCCCGACAGCAAATGGTACCGCGACGCCTACGCCCTCCTGAACAAGGGCGGATACCAGCCGGACGAGAACAGCTCGAGCTGGATCAGCCGCGCCATGTCGAGCTTCAAGGTCCTGTAGCGCGCTTTCCTCGTGTGGGACCATTTGAACGAACCGAAACTGCGCTAGAATCGATTGCGTGTGCATCGTCGCGCCGATCTGTCCGATCCGGCCAGATCGGATGATGATGCGGTAGGCCAGATGCGGGGGAACGACCCCATTCAAGAGGTGTGACTCCCCGTGCTGTCACGGCTCGTCATCCGCAACATCGTCCTGATCGAAGCGCTCGATCTGGACTTCGCAGAAGGCTTCACCGTGCTGACGGGGGAGACCGGCGCCGGCAAGTCGATCCTGCTCGACGCGCTGTCGCTGGCGCTGGGCGCGCGCGCCGACGGCGGCCTCGTGCGCCGCGGCGAGGCGCAAGGCTCCGTCACGGCGACCTTCCTGGTGGCGCCGGACCACCCCGCCCACGCGCTACTCGCCGACAAGGGGCTGGAGGGGGACGATGTCCTCATCCTGCGGCGCACGCTCACGGCTGACGGCAAGGGGCGCGGCTTCGTCAACGACCAGCCGGCCACCGCGAGCCTGCTGCGCACCCTCGGCTCGCTCCTCATCGAGGTGCACGGGCAGGACGCCGACCGCTCCCTGATCGAGACCGCCGCCCATCGCCGCCTGCTCGACGCCTTCGGCGGCCTCGCGCCCGACGTCGAGGAACTGCGCGAGCTGCACGCCGCGCTGCGCCGCCACGAGGCCGCGCTGGCCGAACACGAGGCGGCGCTGCAGGCCGCCCGCGAGGAGGCGGACTATCTTCGCGCCTCGGTGGAGGAATTGAGCGCGCTGGAGCCGGAGCCGGGGGAGGAGGAGCGCCTCGCCACGGAGCGCCAGACCATGGCCGCCGCCGAGAAGATGGCGGGCGACCTTGCCGAGGCGGCCGCGAGCTTCGAGGGGCCGCGTTCGCCGATCCCGGCCCTGGCGGGGGCGCTGCGCAAGCTGGAGCGCAAGCAGGCCGGCGCCGAATCGGTGCTGGCCCCGGTGATGGACGCGCTGTCGGCCGCGCTCGACGTGCTGGAGGAGGCGCGCACCACCGTGGCGGAGGCCCAGCGGGCGCTCGACTTCAACCCCGGTTCGATGGAGGTGGTGGAGGAGCGCCTGTTCGCGCTGCGCGCCGCCGCCCGCAAATACCAGGTGCCGGTGGACGATCTGGCCGATCTCGCCACCCGCATGGCCGACGGCCTCACCGAGCTCGACCAGGGCGAGGCGCGGCTCGAGGCGCTGTCAGCGGCCGTCGCCGCCGCCGAGCGGGCCTACCGCAGCGCCGCCGCCGCGCTGTCGCACAAGCGCGGTATGGCCACCCTGGCGCTCGAGGCGGAGGTGGCGACCGAGCTCGCGCCCCTCAAGCTGGACAAGGCCAAATTCATGGTGCGCCGCTCCGACGCGGAGCCGACTGCCGAGGGCATCGACCGGATCGAGTTCTTCGTCCAGACCAACCCCGGCTCGCCGCCCGGACCGCTGGTCAAGGTGGCCTCGGGGGGCGAGTTCTCCCGCTTTCTGCTCGCCCTCAAGGTGTGCCTCGCCGGTCGCGGCTCGGCCTCCACCATGATCTTCGACGAGATCGACACCGGCGTCGGCGGCGCCGTGTCCGATGCCATCGGGATGCGCATGGCGCGCCTTGGCGAGGCGGTGCAGGTGATCGCCGTGACGCACGCGCCGCAGGTCGCCGCCCGCGCCGACCAGCACCTGTTGATTGCCAAGACCCACCAGGGCGCGGCCACCACCGCCACCGCGGTGCGGCCCATTGAAGGCACCGAGCGGCGCGAGGAAATCGCCCGGATGCTGGCCGGCGCCACTGTCACCGACGAAGCGCGCCGTGCGGCGGATCGCCTGATCGAGGCCTGACGCGTCCCGCACGGTGGCGCGGAACTGCGTAGAACCCGGCCGAGGCATTGACACCTTGCGGCGAGCGGGCCGTTTTTATCGGCGCTGAGAGCGTGAGGAGTTACCCCGGTGGCCACCCCGAAGAAGTTCGCCGAGCGGCATGCGGCGCTCGCGGCCGAGCTCGCCGAACACAACCGCCGCTACTACCAGGACGACGACCCTTCCGTTTCCGACGCCGAGTACGACGCGCTGCGCGACGAGTTGGTGACGCTGGAGAGCGAATATCCCGAGCTGCGCGAGGGCAGCATCTCCGCCGAGGTGGGGGCGGCGCCGGCGGCGGGCTTCTCCGAGGTGGCCCATCGCGTGCCGATGCTGTCGCTCAACAAGGCGCTGCAGGAGGAAGAGGTCGCCGACTTCATCGCCCGCGTGCGCCGCTTCCTGAAGCTGCCGCAGGACGAGCCGCTCGCCTTCACCGCCGAGCCGAAGATCGACGGCTTGTCGATCTCGCTGCGCTACGAGGCGGGCAAGCTCGCGATCGCGGCGACGCGCGGCGACGGGCAGACGGGCGAGAACGTCACCCCGAACGTCGCCTTCGTCGAGGCGATCCCGAATGAGCTCGGCGGCAAGCCGCCCGAGATTTTCGAGGTGCGCGGCGAGGTCTACATGACGCACGGCGATTTCGAGGCCCTCAACGAGCGCCTCGTCGCCGAGGGCAAGCGGCCGGTTGCCAACCCCCGCAACGCGGCCGCCGGCTCGCTGCGCCAGATCGATCCGCAAAAGACGGCCGACCGCCCGCTGCAGTTCTTCGCCTACGGCTGGGGCGAGGCATCCGAGCTCGCGGCCGACACCCAGAGCGCGATGATGGAGGTGCTCCACTCGTTCGGCCTGCCGATCAATCCACTGATGCGCGTGTGCGAAAATCTCGACGATCTCATCGCCGCCTATCGCGCCATCGAGGAGGAGCGGGCCGGGCTCGCCTACGATATCGACGGGATGGTCTACAAGGTCGACCGGCTCGACCTGCAACGCCGGCTGGGCGAGCGCGAACGGCGCCCGCGCTGGGCCGTGGCGCACAAATTCCCGGCCGAGCGGGCCATCACCACGCTGGAGGCGATCGAGATCCAGGTGGGGCGCACCGGCTCGCTGACACCGGTCGCCAAGCTGGCGCCGATCACCGTGGGCGGCGTCGTGGTGCGCAACGCCACCCTGCACAACGCCGACGAGATCGCCCGCCTCGACGTTCGCGTCGGCGACACGGTGGAGATCCAGCGCGCCGGCGACGTGATCCCGCAGGTGGTGCGCGTCCTCACCGAGCACCGCCCGGCCGACGCGGTGCCCTACGTGTTTCCCGACAAATGCCCCGTGTGCGACAGCCAGGTGGTGGCGGAGATGAACCCGCGCACCGGCAAGCCGGACGTGGTGCGCCGCTGCACCGGCGGGCTCGTTTGCGCCGCGCAGCAGGTGGAGCGGCTGCGCCATTTCGTCAGCCGGGCCGCCTTCGACATCGAAGGCCTCGGCGCGAAGCAGATCGCCGCCTTCCACGCCGAGGGGCTGATCAAGACGCCGGCGGACATCTTCACCCTCGCCGAGCGGGATGCGAAGGCGCCGGAGGGGCAGCGCCTAGTCGACCGGGAGGGCTACGGCGCCGTCTCGGTGAAGAACCTGTTCGCCTCCATCGACGAGCGGCGCACCATCGCGCTGCGCCGGCTGATCTATGCGCTCGGCATCCGCCGCGTCGGCGAGATCTCCGCGCGCATCCTGGCGCGCCATTTCGAGACCTACGCCGCGTTTCGCGCCGGCATGGAGGCGCTGGCCGCCGCCGCCAAGGTGCGCCACGCCGAGGCGAGCGAGGCGGGCGAAACGGAGATCGATACCGGCGACAGCGTGCGTGCGGACCTCGAGGCGATCGACGGGCTCGGCGCCACCGTCGCCGATGCGCTGGAGGCTTTCTTCGGCGAGGCCCACAACGTGGACGCGCTCGATGCGCTGGCCGCGCAGCTCACCGTGGAGCCGGAAACCGGGCGGACGGTGGCCTCGCCGATCTCGGGCAAGTCCATCGTCTTCACCGGCTCGCTGGAGGAGATGACGCGCGACGAGGCCAAGGCGCGCGCCGAGGTTTTGGGCGCACGCGTGACGGGCTCGATTTCCAAGAAGACCGATATCGTGGTGGCGGGGCCGGGCGCGGGCTCCAAGCTCGCCAAGGCCGAAGCGCTCGGCCTCACCGTGTGGGACGAGGCCGCGTGGCTGGAGGTGGCCCGCGCCTCCGATTGACCGGCGGGCGGCCGCCTCGGCCGGTCAGCCTTGCGGCTCGGGATCGGTGCTCTTCGCGCGCCGCCGTTTGGGTTGGTTGGGCCGGTCGGGCCGCTTGGCGCGCTCGCCGCGTTGGGGACGATCCGCGCGCTCGCCGCGGTTGGGCCGCCCGCCGGTGGTGCGCACCACCGGACGCTTTTCTTCCATCATCCCCCGCAGTCCCTCGATAAGGGCGATGTCTTGTGCGTTGGCCTCGCGGATGAGGCGCAGCAGCTCGCCGCGGGCCGCCTGCGGATGGTGCGGCGGGGCGCGGAAGCTCGCCTCGTTCAACGTGCCCGGCTCCAGCCCCAGCCGCCGCGCGACCATGATGGCGAAGGCTTTGGGGTTGCTCGCTTCGCCGATGACGCAGCGGTGGCTCCTGACCGCTTCGAGCGCCGCCTCGGCGGTGCAGTCCGCGTCGGCGGCGTTCAGCAGAAATTGCGTCGCGACGTTGGCCATCGCGTCGGCGAAGGGATGCTTCTCCTCGAACAGCTCGCGCAGCATGAAGGTGTGCGTCGCCTCGTGGTGCGGATGGTTCACGTCGCCGATGGCATCGTTCCACTGGCCGAGGGAGCGCGCCACCGGGTCGTTGACGATGGTGGCGAACGTGGTCGCCTTCTCGAACGTGACCGCGCGCGACAGCGGGATCCGGCCGCCGACCACCTTGAACGAGGCGAGTAACTCCGGATCGTCGAGATCGGCCTCCTTGAGATTGCGCCCGACCCAGCCGACCGCCTCGTCCCCCAACGCATCGCGAAACGCTTTGTACGGACTTGTCGTCGATCTCGGAATTTGCAGAAAAACCAGCAACTGGAAGCTCCCATCGCCATGCACGTGCGCACTGTTGTGGCGTTGTTGGGCCACGCACGGTTCGCCCGGTTGACTTTGCCGCCGCACGATCACATACGAGGCGAACCGGGGCCGTAGCTCAGTTGGGAGAGCGCTGCAATCGCACTGCAGAGGTCAGGGGTTCGAATCCCCTCGGCTCCACCAATTATTGGAACAGCGGCCGGCCGCGCCGAGCGCGCGCCAATCGCTCCGATAAGGAGTGTCTGTGGATCCCCTCTATTCTCTTCAAGGCAAACGCGTGTTCGTCGCCGGACACCGCGGCATGGTGGGCCAGGCCCTCGTGCGTGCCCTCGCCGAAGAGAATGTCGCGGCGATCCTCACCGCCCCGCGCGACCAGCTCGACCTGCGCGACCGTGTCGCAGTGGCCCGCTTCCTGCGCCAGGAGAAGCCGGACGCCGTGTTCCTCGCCGCCGCCAAGGTGGGCGGCATCCTCGCCAATGACAGCTATCCGGCCGAGTTCCTGTTCGACAATCTGGAGCTCGAGACGGCGGTGATCCGCGGCGCCTTCGAGGCAGGCGTGGAACGGCTCGTTTTCCTCGGCTCCTCGTGCATCTATCCCAAACTGGCGCCGCAGCCGATCACCGAGGACGCGCTGCTCACCGGCCCGCTGGAACCCACCAACGAGTGGTACGCCATCGCCAAGATCGCCGGCATCAAGATGTGCCAGGCGCTGCGCAAGCAACACGGCGCGCGCTACATCTCGGTGATGCCCACCAATCTCTACGGCCCCGGCGACAACTACGACCTCGCCACGAGCCACGTCATCCCAGCCCTGCTGCGCAAGGCGCACGAGGCCAAGCTCGCCAACGCGCGCGAGTTCGTCATCTGGGGCACGGGCACGCCACGGCGCGAGTTCATGCACGTGGACGATTGCGCATCCGGCATCCTTCATGCCACGCGCTACTATGACGGCTACGAGCACATCAACATCGGCCTGGGCGAGGATGTCACCATCCGCGAGCTGGCCGAGATGGTGATGCAGGTGGTCGGCTTCGAGGGCCGCCTCGTCAACGACGCGACCAAGCCCGACGGCACGCCGCGCAAGCTGATGGATGCGTCGCGGCTGCACGCGCTGGGCTGGCACGCCGAGATCCCGCTGCGCGAAGGGTTGGCCTCGGCCTATGAGTGGTTCGTGGAAAACCACGCGGCAGCGGCCTAGCCGCATTGGTGTGAGAGCGTTCCCTTGAAAGTAACCGTCGCAACAGTTGCGCTCAACGCGGCCGCCGAGCTGCCGCTGACCCTGGAGAGCATCCTGGGCCAGGATTATCCCGACCTGGAGCTGCTCGTCGTCGACGGCGCCAGCTGGGACGAAAGCGCCGAGGTGCTCGCCCTCTACCGGGACGATATCGACCGGCTCGAGATCATCGAGGACGGCGGCATCTTCGACGCGATGAACCGCGCCGCCGATTTCGCGTCCGGCGAGATGATCCTGTTCCTCAACGCGGGCGATCTTTTCCACAGCAAGAGCGCCGTCTCCAAGATCATGGAGCGGACCCGCCCGACCGCCGACATCGTCTACGGCAACCACATCTACCGCGACAAAGGGGTGGAGATCTTCCGCCCCTCCTGGGACTTCCGCATGGCGATGGACGCGCTCCGGCGCGGTGCCGTGAGCGCGCAGTGGCTGGAGCGCTTCCCGGCCCACCAGGCGACCTTCACGCGCACCGAGCTGTTGCGGCAGATGCGCTACGACACCGCGTTCCGCGTCTGCGCCGATCACGATTTCTTCCTGCGCGCGATGGCGACGGGACGCGAGGCGCAATTCGTCGACGAGTTGGTGTCGGTCTACGTGGGCGGCGGCTTCTCGCTCCAGCGGCACGAGCTGCTGAAGCTGGAATGGAACGCGCTGCATCGATCGTTCTCGGAGCAGCCGGACAGCATCGACGCCTGGTACTATGGCGGGGCCTCGCCGTTCGGCGATGCGCGCTCGCCGCTGGCGGGCGAGGTGATCGCGGGCCTGCACGTGCGCGAGCCGGCGCTGATCAGCCGCGGCATCAACCACCCGTTCCGCTTCATGTCCGCCGACGGCGCGCGCTTCGTGACGCCGAACGACCGTCGCACCACGGGCATGTTCATCAGCGGTACCAACCCGTTCGCGCGCCAGACGTTGGACTTTTTCGCCAACGGCGTGGCGCTGGCGCAGACGGTGATCGCCAACGGGCCCTTCGCCGTCGACGTCCTGTTCAACGACATGGTGGCGCCCTCCACGGTGGTGGACGTGGAGCCGGAGTTCGGCGAGCCCATCGACGGCGGCCCCTTCATGGCCGCGCTCGCGGTGCGCGACTTCACCTTCAAGGGCGAATCCACCACCACCCCGCGCGAGGTCGGCACCACGCTCAAGTTCAACAAGGCGTCCGCCGGCGACAACACGGAGCTGATGGGCGTCGGCTGGTACAATTTCGAGACCACGTTCACCTGGTCGCGCGGCCAGCACAGCGAGGTGCGCGTGGCGACGCTCGCGGGGGTCACCAGCCTCCTGTTCGACATGGGCCCCAACCCCGCGATCGCGGGTCAGACCGTCACCGTCTCGGTCAACGGGCACATGGTGTTCGAGGGGCCGGTGGCGCCCAACGCCAAGGCCGATGTGGGCCATGTCTGGCGCGTCGGCGGACAGGACAACGTGATCACCTTCCGTCCGTCGGCCTCGATGCCGGTGGGCGATGATCCGCGCGACCTGGGCATCGCGCTCGTCGCCATCAAGCTCGTCTAGGCAGACAGGAACATCGCGTCATGAAGATCTGCTTCGTCGGGCATAAATTTCACGAGCGCACGCGCTCCTCCGATTTCATCCAGGCGATTTTGCGCGAGCTCGGCGAAGTCACCGTGCTCAACTCTTCGCCGGATGAGGACAGGATGTCGGACGACACCATCGTCCTCGAATACCTCAACAACAAGTACGACCTGTGGGTCTTTCACCAGACCGAATATATCGCGGCGCGGCTGGTGCCGCTGGGTCTGCGCAACGCCGTCATCGCGCCGATGTACGACGGGGCATGGTCGCGCCCGGACGACTTCTTCCGCCAGTTCGTCAACTGTCGTTTCCTCAGCTATTCGCGCGCATTGCACACGCGCCTGCAGCGGCTCGACCAGCGCTCGGCCTCGTTCGAATACTGGCCCGCTCCGGCGGCCCCCGTGGCGCGTTCGACGGAGCGGGAGGACTGGTCGGCCTTCTTCTGGGAGCGCCGGCCGCTGATCATGCCGAACGCGCGCACCGTGGCGCAGCAGTGCCGCGCGCTGGAAATCGGGCGGCTGCACATCCACGCGGTGCCGGACTTTCCGGAGGAGGCCGTCAGCGCCCACGGCTATCGCCAGCGCGACCGGCTCGGCGGCATCGCCATCACCTCGTCCACGTGGTTCGACAGCGCCGAAGCATTCCGCGAGACGAGCGGCACGCCGTTGTTTCATTTCGCGCCGCGCCTCTACGAAGGCATCGGCATGACGATGCTGGAAGCGATGGCGCGCGGACAGATCGTCGTGGCGCCGGACCGGCCGACGGCGAACGAATATATCGGCCACCTGTCGAGTGGGATCCTGTACGACCCGGAGCGTCCGCTCGACCTGCCGGAACTGTCGCCGGGCGAGGTCGCCGAGATGAGCGCGGCAGCGCGCCAGCGCGTGGTGCGCGGCTACGAGATGTGGCAGGCGGACCGCGAGCGGCTGGTCTCGTTCCTGCTCGACGACGGGCGGCGGTGGCCCAATACGGACGCCGGTGCGCACTTCGGACTTGCCATCCGGCAGGCGGCTCGCGCGCGCCGAATGAAGGCGATGCGCAAGTAAAGCGGGTGTTCGAGCTGGCCCAGGGCTTGCGTTTTATAGCTTCGGTAGCATTATGATCAAGAATCAGCGATTATGACACTGGTTGGCGTGTGATCACGCCTTACTTGCGCCGCTAAGCGGAGGGCTAGCGGAATGAGCGAAGCGGAAATCACGCGCGATCCAGATCGGATCAAAGCCTGGGCAGAAGCGCGCGGCGGTCGACCGGTAGTGGTCAATGATACGGCTGCAAGCAAACGTCCCGGCGGTATTCTGCGCCTCGACTTCGGTAAGACCGAAGTGGGGTCTATTGAGGTGAGTTGGACAAAATTTTTTGAGATTTTGGACAAAAATAACCTCGCAGCTTTGATACAGAACAAGACGAAATCGGGTAAGGCGAGTCGGTATTGTAAATTCGTCGATGCCCGTGAAAATCTGCCGAAGGAAGCAAATGGTGCTTCAACCGTTGCAGGTGGTGCCATAAAGTCGAAGTTGGCGCCACGCGCGACATCATCCACGAGCGGTGCGGCGACCTCCCGTCGCTCCGTTACGTCTCAAACTGGTGAGAAGAGCATAATGGCCAAGGCCGCGCCCTCGAAGTCGACCCGTAGCAAGACCACGGCCGCGAAGACGAGCACGCCGAAGACTTCCACGACGGAAGGAGACGGCGCCAAGGCGGCAGCAACGAAGGCAGCGCCTGCAAAGACGTCGGCTGCGACGAGCAAGGCGCCCACCAAGGCGAGCGCGAAGGCGCCGGCGAAGGCGACCGCTGCGGCGAAGAAGCCGGCCGTTGCCAAGCCGAAGGCGGCGGCGAAGCCTGCTGCGCCAGCGAAGGCGACCGCTGCGAAAGCCACCAAGGCTGCTGCGCCCAAGAAGGCGGCGGCAAGCACGGCACCGGCCAAAGCGCCGGCCAAGAAGGCTGCCCCGGCGAAGGCGACCGCCAAAACCGCCCCGGCGAAGGCTCCCGTGAAGGCTGCGCCCGCGAAGGCCGCCGCCAAGGCCGCACCGGCAAAGGCTGCCCCGGCCAAAGCCGCTGCCAAGCCCGCGGCGAAGAAGGCCCCCGCCAAGGCCGCCGCAGCCAAGCCTGCCGAAAAGACGGCCGCTGCGAAGGCGCCTGCCAAGGCGAAAGCGCCGGCCAAGACGGCCAAGGCCAAGGCTCCGGCCAAAGCCGCGAGCGCCCCGGCGAAGGCCGCGAGCGCGCCTGCCAAGGCGAAGTCGGCCCCTGCCAAGCCCAGCACCGCCAAGTCGAAGACGAACGGCGCGGCCAAGGCTGCGCCGACGCCCGCCGCCACCGACGACAAGGCAGCGAGCACCGCCGAGGCTCCCAAGCCCGCCGCCAAAAAGGCGGCAGCGAAGCCGAAGGCTGCGGCCAAGGCCCCCGCAGCGAAAAAGCCTGCGGCGAAGTCGAGCCGCTCGCGTTCGCCCGCCAAGGCAAGCTGACCACCAAACGAGAGAACGTCATGCCGGCATGAACCATGCCGGGGTGACGTTCCCTTGCCGCCGGGCAACGGCTCGCCGAGCGTTCCATAAGGTGACGGTCGGCGACCAGGTAGCCCTGCGATCACGGGCGTTGCTCGGGTCATGACCCGGCCGGATTGCGCGTTTCCTTTGCGCCGAGAACGCGCCGCCGCGAGACCAGTGGCGATGAGTGCGCGCGCCGCGTCAATGTCGACCACCATTCAACTCGGCGACGGGCCCGGCAGGCCCAAACTTCGGCCGCGTGAGCCGGCCATCGACGCCTGGCCGAATACTCGGATCCCGGCTCGCGCGACGGGCCGAATGCGAAACGCGGCACTCGCGCGCCGGCGAGCGGCGGCGGGCTAGAGGATGACGAAGCCCTCGACGGGCAGCGCGTCGATCGCGTCGAGCCCGACGGCGGTGACCACCGCGCCTGGCGGCCCCTCGCGGCAGGCGGCCAGCATCGCATCGGTCGACGCGTTGTCGCCGAAGATGACAGCCTCGACGCGGCCGTCCTCGAGGTTGCGCACGTAGCCAGTGAGGCCGCGTGCCAATGCTTCGCGGCGGCACCACGCGCGGTAGCCGACGCGCTGCACGTGCCCCTCGACGAGGAAACGGGTCGCTCTCATTCGAACTCGAGGATCACGGTGTCGACGGGGAGGCTGTCGCCCTCGGCCACGTGCACCGACTTGATGGTGCCGGCGCGCTCGGAGCGCAGCACGTTCTCCATCTTCATCGCTTCGATCACCGCGAGCTGCTGGCCGTCCTCCACCGTGTCGCCGGCGGCAACGGAGAGGGAGACGACGAGCCCCGGCATCGGGCACAGGAGCTTCTTGCCGCCATCCGCCTCGCTCTTCTTGGGCATCATTGCCAGGAGGTCGGCGACGGGCGGGCGCGCGACGCGGATGCCGGCGCGCATGCCGCGCCACGACATGGCGAGCCGCGGCGGCGCATGGCGCAAACCCATCACGATCGCTTTGCCGCCGATGCGGCCGCGCCACAGCCCGCCCGCGTCGCTGTCGAGGATCACCTCGAGCGGCCCGTCGGCGAACTCCAGCCGCCAGTTGTCCCACGAGCCGGCGACGCTGGCGTCGAGCCGCGTATCGTCCTCGAAGACGGCGCACAGCCGATCCAGTTGCGCGGCCGGATGCGGCCCGAAGCCGGCGCGCCGCTGCGCCTGCCGGGCCGTGCTGGCGATGGCGGCGGCGGCCATCGTGCGGCGCGCCTCGGCGGTGAGGTCGGCGGCCCCCTTGCCCTCGAATTCGTTCGCGATGAAGCCCGTCGACAGCGCCCCCTCGCGCCAGCGCGGATGGGCCATCAGCGCGCCGAGGAAGAGGCCGTTGTGGCGGATGCCGTCGATCACCACCTCGTCGAGCGCCTCCGACATGGTCTCCACCGCTGCCGCGCGCGTCGGCCCGTGGGTGACGATCTTGGCGATCATCGGATCGTAGAAGCGGGAGATCTCCGAGCCCTCCACCACGCCCGTGTCGACGCGCACGGTGGTTTCGCCCGTGGTCTCGGCGGGAAAGGCGAGGCGCTTGAGGCGGCCGATGGAGGGCAGGAAGTTGCGGTCCGGATCCTCCGCGTAGAGGCGGCTCTCCACCGCCCAGCCGCGCGGCACGATGTCGTCCTGGGTCAGGCGCAGCGGCTCGCCGGCGGCGACGCGGATCATCTCCTCCACCAGGTCGACGCCGGTGATGAGCTCCGTCACCGGGTGCTCCACCTGCAGGCGCGTGTTCATTTCCAGGAAGTAGAAGTCCGCGTTCTGGCTCGCGACGAACTCCACCGTGCCGGCCGAATCGTAGTCCACCGCCTTGGCGAGCGCGACGGCCTGCGCGCCCATCGCCGCGCGCGTGTCGGGGTCGAGGAGCGGCGAGGGCGCCTCTTCCAGGACCTTCTGATTGCGCCGCTGGATCGAGCACTCGCGCTCCAGAAGGTGGATGACGTTGCCGTGCTTGTCGCCCAGCACCTGGATCTCGATGTGGCGCGGCTCGGTGATGAATTTTTCCACGAAGACGCGCTCGTCGCCGAACGAGGAGGCGGCCTCCGAACGCGCCCGGTCGAACCCGTCCTTCACCTCGGCGGCGCTGTTGGCGATGCGCATTCCCTTGCCGCCGCCGCCGGCCGATGCCTTGATCATCACCGGGTAGCCGATCTCCTCGGCGATCTCGAGCGCTTCCTCCACGGAGGCGAGGGCGCCCTTGCCGCCGGGCACCGTCGAGACGCCGGCCGCATCGGCGCGGCGCTTCGATTCGATCTTGTCGCCCATCGCCTCGATCGCCGCCGCGTTGGGGCCTATGAAGGTGATGCCGGCGTCCTTCAGCGCCTGCGCGAAAGCCGCGCGCTCCGACAGGAACCCGTAGCCGGGATGCACCGCCTCCGCCCCGGTCTGCCGGCACGCGTCCAGGATCTTTTCGATCACGAGATAGGATTGCGCGGCGGGCGAGGGGCCGATCGCGATCCGTTCGTCGGCCATCTCCACGTGGGGCGCGTTGCTGTCGGCCTCGGAGTAGACGGCGACCGTCGCGATGCCGAGGCGTTTGCAGGTGCGCATCACGCGGCAGGCGATTTCGCCTCGGTTGGCCACCAGGATCTTGCCGAACATCACTGTCTCGCCCTTCGCCTCCGCGTCCCGATTCTTGTAGGGGAGGGGGCCGGGACAAGTCCAATCGAAAGGCTCCGCCGATGATCAACGCACTCGTGGTTCTCCTGGGCTTCCAATTGGCGGGCGAGGTGGTGGCGCGCCTCTTCGCCATTCCCATCCCGGGGCCGGTGATCGGCGCGGGGGCGCTCGCGGCGGTGCTGATCGTGCGCGGCGGGGCGGGCAGCGAGGTGCGCACGGTGGCGCAGACGGTGCTGCGCAACCTCTCGCTCATGTTCGTTCCGGCGGCGGTGGGCGTGATCGAATATCGCGAGGTGTTCGCCGTCTACGGGTTGCCCGTGGTGATCACGCTGGTCGTCTCCACCGTCCTGGCGCTCGCCTCGACGGCGCTGGTATTCCGCCTGGTGGCGCGCTCATGATGCCGGACGAGGTGTCCTCGCTGTGGGTCTACCTGTCGGAGCGCCCGCTGACCTGGCTCACCGTCACCGTCAGCGCCTACGCGCTCGCCGACCGTGTCGCGCTGGCGGCCAAGCGCCATCCGCTCCTCAACCCGGTGGTGCTGGCGGCGCTCCTCATCATCGCCCTCCTGAGCGTGACCGCGACGCCGTTTCCCGTCTACTTCGAGGGTGCGCAGTTCGTGCACTTCATGCTGGGCCCTGCGACGGTGGCGCTGGCGATCCCGCTGGTGGACAACATCGCCACCGTGCGCCGCTCCGCCTTGCCGATCGCGGCGGCGCTGGCGGCGGGGGCGACGGTCGCGGTGGTCTCCACCGTGGGGCTCGGCTACCTCTTCGGCCTGCCGCGCGACGTGCTGGTGAGCCTCGCGCCCAAGTCGGTGACGACGCCCATCGCGATGGGCATTGCCGAAAAGCTCGGCGGCATCCCGCCGCTCACGGCCGTGCTGGTGATCTCCACCGGCGTGATCGGCGCCATCGCGGTGACGCCGCTGATGAACCTCCTGCGCATCCGCGACATGCGCGCGCGCGGCTTTGCCGCTGGCGTCGCCGCCCACGGCATCGGCACCGCGCGGGCCTTCCAGGTGGACCCGCTGGCGGGCGCCTTCGCCGGCATCGGCATGGCGCTCAACGGCGCGGCGACGGCGCTGCTCGTCCCGTTCTTCCTGCTCCTCCTCGGCTGAGCGGGAGGGGCGTCAGAGCGGGATGTTGTCGTGCTTGCGCCAGGGGTTGTCGAGCTCCTTGTCGCGCAGGAGGCGCAGCGCGCGGGCGACGCGGCGGCGCGTGGAGTGGGGGCGGATCACCTCGTCGATGAAGCCGCGCTCGGCCGCCACGAACGGGTTGGCGAAGCGCGCCTCGTACTCGGCGCTGCGGGCGGCGAGCTTCTCCTCGTCGCCGCGGTCGGCGCGGTAGAGGATCTCGGCCGCGCCCTTCGGCCCCATCACGGCGATCTCGGCCGTCGGCCACGCGTAGTTCATGTCGCCGCGCAGGTGCTTGGACGCCATCACGTCGTAGGCGCCGCCATAGGCCTTGCGCGTCACCACGGTGACCTTGGGCACGGTCGCCTCGGCGTAGGCGAACAGCAGCTTGGCGCCGTGCTTGATGAGGCCGCCATATTCCTGCGCCGTCCCCGGCAGGAAGCCCGGCACGTCGACGAAGGTGACGAGGGGGATCGAAAACGCATCGCAGAAACGCACGAAGCGGGCCGCCTTGCGCGAGGCATCCGAGTCGAGCACGCCCGCCAGCACCAGCGGC
>JAUIJH010000112.1 GCA_030431335.1 Alphaproteobacteria bacterium
GGGGATGATGGCATGGGGGGGAGGGGGTGGGGATAAGGGTTTGCCGAAGCGGACGGGCAATCGACCGCCTTTCTTGGAACGGGCGCGCTTATCGGTCGGAACCTCGATGGGGGTTTAGTGGACCACGTTGCCACAGGAATCCTCCGAGAATTTTTCGAACATCGTCGGGTTGGTGCGATTGATCTCGCTGTATATACCCGCGGTTTGATAGAGAACGACCGCATCGTATTGGCCGAAATAACTGTTGGTATCTGTCGCAAGTTCTTCCATATCGAACTCCGTCGACCAGATTTCGATTCGAGTTATTAACGGTGCGCTCCCGCTTTGATCATATGCCCAGTAGTAACGCAATGGGACGCCGGCGACATCGACGGTGTGCGTCTCATGCACTAAGAGTACCTGGTAGGTCACCTGCTGATCAGAGTTTATGTAACTGTCGAAACTCTCTAACGTCGAGACGGCTTGGTCGAGCCCTGCAGCATCGCTCACTGCGCGCTTGATACGTGCAACAAGATCGACATGCAGCGACTCAGTGTTGGCGAAGTCGGCTCTATATAGGAGATCTTCGAACCCCGAGCCCACAAATTCCTTGGCAATTTCGTTGTCAACAATGCCGACCTCAATGAGGCGACGCTCCGCTTCCTCATTCTGCTCGGGCGGGATAGTGTAAGCTAAAAGGCCGCCACGAAGAATGAAGCGGCTGAGTGGGCAAGATAGCCCTGCATGAACCTCAACTTTATACCGCTCATTGTCGTGCACCAAGAAGGCGCTGCCGTCATCGAAGGCAATCCCCACTGCGCTAGCCGGGACGGGTGTGGTATCGCCTCCTTCCTCCACGAAAAAAGTGGCTGATCCATCCATGAACACACCTCCCCCGATGCGCCACATGGCCCCGGGCGAAGGCAGGAACATATCGGCGATCTTCCCAGATGCGTCGGGATTAATGAAGCGGGCGCTGCCGACGTTACTCACCCTAACGCCAGCCCAACCAGCCTCGCCAAGAACTAGCAGTTGGAACGAAATTACTGTAAGTATCGTCAAATACCGCATAGCCAGCCTCATAAATGAAAATGAAAATTTACCACTCGTTTCCTAGGCGCACATCGATCCTCGCAGCCGCGAGCAAAACCGATGCCGCAATCGAAATTCTAAGAAGTATAGTCGATTTTGGACTATTGTGCACCCCAGAAAGAATGCCTATTCCGCCGGCAAAGGCAACCGACAACAAAGACAAGCAAGCGCTTCTGCTGAACGCCCAACCTGAAATCAAAATCGTGCAATCGCGTTTTTGCGCTACGCTTTGCCGACGCGAAGAACTCTTCGATGCACGGGTGCGCGGCGTTACGATGGAGGGCGAAGAGGGTGCGCGCGTCGCACATTCGACGTTGTTCGGACCGATAGCGGTGGGTTTTGATCCGCTCGGCGCACGCCGTCTCGGCTTCGTGCCGACCCTTTACTACACGCGGAAATCAATTTCTGGCCTCGACCATAATGAGGAAAAATTTCCTAATCAAATTGATTTGATTCAGCGGTTAAAAGAAATTCGCGATGTCCTTATTGTTTTGTCATATATCGAGGCTGGTATTGATGTGGATGGCTATGTTCTTCCTGATAAAAAAATTCTAAATCTTCTTGAAATTGATCTTCCATACGAAGAAAAAATTATGTCTAATATTTTAAAATTAAGAAAAAGAACGAGGAGATATATTTTAGATAAATTTAATACAGATAGGGAGATGGCACTTAATTTGGTTGGGTCCGTTGAGGTGCTTCTCAGTTTGTTCCAAGAAGCAGACTCATCCCTGGATGAAACCTATCTCGCATTCTTTGAGCAGCGCGAATGGCGCATTGTCCATCAAATGCGACCCGGTACACTGTGGTACTGCCTAGGCGCCAAGCCGGACTTCCAGAACCCACACGCTGAACGCATGCAGCGCGAGATCCAAGCATTACGCAGGCTGATTACGCGTGTGCTCGGACCAAGGCCAAAAGGTTACTTCGACAACACGTGGGTACTGGCCGAAATCGACGGGCTTCCGGCGGCTGCCTACATAGATGAGGTTGTTGTGCCGCGCGAAAAGGTGCGTGATGTTCAGGAAATACTCAATACATCGCATCTCCAACCAGAAATAGTTGTGGCGCAGGAAGTGTCGGTTTTGTAGTCTGGAAAAAAATATGGAACAGATAAATTCTCCGCTACTAATTGATTGGCTGAACCTCACTGTAGATCTATTGACGCCGATTGCAGTTGTTCTGTTGGGCATATTGGCAAAGAAATATGCCGATACGCTTCGGCGGCACAGCGAGCTAAACGACATACGGACACAGTGGCGACTGGAGGTGGCGCGCCCGTTGCTCGGCGATCTTAACGTCTTGCGCCAGTTCTTTACATATGTGGGTGATTGGCGCTCCATTGACGTTGAGCGCGCTACCGCGGCAAAACGCAATATTGACCGGCTTATTTATTCGAACATATTTCTGTGGTCAAAGAACTTCCTTGCAAAGTGGGAAGCCCTCAAGGCCGCAGCCTTCGAAGAAAACATCGGCCCAGGTGTAGACTTCAAATTTCGCGCCAATGTCGATAGGCATCGAGAAAATTCCTGGTTCAACGAGAGCTGTGCTGCGCGCTTTGTTTCACCTAGTGCGCGAGTGACGCGTCAGAACTTCCTGGGCTTATATGATCCGCTCGTAGCCCAAGCGGTGCGCGACATCGGCATCATCTCCGAATGATCGAAGCTGGCCAGCGAGGAGCGGGTCCGCTCCTCGAAATCGTGCAAATTGGAGTGAGCGACCCAGTTCTCGGCCAACGCTCCCCTCGGCTATGTCGCTGTCGCTCGGCTATGTCGCTGTCGCTCGGCCATGTCGCTGTCGAAGGAGAGGCCCGCCGCGTCCTCGTGCGCGCCAGGGTCGAGGCGGGCCAGAAGCGTCGCGCCGAGGTGAACTGACACCCTGGTGCCATCGGCAAAAGAGGCGGGAGGCGGGATGGCAAATGCTTTGTGCGCATCCTAAAGTGCGGCACTATTTCGCATAAAGAGAAAAGAAACCGAATGTGCAATGATCATCCGTCGCAGCTGACCCGACGCCATCTTCTGGGAGCCAGTGCGGTCGCGGCCTCCGCCGCTCTCGGCGGCTCCCTCGTCGCACCGGCCGCGGCGCAGTCCGCCGGAGAAACCGCGCCGGCGCCCAACGACATCAGCCCCTCCGAGGCGTTGCAACGCCTGATCGACGGCAACGATCGGTACGTGAACAACGTCTCACGCAACGTCGACTACTCGGCCGACCGGGCGGGCCGCGCGGCCGCGCAGTATCCGTTCGTCGGTTTCGTCTCCTGCGCGGACTCGCGTATTGCCCCCGAACTGGCATTCGACCAGGGCCCCGGCGACGTCTTCGTCGTGCGCGTCGCCGGCAACTTCGTCGACGAGAACGGGCTTGCAAGCATCGAGTTCGGCGTCGCGGTGCTCGGGATCCCCCTTCTCGTGGTGTTGGGCCATACCAGCTGTGGCGCGATTGCGGCCACCATCGATGTGCTGGAGAACGGCACGGTGTTGCCGGGCCACCTCCCGGGGCTCATCGACGCGCTCAAGCCGGGCGTGGAAAAGGCGCTTGCGGACAAGCCCGAGGACGCGCTTGCGGCGGCCACCGCCGAGAACGTGCGCTTCAATGTGGAGCGTCTGAAGACGGCGACGCCGATCGTCAGCGAGGCGGTCGCCGCCGGAACGGTCGAGGTGGTCGGCGCCGTCTACGACATCGCCACGGGCAAGGTCGAGCTTCTCGACATGTAGCGGGGGTTCGCCGGCCAGGAGGCGGGGCGACCCACCGGCGTCGGTTCAGAGTGCGACGCCGGTGGTGGCATCGAACAGATGCACCTTCCCCTCCCGCATCCCGAGCCGCACCGGGGCGCCTGGGCTCACCGGCGCCTCCGGGTCTAGCACGGCCAGAAGCTCGCCGCGGCGGCGGGAGAGGTCGTCGGCCATGTCGCTGTCGAAGGAGAGGCGGGCGGCCGCGTCCTCGTGCGCGCCAGGGTCGAGGCGGGCCAGAAGCGTCGCGCCGAGGTGCTCGACCATGCCGGCGGTGGCGGCGAGCGTCATCGGGCCGTCCTCGCCCGCGAGGACGAAATGCTCGGGCCGGATGCCCAGGATCACCTCCGCGCCGCCCGAACGGGCGAGGCGGGCGGGCAGATCGCCGCCGCCGACCGCGAGGCGCTGGCCGCGCACCATCAGCGCCGCGCCGCCCTCGACGATGTGCGCGCTCATGAGGTTCATCGCGGGCGAGCCGATGAAGCTGGCGACGAAGAGGTTGACGGGCGCCTCGTAGAGGTCGCGCGGCGGGCCGATCTGCTGCAGCTGCCCGCGGTCGAGCACGGCGACGCGGTCGCCCATCGTCATCGCCTCGATCTGGTCGTGGGTGACGTAGACGGTGGTGGTGCGCGTGAGCTGCTGCAGGCGCGTGATCTCGGCGCGCATCGAAACGCGCAGCTTGGCGTCGAGGTTGGAGAGCGGCTCGTCCATCAGGAATGCGGCGGGGCGGCGCACGATGGCGCGGCCCATGGCGACGCGCTGGCGCTGGCCGCCGGAGAGCTGCCCGGGCTTGCGGTCGAGGTGGGCGGTGAGCTCCAGGAGCGCCGCCGCCTCCTCCACGGCGCGCCCGCGATCGGCCCGGCTCGTCCCGCGCACCCGCAAACCGAAGCCGATGTTCTCGCGCACCGTCAGATGCGGGTAGAGCGCGTAGGACTGGAACACCATGGCGACGTCGCGCTCGCGCGGGGCGAGGGCGTTGACCACGCGCCCGCCGATGAGAAGCTCGCCGTCGGTGATGTCCTCCAGCCCCGCCACCATGCGCAGCGCCGTGGACTTGCCGCACCCCGACGGGCCGACCAGCACCAGGAACTGGCCGTCCTCGACCGCGAGATCGAGCTCGCGCACGGCCATGAAGCCGTCCGGATAGCGCTTCGAGACGCCGCGAAATTCAATCGGTGCCAAGCTCGGCTCCCTCCCTTGGCGCGCCCTCGCACCCCGGAGCGGTGCGCTGCAAGACGCGTGACAGCCGCCGGCGGATCGTCGCGGATGCGATTGCGATGCGCGCGGGCGCGACCGAGGCTACAGTGCCCGCGTGGGCGGGGCCATGGCACGATTGATGCTCGTCATGGGCCGGCTCGCGCGACTGTTGTCGGCCGAGACGATGCGAAGGGAATCCGCCCATGACCCGTGATCCGCTGCGAGCGCTGGAGGAGAAGGTCGCGCGCGAGCTGATGCTGACCGAGCTGCCGGCGCCCGCCTGGGTCAAGCCGCCGGCGGGGGACGGGCTCGCCGACGTGGTGGTGGTGGGCGGCGGGCTGTCGGGGCTGACCATCGCGTTCGGGCTGAAGCGCAAGGGCGTCGGGCGGGTGCGCATCATCGATGCGGCGCCGCGCGGGCTGGAGGGGCCGTGGCTCACCACCGCGCGCATGCGCTGGCTGCGCTCGCACAAGACGCTGTCGGGGCTGGATTTCGGCACCCCGTCGCTGACCTATCGCGCCTGGCACGAGGCGCGCCACGGCGCGGCCGATTTCGAGGCGATCCCGTTCGTGCGGCGGCTCGACTGGGTGGCCTACCTCGCCTGGTTCCGCCGCATGGCCGGGCTGGAGGTGGAGAACGGGACGCGCCTCGCCGCCATCGCGCCGGAGGGGGAGGGGCTGCGCCTGACCGTCGCCACCAAGGCCGGCGAGGCGGCCATCAGGTGCCGCGAGCTGGTGCTGGCCACCGGCATCGGCGGGGCGGGCGGCCCGGCGATCCCGCCGCTGGTGCGCCGGTCGCTGCCGCCCGAGCGCTACACCCACTCCGACGATGCCTTCGATTGCGCCCAGCTACGCGGCAGGGACGTGGCGGTGCTGGGCGCGGCGGCCTCCGCCTTCGACTGGGCCAACGCGGCGCTGGACGCGGGCGCGCGCCGGGTCTCGCTGCTGATGCGCCGGCCCGAGCTGCCGGTGACGGAGGTGCTGGCGTGGTCCAACTTCCCCGGCTTCCTGGAGAATTTCGCCGAGCTCGACGACATCTGGCGCTTCCGCTTCACCGAGCGGATGATCTCCTTCAGCAATCCGCCGACCCAGGAGGTGTATGACCGCACCACGGCCGACCCGCGCTTCGACCATGTGGCGGGCATCGACATCGTCGATATCGGCCTCGAGGGGGAGCGGATCGTGCTGGCGGCGGACGACGGGCAATCCTTCACCGCCGACCATCTGCTGCTGGGCACCGGCTACGAGGTGGGCCTCGGCCACCGGCCCGAGCTGGCGCCGTTCGCGGAGGCCGTCGCGCTGTGGCGGCACCGCTTCGAGCCGCCGCCGGGGCGCGAGCAGTCGCCGGTGCTCGACTATCCCTATCTGGGGCGCAGCTTCGAGTTCCTGGAGCGCGAGCCCGGCGCCGCGCCCTTCCTGCGGCGAATCCACCTCTTCACCAATGGCGCGGTGCCGAGCCTCGGCCCGGTCTGCAACGGCGTGACCGGCCTCAAATACGGTGCGCCGCGCATGGTGCGGGGGATCATGCACGCGCTGTTCGCCGACGATGTCGCCTACCACTACGCGGCGCTCGACCGCTACGACACGGCCCACTTCGCGCCCGGCGAGGCGAGGAGCCTGGCATGACGAAAACCCTCTTCGCCGGCGCGCGGCTGCCGGACGGGCGCCTCGCGGACGTGACGGTCGCCGATGGCCGCATCGCCGCCGTCGCCGAGCCGGGCGCCGCCGCACCGCCCGAGCCTGGCGGGCGCACGGTGGCGTGCGAGGGCCGCCTGCTCGCGCCGAGCTTTTGCGAGGGCCACATCCACCTCGACAAGACGCTGCTGGGCACCCCCTTCATGGCGCACCGGCGGGGGGACAGCGTTGCGGCGCGGATCGCGGCGGAAAAGGCGATCCGGCGCGAGCTGACCGTGCCCGTGTTCGAGCGCGGCTCGGCGCTGGTGCGGCAGGTGGTGGCGCACGGCACCGGCGCGCTGCGCACCCACGTCGACATCGACACCGAGATCGGCCTCGCCAACCTCCACGAAGTGCTGCGCATCAAGGAGGCGTGCGCCCACCTCGTCGACATGCAGGTGGTGGCCTTTCCGCAAAGCGGCATCCTGCGCGATCCCGGCGTCGCCGATCTGCTCGACGCGGCGCTGGGCGAGGGCGCGACGCACATCGGCGGGCTCGACCCGGTGGGCATCGACGGCGACGGCGCGGCCCACCTCGATACGGTGTTCGGGCTGGCCGAGAAGCATGGCGTGGGGGTGGACATCCACCTGCACGACGGGGGCGAGACCGGCCTTGGCGAGCTGCGCGACATCGCGCGGCGCACGGCGGCGGCGGGCCTTGCGGGCCGCGTGGTGGTGAGCCACGCCTTCGCGCTCGGCGGGCCGGAGGACATCGCGCCCACCGTGGAGGCGCTGGCGAAGGGCGGGGTCGCGATCCTCACCCACGGGCCGGGGCCGGCGACGATGCCGCCGGTCGGCCGGCTATGGGCCGAGGGCGTGCCGGTCCTCGCCGGCAACGACAATATTCGCGATGCCTGGAGCCCCTACGGCAACGGCGACATGCTGAAGCGGGCGATGATGATCGGCTATCGCCAGGGCATGAACGCGGACGCGGAGCTGGCGCTGCTGTTCGCGATGATCACGCACCATACGGCCGCGCGGATGGGGTTTTCAGCGAAAGGGATCGAGGAGGGCGCGCCGGCCAACCTGGTGCTGATCGACGCGCCCGGCGTCGCGCTCGCGGTGGTGGAGCACCCGGCGCGCGCGCTGGTGATGAAGGGGGGCCGCATCGTCGCCGAGGGCGGCCGGCTGGTTTGACCGCTGCCGCTTGTACCGGCGCTGCACCGACAGCAGCCGGGCGGTTTCTCGGGCTGATCGTTGCTCTGGCGGTGGCCGGCACGGACGCCGGTGACGAAGGGGGCCGCATCGTCGCCGAGGGCGGCGGGCTGGTCTGACCGCCGCCGCTTGCAAGGGCGCTACACCGACAGGGGGCGGGCGATCCGCTTGGTGGTCCGGGGGTCGAAGAGGTGCAGCTTGCCGGCGTCGTAGGTGAGGCGGATCTTGTCGCCGGCGCGCGAGGTGCCGGCGGCCGAAACGCGGGCGGCGAAGGCCGTTCCGCCCGGCTGGCTGAGGGTGAGGATGGTCTCGGGCCCCAAGGCCTCCACCGTCTCGATGGTCGTTTCCACCAATTGGCCGAAGGGGCCGGCCTCGGCGGGTTTTTCGTGGAAATCCTCCGGCCGCATGCCGGCGATGATCGCCTGGCCCGCGTAGGGCGCGTAGGCGGCGCGGAAGGGCTCCGGCACGGCGATCGTGCCGGCCGCGAGGTGGATGGCGAGCCCGTCGCCGTCGGCCTCCAGGCGGGCGGGCATCAGGTTCATCGACGGCGTGGCGAGGAAGCCGGCGACGAAGGTGTCGGCGGGGTTGGTGTAGACCTCGAGCGGCGCGCCGACCTGCACCACCTCGCCGTCCTTCATGATGCAGATGCGCTCGCCCATGGTCATCGCCTCCACCTGGTCGTGGGTGACGTGGACCATGGTGGTGCCGAGGCGCTGGTGCAGCTTGATCAGCTCGGTGCGCATCACCGCGCGCAGCTTGGCGTCGAGGTTGGAGAGCGGCTCGTCGAGCAGGAACGCCTGCGGCTCGCGCACCAGCGCACGGCCGAGCGCGACGCGCTGGCGCTGGCCGCCCGACAGCTGCGAGGGCCGCCGGTCGAGCAGCTCGTCGATCCCCATCATCTTGGAGACGTGGCCGATGCGCCGCTCGATCTCCGCCCGCGGCGTGCCCTTGAGGCGCAGCCCGAAGGACAGGTTCTTGCGCACGCTCATGTGCGGGAACAGCGCGTAGTTCTGGAACACGATGGAGATGTCGCGCTTGGCCGGGTCGAGGTCGTTGACCCGCTCGCCGCCGATCAGGATGTCGCCGGCGGTCGCCGTTTCCAGCCCGGCGATCATCCGCAGCGTCGTCGACTTGCCGCAGCCGGACGGGCCGAGGAAGATCATGAACTCGCCATCGGCGATCGACAGGTCGATGTCGCGCACGGCGTGGACGCCGCCATCGTATGCCTTGGAAACGGATCGAAGCTCGATTGAGGCCATTTAGACTTTCCGCATCACGCGGTGGAGGTACGCCGTCATCGCCACGATGACGGCAAGCAGGAGCCCGGCCAAGGCGCACGCCTCGCCCAGGTTGAGGCCGACGAACGCGCGCCGGTATATGAAGTAGCTGATGAGGTCGGTGGCATCGCCGGGCCCGCCACGCGTCATGATGTAGATGATGTCGTAGGTCTTGATGGCGAAGATCACGCGGATCAGCAGCGTCACCACGATGACGGGCCGCATCAGCGGCAGCGTGATGTGCCAGAAGGATTGGAGCGTGCTCGCCCCTTCCACGCGCGCCGCCTCGTAGGGCTCGCGCGGCAGCGCGCTGAGGCCCGCCAGCAGCAGCACGATCATGAACGACACCTGGTGCCACACGTCGACCAGCACCACGGTGATGAAGGCGTTGGTGGGATCGCCGAGCCAGTTGACCGGCCCGAGCCCGACGAGGCCGAGGAGGTAGTTGACGATGCCCAGCGTCGGGTGGAGCAGCATGCGCCAGATGAGCCCGACGACGACGGGGTTCATCAACAGCGGGCACAAAAGGATGATGTAGTAGATGCCGCGCCCGCGCTCGGTGGAATTGAGCATCAGCGCCACCAGGAAGCCGATGGAGAACTCCACCACCACGATGGCCGCGACGAAGGTCAGCGTGACCCAGGCGGCGTGGCCGAACTCCTTGTCGCCGAGCGCGGTGACGTAGTTGTCGAGCCCGACGAAGTTGTCGTAGCTCGGCATGATCAGCGTGTAGTCGAACAGGCTGGTGAACAGCGCCCAGGCGATGGGGAAGCCGATGACGGCGCCGAGGAGCATGAGCCCCGGCGCCGACAGCATCCAGCCGAACCGCTGGTCGGCCGCTTCGATGCGGGTTTGCATCTTTACTTCTTGAGCCCGTCCTTCTCGGCGAGTTCGTTGAACTCCTCGGCCGCGGCGGCGAGGGCGTCGGCGGAGGATTTGTCGCCGGTCACCGCCAGCGACAGCTCACGGCCGAGCACTTCCACGAACTGCGGCGTGTAGGTGAAGGTGGGGAAGTTGTGGCTACCCAGCAGCAGCGCCTTGAGGTCGGCCATGTGCGGGTACTTTTCCAGGACCGCGGGATCGTCGAACACGTCGGTGCGGGTCGGCGAGCCGCCCTGCAGGGCGCGCTTGACGGCGACGTCCTTCGATTCCACCCACTTGAGGAACTGCCAGGCGAGGTCCGGGTTGGGGCTCGATTTGGGGATCGCCCAGCCCCATGCGCCGTTGAGGCTGCCGGTCTTGCCCGGCTCCACGCCCGGCACCGGGGCGATGCCGGTCTTGCCGACCACCTGCGAGCTGGACGGGTCGTCCGCCGCGGCGCGGAAGAAGTTGTAGGTGATGTAGGAGTAGGCCCCGCCCTGCGCGAAGACGTTGAACGCCTCGTCGAACGAGAAGCTCGCCGCGCCGACCGGGCCGTACTTGTCGATGTTGGTCTTGTAGTCGTCGAGCGCTTTCACCGCCGCGTCGGAGGTGAGGGTGCTGGTCCACGTGTCGTCCATGTACTCGCCGCCGTTGGCGAACAGGTAGTTGGACCACTCCATGGCGATGGGATCGGGGCGCAGGCCCTGGTTGACCACCCCCTTCATGTCGCCCTTGGTGAAGAAGGCGACCTGTTTGAGGTACTCGTCCCAGGTCTCCGGCACCTTGAGGTCCATGCCGGTGGCCTCCTTGAAGGCGGACTTGTTGGCCTCGTCCTCCAGGAGATCGGTGCGGTAGAGCATGCCCATGGCGTAGTTGTAGAAGGGCAGCATGTAGGTGGTGCCGTCGATGGCGCCGACGAGGTCCATCATGGCGGGGACGTAGGGGGAGACGTCGAAGCCGTCCTTGGCGATGTAGTCGTCCAGCGGCATCATCCAGCCGGCCTTGAAGAACTCGCCGACCCAGTAGAAGTCGACCACGATCAGCGAGTAGCTGCCCTCGCGGGCGACGAGCTGGGGCACCAGCTTGGTGTGCATCTCGGCGTAGTTCACCACCTCGATCTCGAGGTCGATGCCGGTTTCCTTCTCGAACTCGGGCACCAGCGCCTGGACGTACTCGGTGTCGGGCACGGCCTCCATCAAGATGGTGAGCGTTTCGGCGTGGGCGAAGCTCGCGAGCGCTGTCGTGGAGACGAGCGCTGCGCAAAGGGGTTTGAGCAACTTGATCATCGAGACACTCCTCTTGATGTTTATTTGAGGGCTCCGAGGGAGAGGCCCTTGATGAGATATTTCTGCAGGAACGGCAGCAGGATGAGGACGGGGGCGAGGCCGAGCAGCGTGGCGGCGGCAAGGGGGGCGATGTTGACGCCGGCCTGGGTCTCCATGCTGGCGAGCCCCACGGAGAGGGTCTGGCTCTTGGAGGTGGACAGGATCAGCGCGTAGAGGAATTCGTTCCAGGACAGGATGAAGCCCAAGAGGCCCGCGGCGAGGATGCCGGGCATCGCGACCGGGACGGTGATGAGGCGGAAGGCCTGCCAGCGGGTGGCGCCCTCGGCGCGGGCGGCCTCCTCGAGCTGCTTGGTCTCGCCCTCGAAGAAGCTGACCATCATCCACGCCATGAACGGCAGGTTGACCGCGACGTGGGCGAGCGTGATGGCCGCGCGCCCGCCGATCGGCACCATGGTGGTGACCAGCAGGAAGAGCGGCAGCACCAGCACGATCGGCGGCAGCATCTGGCTCGCCAGCACCGTGACGAGGAGCGGCGCCCCGCCGGTGCGATAGCGGGCGGCGGCGTAGGCCATCATGGTGGCGGCCGGCAGCGAGATCGCCGTGGTGGCGAGCGCGATGCCGAAGGAGTTGGCGAACCACAGGCTGAAATCGAAGCGGGTGAACACCTCGATGAAATTGTCGAAGGAGAGGTGGCCGATCTCGGGCGGGATCTTGTAGGCGGTCAGCTTGTCGGTGAGGCTGACGCGCAGCACCCACAGGAGCGGCAGCAGGATCGCGGCGGAAAACGCGATCAGGATGCCATGGCGCAGGAGGGTGGCCGGCTTGATCCTCACCGCCGGCCCCTCGGGCGAGGGGGCGTCGCGGTGGCGGCGGGAGAGGGGGGGCGGGGCCGGTCCACGCTAGTCCATTCTCACGCCGCCGGTGACGTTGACGCCCTGTCCCGTCATGAAGCGCGCCGCGTCGGAGGCGAGGAAGAGGACGACGTCGGCCACGTCCTCCGGCTCCTCGATGCGCCCCAGGGGGGTGAGGGAGACGTATTCGGCGAACACGGCCTCCGGCGTCATCCCGCGCAATTCGCCCTCCCAGGCGATCTCGCGGTCCTGCATCGAGGTTTTCACGAAGCCGGGGCAGACCGCGTTCACGCGGATGCCGTGGGGCGCCATCTCCTTGGCGAGCGCCTGGGTCCAGCCGAGCACGGCGAACTTGGAGGCGCTGTAGTGGGCCAGCAGCGGCGCGCCCACCTTGGAGGCCAGCGAGGCGGTGTTGACGATGACGCCCTTGCGCCCCGACGCGAGGAAGGCGCGGCAGGCGGCCTGGTTGGTGAGGAACACGCCGCGCGCGTTGACGTCGAAGTTGAAGTCCCAGTCGGCGTCGGTCAGCTCCAGGGCGGGGCGCATGGAGGAGACGCCGGCGTTGGCGCACACGATGTCGAGCCGCCCGAGCGCGGCCTCGGCCGTCGCCACGCAGGCATCCACCGACGGGCGGCTGGTGACGTCGACCTGCAGCGCCACGGCGCGCTCCAGCCGCTCGGCCGCGGCGCGGGCGCGCTCCAAGTCGATATCGGCGAGCGCGACGGCGACGCCGCTGGCGGCCAGGCGCGAGGCGATCGCCGCGCCGATGCCCGATGCGGCGCCGGTGACGAGGGCCGCCTTGCCGGACAGATCGAAAACCGGGTGCGTCATCAATCCCCCTTGGATGCGCAGACGGTTCCACAAACTCGCACAAGATGCAACATGCTGTTGTTGCCTTATGTGCGAGTTTGTGCGACTTCTGGGGTAGGTTGAGGGCGCCGCACGCATTACGATGGCAAAGGCTGCAGCACACGTCCGTCTCCCCGCCCCCCTGCGGCGGAGCGAAATCCTGAAGATGATCGCGCGCAGCGGCTTCGCCTCGGTGGCTGACATCTCGGGCGCGCTCGGCGTTTCGGAGATGACGGTGCGGCGCGACCTCGACGCCTTGTGCGACGAGGCGCTGCTGGAGCGCACCTTCGGCGGCGCCATGCGGCGCGACGAGCGCTACGACGCGGAGGAGCCCGCCTTCGAGCGCCGCGTCGCCGTCAACTCCGGCGGCAAGCGGGCGATCGCCCGCCGCGCCGCCGCGATGGTGGGCGAGGGCGAGACGCTGGGGCTCGACGTCGGCTCCACCACCTTGGCGCTGGCCGAGCTACTCGCGCCGCGGAGCGACCTCCGGATCTTCACCAGCAGCCTGCGCGCGGCGACCGTGCTGGGGGCGAGCCGCTCGCGCGTCTATCTGCCGGGCGGCGAGGTGCGCGCGGACGAGCTCTCCCTCGTGGGCGCCAAGGCGGTGGAGTTTTTGCGCGGCTTCGAGCTCGACCGCACCTTCATCGGCGTGTCGGGCATCAGCGAGCGCGGCATCTACGACTATTCGGTGGAGGACACCGAGGTGAAGCGCGCGCTCATCGAGCAGGCCGAGACGGTGGTGCTCCTGTGCGACCAGCGCAAGTTCGACCGCCGGGCGCTGGCCCGCATCGCCGGGCTCGACCAGATCGACGTGCTCGTCACCGACGCGGCGCCGCCCCCTTCGCTGGCCGAGGCGCTCAAGGCGGCCACGGTGGACGTGATCGTCGCGGCCGGGCCGTGAGTTCAAAGGAAAGGAACCTTATGCCGTTCGAGTTTTTCGCAGGCCGCCAGAAGGCCGTCATCGCCATGGCCCACATCGGCGCGCTGCCGGGTGCGCCGCTGTACGATGCGGCCGGCGGCATGGCCAAGCTGGTCGACGGCGTGGCGGCGGACGTGGAAAAGCTGCAGGCCGGCGGCGTGCACGCGATCATGTTCGGCAACGAGAACGACCGGCCCTACGAGCTTCTCGCCTCGCCCCAGGCGCTGGCGGCGATGACGGCGGTGGTGTCCGAGATCAAGCCGATGCTGAAGGTGCCCTTCGGCGTCAACTTCCTGTGGGATCCGCTCGCCTCGGTGGCGATGGGCGTCGCGACCGGCGCGAGCTTCGTGCGCGAGATCTTCACCGGCCTGTTCGCCTCCGACATGGGGCTGTGGGAGCCGAAGGCCGCGGAAGCCGTGCGCCTGCGCCACAATCTCGGCCGCGACGACATGAAGCTCCTCTTCAACATCAACGCCGAGTTCGCGTCCTCGCTCGACGCGCGGCCGATCGAATTGCGCGCCAAGAGCGCCGTCTTCTCCTCGCTGGCCGACGCGATCCTCGTCTCCGGACCGCTCACCGGCCAGCCGGCCGAGGCCTCCCACCTCAAGGCCGTGCGCGAGGCGCTGCCCGACACGCCGCTCTTCGCCAACACCGGCGTCAACATCGACAACGTGACGGACACCTTCGCCTACGCCGACGGCTGCGTCATCGGCACCCACTTCAAGGTGGACGGCAACACGTGGAACGCCGTCGACGCCGACCGCGTGAAGCGCTTCATGGACGTGGTGGCGAAGCTCTGACGGCCATGGCGGCGCAGCACGTCATCGGCCTCGATATCGGCACCACCTCCACCGTGGCGGTGCTCTTGCGCCTGCCGGACGCGGTGGTCGCGTCGGCGAGCCGGCCGGTCACGCTGTCCTCGCCCCACAGCGGGTGGGCGGAGGAGGAGCCGCAGGAGTGGTGGGCCAACGCCTGCGCGGTGCTGCGCGAGGTGCTGGCCGCGGTGCCGGAGGCGCGGGCGTCGCTGCGCGGCATCTGCGTCACCGGCATGCTGCCGGCGGTGGTGCTCCTCGACGAGGCGGGCGCGGTGCTGCGCCCCGCGATCCAGCAGAGCGACGGCCGCTGCGCCCGCGAAGTGGCCGAGCTCGCCCGCGAGGTCGACGAGACGGCCTTTTTGCGGCGCACCGGCAACGGCATCAACCAGCAGCTGGTCGCCACCAAGCTGCGCTGGCTGGAGCGGCACGAGGCTGACGTGTTCGCGCGCATCGCCACCGTGTTCGGCTCCTACGATTTCATCAACTGGCGCCTGACGGGTGAGCGCCGCGTGGAGCACAATTTCGCGCTGGAGGCGGGCTTCATCGACCTCGCCGACCACCGCATCGCCGACGACCTGGTGGCGCTCGGCCATATCCCGCGCGCCGCGGTGCCGGACAAGGTGCTGACCCACGAGGTGCTGGGCAGCGTCGACGCCGCGGCCGCCGCCGCGACGGGCCTGCCGCAGGGGCTGCCGGTGTTCGGCGGCGCGGCCGACCACATCGCCTCCGCGTTCGCGGCCGGCCTCGTCGCGCCGGGCGAGGTGCTTCTGAAGTTCGGCGGGGCGGGCGACATCATCGTGGTGTCGGACGGGGCGCGGCCCGATCCGCGTCTGTTCCTCGACTACCATCTCATTCCCGGCCTTTATGCGCCCAATGGGTGCATGGCGACATCGGGCTCGGCGCTCAATTGGATGGCGCGCCTGCTGGCGGAGGGGCCGGGCGAGGGAACCCCGCACGCCAGGCTCGACGCGCTGGCGGGTACCGTGCCGGCCGGCAGCGACGGCGTCTTATGTCTGCCTTATTTCCTGGGCGAGAAAACGCCGATCCACGATCCGTTCGCGTCCGGCACGTTTACCGGCCTCAGCCTCAGCCATGGGCGCGGCCATTTTTGGCGGGCGATGCTGGAAGGCATCGCCTACGCCTTCCGTCATCACCTGGAAGTGATGCGCGAGATCGGCCACCCCACAAACCGGTTGCTCGCCTCCGACGGCGGCAGCAAGAGCGCGGTGTGGATGCAGATCATGGCCGATGTGGCCGGCGCGCCGGTGCAGACGCTGCGCGACTTCTACGGCTCCAGCGTAGGCGCCGCGTTTGTGGCGGCAATTGGTTCGGGTGCCGGCGTCAACTGGTCGGATATCGGCCGGCTCGTCAGCTATGGCCGCACGTTCGAGCCCCATTGTGTCTCGGCGGCCACATATGATCACGGTTATGCCGATTTTCGGGGTCTCTACCAGACGTTACACCCATTCTTTCATAAATCTGACACTTGAGCCCGCACGCCGCGCCACTTTTTAAGGCAGCGCTGAGCAAATCCTGACTTGCGCGAAAGCCGATCTGGGAGCATCTGGAAGTTGATGCAGGGCATACGTGCGTTTCAGCGGAACAATGGATTGCGCGCCTGTTCCGGAACGAGGGCAAAAAAGTTTATTATGTTCCAATTTTGTACGCGTTTGTTCTGAAATTAAGTCGGATGTTTAACTTAACGATTCCGAAGTGTGGCGTTAATGTGAGTCAAGGTCGAATTGGGTCGGAAGGCCGGTGGGGCGGTTCGGCTCGGGGTGAGTGAACGGCTTAGTCAGTGAATTCGGTGTCAAAGCTCAAGCGGTAAGAAAAACCGGGCGAGGAAGATAATTGTTCAGGTCCGCCACCGCGGCACTTCGTGCTCTGGTGGTTGCACAAGTCATATATTATCCTCACCGAACAACACATGCTGGCAGAAGTCGGCTTTTGGAGGGCGACGAGGGTGCGTAGAGGCGAACACAGCATGGTTGTGCCGCTAGGCGATATTGAAGACGATGATTTGCCGGAAGCGGGCGTCATTGGGCCCCGGCCCGATATACTCGTCTCGAGCAACGGCGAACCTTATGTTTTTGCTGAGCAGGCCGGCCATTTGTTGCGCAAGGCCTATCAGCGGCATACGGCAATTTTCCAGCAGCTTTCCATCGACCCGCAGATCACCTCGGTTCAGCTTTACGCCATGTGTGCGATTGCTGAAGAGGGGCCCTGCTCGCTGACCAAGCTGGGCCGGGCGACCGCCGTGGACCCGGCGACGACTCGCGGCGTGGTTGAGAGATTGCGCGAGCGCGGCTATGTTGCCCTGTCAGCCGATCCCCAGGACAAGCGGCGCGTGAAGGTGTCCCTCACCGACGAGGGGGCCGAGTGCGTCCAGCGCATGATCGAGCCGGCCCAGGAAATCACCCGCCAGACGCTGAACGGCCTGACCGTCGCCGAGCAGGTGGCGCTCAGCTATCTCCTGAAAAAGATCTGCGAGCGGTCGTAACGGCGCCGTGAGGCCGTTGGACCGGGGGCGGGCGGCCGTTCCCCGGCTCGCGCGCGGCACCGGCGGACCGGCCCCCGAAGGCGTTCCGGTTTTGCCGGCGCGCCTCGCTTGATTCCGGATCGGCGTGATCGGCGCGATCTGCCGGCCCCTTTGATTGGGGCCTTCCCCTTACATCGGCAGCGGCCACACGGCGTCACGGCGCGCGTTCCCACCGGATTGCGGCGGTTGGGGGCGGCTGTGCGCATGCGATTTGATGTTGGCCCGGAACTTGTTATCCTCGCGAATAACGAAGGTGGCAAAGTTTCGGGTTCGGCTGGCGATGACCGAAGGCGCCAGAGGAGGGGCGCAGCGAAGGCGAGCCGGCGCGGCATGCGCGAGGAGGCGACCCATGGGCGTCCACGGAAGGCTGGAGTGCACGAATGCGCAGACCACGCGGGCCGGTACCGCGCGGAGTGCCTATCCCGCCGCGGCGGTGGCGCAGTCGCGCCCGGCGCCGGCCCCGCGCTACGCGGCGCTCGACCTCGGCACCAACAACTGCCGGCTGCTGATCGCCGAGGCCCGCCATGGCGGCTTCCGCGTGGTGGACGGCTTTTCTCGCATCGTGCGGCTGGGCGAAAACCTGGCGGACCGGGGCCGGCTGTCCGAATCGGCCATGGACCGGGCGATCGGCGCGCTGCAGATCTGCGCCACCAAGCTCGCCAGCGCCGGCGTCTCGCGCGCCCGCACCATCGCCACGGAGGCGTGTCGCACGGCCGCCAATTGTGAGCGCTTCACAAGCCGTGTATAC
>JAUIJH010000113.1 GCA_030431335.1 Alphaproteobacteria bacterium
CCATCAGCCGCATGCAGGCCCAGAAGCACGCCTGGTTGGAGGTGATGACGGGCTTGCCGAGGTCGCGCTCGATGTCGGCGATCACGTCGAGCGTCGCGAGGTTGGTGCAGGAAATGAAGATGGCGTCCGCCTCCGGACGGTCGGCGATCCGGGCCATCTGGTAGACGTGGTGGGGCGGCACGCGGCCGATGCCGCGGCGCTCTTCCTGCGTCTCGCCAAGCTCCAGCCCGTGCATGGAGGTGACGGTGAAGCCCTCGTCCTCGAGGAACTTGACTTCGCTGTCGTTGACGAACTTCACGTAGGGCGTGGTCACCGCCACCTTCTTGGCGCCGAATGCGCGCAGGGCGGCGATGACGGCACCGGCCGCCGCCGTCGCGGGTGTGCCGGTCTCGTTGCCCATGTCGGCCAGGAGCTCCGGCAGCGGGCAGATGATCGAACCGGACGTGCAGCCGTAGGCGATGACGTCCACCTCGGCGGTGGCGAGCTCCTTGGCCGCCTGCGACAGGGCGTTGGCCATGTCGAAGTAGGAATCCTGCGTCGCCTTGCCGAGCAGGAGCACGCGCGCGGTGTGGATCGTCACCCCCTCCGGCGCGAGCCGCCAGAACTCCGGCTCGTTGATGGTGTTGGTCGAGGGCACGATGAGGCCGATCTTCCCGCGCCAACCGTAGGGGCGATATTGTGCGACAGCTTTCATGACGGACACTCCGTTGGTTGGATCAGGACCGGCCCGCGTGCGCTTTCAGCGCGCCGGCGGCCTCGGAGAACTGGTTGAAGAGGACGGCGGCATCGTTGGCGAAGGGCAGCCACCGGAGCCCCTCGTCGATCCACGCCTGGCCGTCCGCGATGGTCTGGCACGAGAAGCCCCACGGCACGCCGGCCGCCGAGCACACCTCGATGACCCGCTCGCGCGCCACCACCATCAGGGGGTGCGACAGCTCGCCCGGCACGCCGAGCGCCTGGGACAGGTCGTCCGGCCCGATCATCACCGCGTCGAGCCCGTCGACGGCGCAGATCTCCGGCAGGTTGTCGAGCGACACCTGGCTCTCCACCATCGCCACCATGACGGTGTGGGCGTTGAGGTGGGCGATCTGCTCGGCGGTGCTCTTCAGCTTCTGGTAGTCGGTGTGGGCGCCGCGCGAATTGAGGATCCGCTCGCCGCGCGGGTGGTACTTGGTCGCCCGCATGACGCGCTCGAGCTGCTCGGGCGTGTCGATGGCCGGCAGCAGCAGCCCCATGGCACCCGAATCGAGCGCGCGCGTCATGTCGTGGTCGCCCAGCCCCGGCGGGCGCACGATCGGGGTGAGCCCCGCCCCGCGCGCCACCAGGCACTGCGCCGACACCTCCTTCAGCGTGAAGTCGGTGTGCTCCATCTCGATGATGACGAAATCGAGCCCGGCCGTCGCGAGCAGGCGCATGAACTTGGGGTGGTCGACCAGCGTCGCCCAGGTGCCGATGGCAGGCTTGTCGGCCTGCCACAGTGCTTTCAGCGGGTTCTCAAGCATCGAGCACCATCTTGGAAAATTTCTGCGCGGCCTCGGCGATGTAGTCGCGGGCGGCGTTGTAGATGATCTCGCCCTTTTCGGCGGTCGAGTGGGTGGCATCGCCCTGCATGCCGAGCGGCGTGTAGTCGACGATGTCGGAGAACACGGCGAAGCTCGACTTGCCGAGCGCCACCTTGCCGGAGGAGACGGTGCGCACGCCTTCCACGAACGGACGCAGCGGCTTGGGCGGCGCCACGACGCGGTCCATGAACACGTGGTCGGGGCACATGTGGAGCGCCACCGAGGTGGTCATCTCCGAGGCGTGGCCGGTGGGGGCCTGGTCGGTCTCGTAGGTGACGCCCGCGACGTCGCGCATCACCGAGAAGACGTCGATGAGCCCGCCATAGGCGCCGTGCTTGGCGCGCAGCATGCGCGAGACGCTTTCCAGCGGCCCGAGCGAGCCGGCGTGGATGTTGACGAAGAAGAAGCGCTTGAAGCCCTGGCTCGCCAGCCCGTCGCACACTTCGCCGACATAGGCTTCGACCGTCGCCATCTTGGCGGTGTAGGTGCCGGGATAGTTGACGAACATCACCGAGTAGTTGAACGGCACCACGGGGGCGACGGCGAGGCCGGCGATCTCGCCGACGTCGGTGGCGATCTTTTCGCAGATGCGCAGCTCGGTGCCGGTGGCAAGGTGCGGGCCGTATTGCTCGACGGCGCCGACCGGGATCAGGATCGTGTCCTCGCGCTTCAGATACTCGGCGATATCGCTGTAGGGTACGCGGTCGGTCCGCATTTTGGCTCCATGAATCTGGTGGGGGTGGTGGAATGGTCGGGCGGCCCGGCTTGGGCCGCCCGCGGTGTCGCTATTCGCGCCAGGGCTTGGCGTCCCACAGCGCCTGGTGCGCCGCCTTCGACTGCTCCAGGATCGCCGTGTAGTCGCCGCTGGGGATGTAGTTGACCGGCTGCGAGGTCTCCTCGGAGACCTTCAGGAAGGCGGGGTTCTGCATGATCTTGGCGACCGCGGCGGACAGCTTCTCCACCACCTCGTCCGGCAGGCCGGCGGGACCGCCGAGGCCGCGGATGGAACCGCCGACGATGTCGTAGCCGGCGCTCTTGAAGGTGGGCAGGTCCGGCGCCATCGGCGAGGGATTGGGGCTCATCACGCCCAGGATGACCCAGTTGGGCTGGCCTTCGGAGAAGTTGAGCGCCTCGCCGAGGTTGGCGGTGGTGGCCATGATCTCGCCCGACAGCAGCGCCGTGCGCGAGGGTGCCGCGCCGGCGAAGGGAACGGGAAGGAACTCGACGCCCGCCGCCTGCTCCAGCAGCGAGATGGAAATGTGCCCGGCCGAGCCGATGCCCTGCGTGCCGACCGTCACCGCGCCCGGCTCCTCCTTCGCCTTGGCGACGAGGTCCGCGATGGTCTCGATCCCGCTGTCCTTGAGGACGGAGACGGTGGCGGGGTCTTCCACCAGGCCGGCGATGAAGTCGAACGATCCGACCGAGAACTGCGCTTCGCGCTCGATCGGAATGGTGACGATGCCGGGCGTGTTGATGATGCCGAGCGTGTAGCCGTCGGGGTCGGCCTTGGAAAGCTCGGTCAGGCCGATCTCACCGCCCGCGCCGGGCCGGTTGACCACGACGACGGGCGTGCCGAGCTCTTCCGACAGATATTGCGCGATGGTGCGCCCGGTCATGTCGGTGCCGCCGCCGGCCGAGAACGGCACGATGATGGAGATCGGCTTTTCGGGATATTCGGCGAGGGCGGGCGCGCTGAGGGCGCCGAGGGCCGCGGCGGCGCCGGCGGCGAGGCTGACAATTTTCTTCACACTGGTTTCCTTGCGATGAGCATCGATGGCGAATGGGGGCGGCGACGCGGCTATTCGCGCCACGGGGTGGCGGCCCACAGGGCCTTGATGTTGGTGTCGAGGGCGGCGAGCGCGGCGGCGTGCTCGTCGGCGTCGAGGTAGCGCACGGGCACGTTGGCCTTGGCGGACGCGGCGAGGAACGCGTCGTCGGCCATCACCGCGGCAACGCCTTCGCGCAGCGTTTCCAGGACATCGGCGGGGGTGCCGGCGGCGACGCCGAGCCCGCGCAGCGAGCCGGCTTGGATGGGATAGCCCGCCTCGGCGAAGGTCGGCAGGTCGGGCTGGCCGGCGACGCGCTCGCTCGCCATCACGCCCAGGATGCGCCACGGGTTGCCGTCGGCGAAATTGAGCGCCTCGCCGAGGTTGGCCGTCGCCACCCGCACATCGCCGTTGAGGAGCGCCGTGCGCACCGCAGAGGAGCCGGTGTAGGGCACGTTCAACAGCTCGGCATCGGCCGCCTGGGAGAACAGAAGCCCGGCGATGTGGCCGGCCGAGCCGACGCCCGACGTGCCGTAGGTGACTTCGCCGGGGGCCGCCTCCGCGGCGGCGACGAGATCCGCGATGGTCTCGATCTCGTCGTCGGCGCGGACGCTGAGCGTGCCGGGATCCTCCGCGATGGTGCCGAGGAGATCGAAGCTCTCATAGGTGAAGCGCGCGTCGCGCTCGGTCGGGATGGTCAGCACGTTGGGGGTGTTGATGACGATGAGCTTGTAGCCGTCGGGATCGGACTGGGCGACCTCGGTCATGCCGACTTCCCCGCCCGCGCCCGGCCGGTTGACCACGACGACCGGATTGTCGAGCTGCTTGGCGAGGTACTCGGCGAAGATGCGCGCCATCGTGTCGGTGCCGCCGCCGCCATTGAACGGCACGACGATCTCGATCGGCTTTTCGGGAAACTCGGCCGAGGCCGGCCCTGCGGCGACCAACGCCGCCACCGCGGTCAAGGCTGCAAACATTTTGTGCATCAACATCATCTCCTTGGCTGTGCCGTTCATCGATCCGGAGCGAAAAGACAGGCATTGTGCCGTTGGGGGTTGTGTCCCCGCGATCTGATCGACCGCGGTTGCACTGGTGTGTGCAAGCGGTATACCAACGGTGTCCCACCAGGGAAAGGTGCTCGATGACGATTCAAAATTCCGCCGACCAAGCCACGAGCGGCGCACCCGCCGGGACCGGCGGACAGGGAGACAGGGCCTATGAGGGGTTGCTCGACCTTCTCATGTCCAAGGAGATCGCGCCGGGCGATGCGTTGACGGAGCGGCGCCTGGCGGTGCGGCT
Source organism: Alphaproteobacteria bacterium (assembly GCA_030431335.1). Taxonomy (GTDB): domain Bacteria; phylum Pseudomonadota; class Alphaproteobacteria; order Rhizobiales; family Amorphaceae; genus Acuticoccus. Next base: position 4,628 of record JAUIJH010000113.1, read on the forward strand.
TGGGCTTTCGCGCACGCCCATGCGCGAGGCCCTGCACCGGCTGGAGGGCGAGCGCATCCTGGAACGCCGCACCGACGGCAAGCTCTACGTGCGCAAGCTGACGGTGGAAGACGTGATGGAGGCGCTGCATGTGCGCCGCCTGCTGGAGGCGGAGGCGGCGAGCCGCTCGGCCGGCCGCATCCCGGAGGCGACGCTGGCGAACCTGAGGGCGCGGCTGGTGTGCCTGCGCGACGGCAACGACCCGACAGTGCCCGACCACCGCAACACGGACGAGGACCTGCACGCGCTGATCGGCGAATATGGCGGCAACCGGCTGCTGGCCGACATGATCAAGGATCTGCGCCAGCGCACGCGCATGTTCTCCATGAAGCGGATGCCCGAGCGCTTGCCGCCGATCTGCGAGGAGCACATCGCGATCGTCGATGCGCTCGCTTCTGGCGACGGCGCTCGCGCCGCGGCCGCGGTCGTCGCGCACCTGGAAAACGTCAAGCAGTCGATCCTGACCAAGCTCGCCGAGCTGTAGCCGGCGGCCGGGCGCGAGCGCCTGGCACTGAGGCGCCCCGATGCGCAGCCGCTGGCGAAGCGGCTGCCGCCAGCCCCTCGCCCATAGTTGCCGCGACCTTTGGCGGCCCACCGCGCGCGGGGCGCACTGATAGGCCACGCGCTGGCGCATGAAGGCGCCGACCGGCCCCGCGATGGTCCGCTTCGGGGCCGATCGCCCCCCTCATCCTTCCTCTCGTTCAGTCCGACCCGCCCATTGCGGCCGGCCGTCGCGCGCCTGTGGGCGAGGTCTTCGCGCGCATTCTCGCAACGCCGATTTTTGATCAAAAACTGCTCATCCGCATTGACGATTGAGCATTCGAACGACAAAGATGATCAAATCGCAGATGAACATGCGGAACACCTGGAGGAAGCCAATGCACTTGAAGGGTCGGATTATCGCGTCCGTTGTCGGGGCGCTGCTGGCCGCCGGCACCGTCGGCGGAGCGCACGCGCAGAACATCGGCGATGTTCCGCGCGACCGCACGCTCGTCGTCGTGGGCTGGAGCGCCGGTTCGCCGACGCTGTCGTCGCCCAACAACGGCAACTGGTATTCGCTGGGCGCCGAGCTGCGCAACGGCATCATGTTCGTCAATGAGCCGCTGTTCACCTACAACCACTTTACCGGCGAACACATCCCGTGGATTGCCGAGAGCTACGAATACAACGACGATTACACCGAGATTACCGTCAAGTTGAAAGACGGCGTGAAGTGGAACGACGGCGAGCCGTTCACGGCCGAAGACGTCGCCTTCACCCTCAACATGCTTTTGGAGAACGGGCAGAACCAGAAGGACCTGCGCAAGGCCATCGAGGTGGCCAACCAGATCGAAGGCGCCGAGGTGATCGACCCGCTCACCGTACGCATCAAGCTGAAGAACCCCGATCCGCGCTACGTCTACCGCCAGCTCACCAACTATTTCGGCCACGGGCTGATCTGGGTGCCCAAGCACATCTGGTCCGAGGTGGACGACTACGCCAACTTCACCTTCCTCGACCTGGAAAAGGGCTGGCCCGTGGGCACCGGCGCCTGGAAGCTGGTGAAGAACACGCCCAACGAGATCGTGCTCGACCGGCGTGACGATTGGTGGGGCGGCGAGACCGGCTTCCGCTAGCTGCACGCGCCGGAGCGCATCATCGCGATTCCCGCGCCCGACAACGAGCGCAACGCCCAGCTCGTCGTCGCCAACGAGATCGACGCCACCTTCGTCATCCCCTCGCCTTCGCTGATGACATCGATCCTGAAGCAGAACGACAAGATCACCACCTTCTCGGGCCGCGAGCCGCCCTACGGCTACATGGATTGGTGGCCGCACTCGCTCTACTTCAACCACATGGCCAAGGATTCGCCGTTCCAGGACATTCGCGTCCGCAAGGCGGTGATGCACGCCATCGACCGGGAGCAGCTCGTCGCCTTCGCCTGGGACGGGGCCAACCAGCCCAACTACTTCCCCTACCCCGGCTACGATCCGCTGAAGCCGTTCCTGGAAGGCTCCATGGACCTGGTGGAGAAGCACCAGGTCAACGTGTTCGACCTGTCGCTGACCGAGAAGTACATGACGGAGGCCGGCTACGCGAAGGACTCCGACGGCTTCTGGGCCAAGGACGGCAAGCGCGTGGGCGGTCCGATCGAGGCACAGCCGGCGCTGGCGGCGGTCGACCAGGTGATCACGCAACAGCTGCGCAAGGCCGGCTTCGACGCGCAGTATTCGCAGACGCCCGACTCGTTCCGCAAATTCCGCGCCGGCGAGTCCGACTGGCACCTGTTCGGCCATAACGGCGGCTCGATCTTCGACCCCGTCGACACGCTGCGCATGTACAAGGGCGAGAACCAGTCCCCCATCGGCACCATCACCTTCTTCGTCGCGCGCTGGAGCAATCCGGAGTTCGACAAGATCGTCGACAAGATGGAGCTTCTGCCGGTGGGCGATCCGGAGCTGTTGCCGCTGTTCCGCGAGGCGATGGACATCTGGTTCGGCGACGTCGTGGAGGTGCCGCTCGAGCAGGGTTACCACCTCAACGCCCTCAACGAGACGTACTGGACCAACTGGCCGTCCGAGGAAAATCCCTACGCGTCGGCCTGCGTGGGCTGCTTCATCTCCGGGTGGGGCACCCTCCTCGCCCACCACGTCCAGCCTAACGACTGATTGGCGCGGAAGCCGGGTTCTGCGCCCGGCTTCCCTTTAGGGGGCGCTCGATGGTTCGCGTACTTCACCGACTGGTCCTGATGGTGCTGGTCATCTGGCTTGCGGCCAGCATCAACTTCCTGCTGCCGCGGATGACGGACCGCGACCCCATCGAGGAGCGCCTGGCGCAGGCGCTCGGCGATTCGGGCGGCTCGGCGATCGGCATCGAAGAGATGGTTGCCGAATACCAGTCCAAATTCGGCACCGATCAGCCGCTTTGGAAGCAATACATATCGATGATGGGCGACATCGCCCAGTTCGACCTCGGCGTCTCGATCAACTACTTCCCCGATCGCGTCGCCACCCACGTGATGGCGGCGCTGCCGTGGTCCATCGCGCTCCTGGGCACGGCGACGCTGATCTCCTTCGTCATCGGCACCATTCTCGGCGCGCTCACCATCTGGCGGCGCAAGTCGGCCTGGCTGGCCAGGATCGTACCGCTCTTCATGATCCTGGCGGCGATCCCCTTCTACCTCGTGGGGCTGGTGCTGGTGTACGTCTTCTCGCTGTCGCTCGGGTGGTTCCCGCCGGCGCGCGGCTACGGCGTCGGTGTCAACATGGACTGGTCGTGGACCGCCATCGGCAATGTCATCTACCACGCCATCCTGCCGGCGATGTCCATCGTCCTCGCCGCCATCGGCATCTGGGCGCTGTCCATGCGGGGCATGATGGTGACCGTCCAGGGCGAGGACTACATGAACTTCGCCCGCGCCAAGGGCCTCAGCAACCGGCGCATGTTCTGGCGCTACGCGGTGCGCAACGCCATCACGCCGCAGATCACCACGCTGGTGCTCGCCTTCGGCACCATCGTCGGCGGCGCGATCCTGGTGGAGCGGGTGTTCGTCTATCCGGGCATCGGAACGCTGCTCTACAACTCGGTCCTGCTGGTCGATTACTTCTTGATCTTCGGCTGCGTCTTCATCCTGATCCTCACGGTGGCGGTCTCCCTGATGATCCTCGATCTCCTCTACCCGCTGCTCGACCCGCGCATCCGCGCCGGAGGCGAGCAGCATGGCTGACGCGGCACCCCCGGCGGCCCCGCTCGAGTGGGGCTCCTCGGCGCGCTTCTGGCGCACGATCCTCCTCTACCTGGGGCGCAACAAGAGCCTCGCGGTGGGGGTCGTGCTCCTCCTCGGGCTCGCCTCGCTCGTCATCGGCGGCTACCTCTTCTACGACGTGAAGCTCGCCGAGCCGCTGTCCAAGATGCCCGCGCGCCCGCCCTCGGCCGACGCCTGGCTCGGCACCGACAAGCACGGGCGCGACCTCTTCGCCGTGCTCATCGTCGGCACCGCGCTCACCTGCAAGGTGGGGCTGCTCGCGGGGCTCATCGGCGTCGCGGTCGGCACCGTGCTCGGCTTCGTCGGCGGCTTCTTCCGCGGCTGGATCGACGCGGCGATCAACCTCCTCACCGACGTCTTCCTCGCCGTGCCGCCGCTCCTCATCCTGGTGGTGATCGCGGCCAACCTCGGCACGTCGCTGTCCACCACCGACATGGTGTTCGTCATCGCGGCGCTCGCCTGGCGCGAGCCGGCGCGGCGCATCCGCAGCCAGGTCCTCGTCATGCGCGAGGCGGGCTACGTCAACAACGCACGGCTCAACGGCACGTCCTCGTTCGGCATCATTTTCAAGGAGATGATGCCGAACCTCATCCCCTATCTGATGGTTAGCTTCGTGCTCACCGTCGCGGCCGCCGTGCTCGCCGCGGTGGGCCTCGAAGCGCTCGGGCTCGGCCCGCAGAACGAGCCGACGCTCGGCATGACCGTCTATTGGGCGATGCACTATTCGGCCTCGCTGCTGGGCATGTGGTGGTGGGTGCTGACGCCGGTGATCACCCTCGTCGTCCTGTTCGTCGGCCTCTATCTCATCACCACCGGGCTCGACGAGCTCGCCAATCCGCGCCTGCGCGCGAAGGGAGCGTGAGGATGCACGCGGTCGTCTCGCGCGGTCTCACCGTCAAAGACCTGTCCATCGTCTTCGAGACCGACGACGGCGTCGTGGAAGCCGTGCGCGGCATCTCCTTCGACGTGCAGCCCGGCGAGCGCCTCGGCTTCGTCGGCGAATCGGGCTCCGGCAAGACCACCACCGCCCTCTCGCTGATGGGCATGATCGACCCGCCGGGGCGCGTCGTCTCCGGCAGCGCGATGCTGGGCGACCTCGACCTTCTCACCCTCAGCCCGCGCGAGCACGCCGCCCGCCGCCTCGTCGACATCGCCTACATTCCGCAGGGGGCGATGAACTCGCTCAACCCGGTGATGCGCGTCGGCGAGCAGGTGGAAGACGGCATGATCGACCATGGCGCCGACCTCAACAAGGCGGCGCGCAAGGCGCGGGTGGCGGAGCTCCTACGCCAGGTCGACCTCGACCCGTCCGTCGCGCGCCTCTTCCCGCACGAGCTGTCGGGCGGCATGAAGCAGCGCGTCGCCATCGCCATCGCCATCGCGCTCAACCCCAAACTCCTGATCGCCGACGAGCCCACCAGCGCTCTCGACGTGATCTCGCAGCGCCAGGTGATGCAGACCTTGCGCCGCGTGCAGGACGAGATGGGCGCCAGCCTCATCCTGATCGGCCACGACATGGGGCTGATGGCCCAGTTCGCGGACCGCATCATGGTGCTGCGGCGCGGCCTCCTCGTGGAAGCGGGCCCGGTGCGCCAGATTTTCCGCGCGCCGCAGGATGCCTATACGCGCGAATTGATCGACAGCGTCCCCGCCCTTGAGCGGCGCCCCGCCACCGCCCCCCCCGTGGTGCGCGAGGCGAGCAAGGCCGCCGAACCGCCGGTGATCGCGCTGGAGGGCGTGTCGAAGACCTACAAGCGCGGCCTGTTCGACCGCAAAGGCAACCAGGCGCTCAAGCCCCTCACCTTCTCGATGGCGTCCGGGACGCCGATGATCGTCTCGGTGGTGGGCCAGTCGGGCAGCGGCAAGTCGACCCTCGGCAGCCTGCTCCTGGGCTTCATCCGGCCCAGCGAGGGGCGCGTCCTGGCGCAAGGGCGCGACATGCACGGCCTTTCGGCCGCCGAGCGGCGCGAGCGCTATCGCACCGTGCAGGCCGTCTTCCAGGATCCCTACGCGGCCTACAATCCGTTCTACAAGGTCGACCACGGCCTTGCCGAGCCGCTGCGCAACTTCGGCGTCGCGACGCGCCGCGACGACATTCTGGCCAAGATGCGCTCGGCCTGCGAGCTGGTCGGCCTCGACCCGGACCAGACCATCCACCGCTTCGCGCACCAGCTGTCCGGCGGCCAGCGCCAGCGCCTGATGGTGGGTCGCGCGATGATGCTGGGCCCAAAACTCCTGGTCGCCGACGAGCCGGTGTCGATGGTCGACGCCTCGCTGCGCTCCTCGATCCTGGGCAACCTGCGCAAGATGAAAGACGACCTCGGCGTCGCGATCATCTATATCACCCATGATCTCGCGACGGCCTATGAAGTCTCCGACTACGTGCTGGTGCTGTATCGCGGCCGGGTGGTCGAGGCGGGCGACCCGGAGCGCGTCATCAAGGAGCCGCAGCACCCTTATACGCGGCTGCTGGTGGCCTCGATCCCCTGGCCCGATCCCGACCGGCACTGGCATGGCGACGACGCGGCCGAGGCCGAACTCGCCGCGCTCGACGGGGCCGGCGCGCCGGCCCCCTGCCTCGTGCGCTCCACTCTGCCCGGCTTCACGCTGAAGGTATGAGACCCTCATGCGCGAGCTCGGCCCAGAAATCGTCCCCGATCGGGCGCGTCACATGATCGACGTTGGATGCGAGCTCGGCCGGCGTCCGGCTGCCGGCGACGACGGACAGCACCGCCTGATGGCGCAGCGGGAATTGCAGTGCGGCGGCCGGCAGCGGCACGCCGTGCGCGGCGCACGCCGCCTCGATGCGCGCGGTGCGGGCCATCAGGTCGGCCGGCGCCTCGCTGTAGAAGAAGGTGGCGCCGGGCCGCGCGCCGGTGGCGAGGATGCCCGAGTTGAACGGCGCCGCGAGCACCACCCCGATGCCCCGCTTCAGGCAGAGGGGCAGCATCTCGTCGTGCGCCGAATGGTCGAGCAGCGTATAGCGCCCCGCCAGCATGAAGAGGTCGAAATCGCCCGCCTCGGCGAAGCGCACGCACCACGCCGCATCGTTGATGCCGACGCCGAATGCCTTGATGACACCCGCCTCGCGCAGTTCCACCAGCGCCCGGTAGCCGCCGTCCATCACCTCGCGGAACCGCGCCTCGATCGCATCCCCCGCCCAGCGCGGCGACACGTCGTGCACATAGAGGATGTCGATGCGATCCATGCCGAGGCGCGCGCGCGAATCCTCCACGCTGCGCATGATGCCGTCGTAGGAATAGTCGAACTCGGGCGTGAACGGCAGGCTCGGCTTGTCCCCCTCCGCGCGGCCCGGGCGCAGCAGGCGGCCGACCTTGGTGGACAGCAAATAGTTCTCGCGCGGCCGGCCGATCATCGCCGTTCCCATACGGTGTTCGGCGAGGCCAAAACCGTAGAATGGTGCAACGTCGAAGTATTCGATGCCTGCGGCGAAGGCGGCGTCGACCAGCGCCACCGCCTCGCCGGCGCCCGCGGTCCGGTCGAGCGTGCCGAGCGGCGTGCCGCCGAAGCCGAACGTGGACAGCGTCAATCCGGTGCGCGAGTGGTGGCGGGCGGCAAGTCTCATGGGGCTCTCCTGTGGGGGCGTTTCGGGCTGCCGGCAGCGCCATTCGGCGACGTTCTCGGGTAAGGGCCATGCAGCTTCAGACCATCAAGAGCCGCATTTGCGACGACATCGTCAAGGGCGCTTTCGCACCCGATACGCGCCTCACCATCGACATGCTGGCGAGCCGCTACCAGTCGAGCCACATGCCGATCCGCGAGGCGCTGAGGGAGCTCGCCGGCGAGGGGCTGGTGCGCTACGAGGCGCGCCGCGGCGCCCGCGCCCTGCCCGTCGACCGCCGCTTCATCGAAGACCTGTTGATGCTGCGCACCGAGCTGGAGCCGCTGCTGGCGCGCCTGGCGGCCAAGAAGATCGACGACGCCGGCGTCGCCGAACTGCGCGAGATCCAGGATGGGTTCGAGGCGGCCGTCGAGGACGGCGACAACGCCGGCGCGGTGGACGCCAACAGCCGCTTCCACCGCTGCATCAACCGCATCGCCGACAACACCGAGGTGTCGACCATCGTGGACCGCCACTGGCTGGTGCTGTCGCGCCTGTGGGCCCACTACGGCCATGTGCCGGACCGCTTCCCAGGCGTCATCAGCGATCACCGCAGCCTGATCACCGCGCTGTCGAGCCGCTCCAGCGACGACGCGGCGGCGCTGATGCGCGCCCATGTCATCAAAGCCAAATACCAACTCATCAAACGGGTCGACCTGATGCAGCCAACGAACCGCCCCCCACGCCGCACCAACGGCCGCGCGGCCAAATGAGCGGCGCGCGGATCGCGTCCGCCACGCTGGAGCAGCTGCGCATCACCAACAAGACGGTGTGGTCGTTCGTGCGCCTGGAGACGAGCGACGGGCGCGTCGGCTTCGGGGAGGCCTCGCTGCCCAACCGGCATGGCGAGGTCCAGGCGGCGGCGGACGACTGGCTCGCCACCGTCGCGGGCCGCGCGGCCACCCTCGCGGACGTCGCCCCGGCCTGGCGCGGGCGCGACCGGATCGGCGATGCCGCCATCGCCAGCGCGATCGACATGGCGCTCTACGACCTCGCCGGCCAACGCGAGGGCGTGCCGGTGCATGCGCTCCTGGGCGGCGCGCGGCGCGAGCGCATCGCGCTCTATGCCAACATCAACCGCCGCACGACGGACCGCGCGCCCGCCGGGTTCGCCGCCACCGCGAGGCGGGCGGCCGATTTGGGCTTCACCGCCTTCAAGCTCGCCCCGTTCGACGAACTCGACCCGGAGGTCTGCGCCGGCCCGCACTTCGAGGCGGGGCTCGCCGCCGGGCTTGCCCGCGTTGCGGCGGTGCGCGAGGAGATCGGCCCCGACGCGCTGCTGCGGGTCGACTGCCACTGGCGCTGCACGGCGAAAGCGGCGGCCGCGCTGATCGAGGCGGCCGAGCCTTACGGGCTCGACTGGATCGAGTGCCCCATCGCCGAGGTGCCGGAAAACGCCGCCGCCATCGCCCGCTTGCGGCGCGAGGCGAACCGCCGAGGCATCCGCCTCGCGGGCCTCGAGATGGGCACCGGCCTCGGCGCCTTCGCGCCCTACCTCGAAGCGGATGCCTACGACGTCATCATGCCGGACGTGAAATATCTCGGCGGCCTCGCGCTGATGGCGGACCTTGCCGCGCTCGCCGCCGACCATGGCGCCACGCTGTCGCTGCACAACCCGACGGGGCCCATCTCGCACGCGGCGAGCCTCCAGGTGTGCGCCGCGCTGCCCCAATGCGACACCTTGGAGATGCAGTTCGACGAGTCGCCGCTGTTCGACGCGCTGCTGGCCGGCCCCCCCTTCACCAGCGCGGGCGGCTTCAGCGCCGTGCCAAACGTGCCGGGCCTCGGCGCCACGCTCGACATGCGCCGCGTGGAAGAGCTGCGCCTGGAGCCGATCGCGTGAGCGGCAGCCTCGCGGGCGACGTGCGTCGCTACCCGCTCGGCGCCCAACTCGGCGAAGCGCCGGTCTGGTGCGCCAAGAGCCGCCGGCTGTGGTTCGTCGACATTCGCGCCCCCGCCCTCTACGCGCTCGATCCCGCCACCGGCGTCATGGACCGCCACGACTTCGACAAGCTTCTGGGCATGGTGGTGCTCGCCCGCGACGGGCTCCTGGTGGGCCACGGCCACTCCGTCCTGCATTTTGACCCGGCGACCGGCGCAACCCGCCTGCTCGCGGAGCTCCCCGCCCCCAATTCGGCCATCCGCGTCAACGACGCCAAGGTGGGGCCGGACGGCAGCCTGTGGTGCGGCACCATGCGCGACGGCGGCGGCGCGCCCGACGGCGCCCTCTACCGCATCTTCGCCGACGGCACCGTGCGGACGCTGCTGTCGGGCATTGCCGTTCCCAACGCCCTCGCCTTTTCGCCCGACGGCGCCTTCGTCTATTTCACCGACACGCGCGAAGGCACGATTTTGCGCGGCGACGCGCGTGCCGACCTGCCCGGCTTCGCCCCGTTCGCGCCGCGCGATATCGCGCCCGGCCGGCCGGACGGCGCCACCGTCGACGCAAAGGGCTTCCTCTGGGTGACGCGGACCGGGGGGAGCGCCGTCGCGCGCATCGACCCGGCCGGCCGGCTCGACCGCCTCGTCACCCTGCCGGTGAGCCAACCCACCTCCTGCGCCTTCGGGGGGGAGGACCTCACCACGCTGTTCGTCACCACCGCCCGCCAGCGGCTCTCGCCCGAAGCCCTCGCCGCCGAACCCGCGGCCGGCGACGTCCTCGCCTTCGACACCGACGCGGTCGGCATCGCGGAGCACGCGTTCGGTGCCTGAGCGTCTCGACATCGCGACAGCGGACGGCGTCATGCCGGTCTGGCGGCAGGGGTCCGGCCCGTTCGGGCTGATCGTCATGATGGACGTGTTCGGCATCCGGCCCGAGCTGCACCGCATGTGCGCCAAGCTCGCCGCGCACGGCTTCACCACCTTCCTGCCGCACCTGTTCTACCGGGCCGGGCCGGTCGCCTTCTCGCCGCAGGAACCGCTGCCGGACGAGGCGAAGCGGCTCAACCAGGAAACCACCTGGCAGATGAGCGCCGCCGACATCGGCGCGCTGCTTGCCGCCACGCCGACGCCGCGGCACTTGGCGGCGGCCGGCTACTGCATGGGCGCGCGCCATGCGCTGGCGGCGATGGCGACGCATCCGGCGCGCATCAAGGCCTGCGCGATGCTGCACGGCGGGCGCCTCGTCGGCGACGACGAGACCTCCCCCCACCGCCTCATCGCCAGCCTCCAGGGCCCCGCCTACGTCGCCTTCGCCGCCGACGATCCGACGTGCCCGCCGCACCACCAGGCGATCCTGCGGCAGGCGCTCGCGGACAGCGCGCAGCCGCACCGGGTCGACGATTTCGCCGCTCACCACGGCTTCATGTTCCCGGAGCGCGACGTCTTCGACCCCGCCGTCGCCGCCGCCGCCACGGACGCCATGCTGACGCTGTTCAAGACCACCCTGGAGGCAACTGCGACCCCATGAAGATCGGCATCATCGGGCTGGGCGATATCGGCGGCAACCTCGCGGCCTGGCTCGTCGGGCAAGGCCACGCGGTGGCCGGCTACGACATCGACGCGGCCGCTTCGGCGCGGGCCGCCGGCCGCGGCGTTACCGTCGCGGCATCGCGGGCGGCGCTGATCGCGCAATCGGAGCTGGTGGTGACCAGCCTTCCGAGCCTCACCGCCATCGAGGAGAGCTATTTCGCGCCCGACGGGCTGGTCCCCGCGGGGCGGCCCGACCTCTTCACCGTCGAGTGCTCCACCGTGCCGCCGGAACTCGCGCGGCGCATCACCGCGGCGCGGATCGCGGCCGGCGGCGGCGCCATCGAGGCCTCGGTGATCGGGATCGGCAAGGATGCCGCGGCCGGCGCGCTCTACTTCATGGTGGCGGGCCGGGCCGGCGACATCGATAGCGCGCAGGCGTTCCTGGACGCTGCCGGGCGCGGTTGGCGCCACGTCGGCGACAGCGGCACGGCCGCGCTCGCCAAGGTCCTCAACAACGCGGTGGGCGCGGTGACGCTGTGCGCCATCGCCGAAGCGCTGGCATTCGCCGAGGCCAACGGCATCGCGCCGGACGTGCTGGTCGACGTGATGCGGACCGGCGCGGGCGCGGGCAAGTCCGTGGTGCTCGACCGCCACGGCACCTTCATGGCCGGCGCCGCGCCTGCCCGGCCCTTCAACCCCATCTCGCTGAAGGATTCGCAGGCGCTGGGCGCGCTCCTCACCCCGGCCCTGCACCGGAGCCTGCCGATGCTGGGCGCCATGGTGGAGACCTATCGCCGCGCGCTCGCCGATTGCGACATCGCCGTGCCGGAGCGCCTGACGGCCGAGGCCCGCGGCCGGCTTGCCGACCTGCCATCGGGCGGAGCCGCGGCGGCCACACACCCAACCGAGGCGGGCGGAGACACAAAATGACAGAGCGCACGGCGACCAACCTCGTCATCCTGATGGCGGACGAGCACGCGGGCCGCTACACCGGCTACGCCGGCCACGAGGTGGTGAAGACCCCCAACCTCGACCGCCTGGCGCAGCGCGGCACGGTGTTTTCCAACGCCTACTGCACCAGCCCCATCTGCATGCCCTCGCGGGCGGCCTTCGCCACGGGGCGCTATCCGCACGACACCGGCTACGTCTGCAACGCGACGCCTTACGACGGCAAGGTTCCGTCCTGGGGGCATCTTCTGCAGGACGCTGGCGTCCCGGTCACCTCCATCGGCAAGCTGCACTATCGCTCCAAGGACGTGCCGAGCGGGTTCGACGAGACGCTGATCCCGATGTACGCGCAGGGCGGCGTCGGCGACCTCTTCGGCGCCATCCGCCAGAGCGCGCCGCTGCCGCCGCGCTACGGCGTCAGGCAGGTGGCCGAGGAGGTGGGCGCGGGCGAATCCGACTACACCCGCTACGACCGTTCCATCCACGCCGCCGCGCTCGATTTCCTGCGCGATCGCGCGCCCGCTCAGCGCGAGCCGTGGGTGCTGTTCGTCAGCTTCGTCACGCCGCATTTCCCGCTGATCGCGCCGGAAGAATTCTACAACATGTACGATCCGGGCAGCCTCGACCTGCCGAAGGCGTGCCGCCCGGAGGATTGGCCGAAGCACCCCTGGTTCGACGAGTTCCGCCGCACCTATATCACCGACACCTTCTTCGACGACGATCTGCGCCGCCGCGCGACGGCCGCCTATTTCGGGCTGTGCAGCTTCGTCGATTCGCTGATGGGCGACGTGATCGACGCCATCGGCGCGAGCGATTTCGGGGCGCGCACGCGCATCGCCTACATGTCCGACCACGGGGATAATCTGGGCGTGCGCGGGCTCTGGCAGAAGAGCAATTTCTATCAGGAATCGGCCCACGTGCCGATGATCCTCGCCGGCCCCGGCATCGCGGCGGGCAAGACCTGCCGCACCCCCGTCTCGCTGATCGACATCCATCCGACGGTGCTCGACGCGGTGGGGCTCTCCGACGGCGGGCCGACCGCCGATCCGGACGGGCGCAGCCTCCTCAGGATCGCCGATGAGCCGGACGACGACACCCGCGAGGTGTTCGGCGAATATCACGCCGCCGGCGCCGTCAACGGCGTCTTCATGCTGCGGCAGGGGTCGTGGAAATACATCTACTACGCCAACATGCCGCCGCAGCTCTTCAACCTGGAGACCGACCCGGAGGAGCTGACCGACCTCGCGCCCGATCCGGCCCACCGCGCCACCTGCGCCGCGTTCGAGGCACGGCTGCGCGCCCGCCTCGATCCGGAGGCGGTCGACCGGGTGATCAAGGCGCAGCAGCTCGACATCGTCGAAGCGCACGGCGGCGCGGCGCACCTTTTGTCGCGCGGATCGATGGGGGCCTCGCCGCCGCCCGGCACCAAGTTCGCCGGCCACCGCACGGCCTGAGCCACTAGGAGAAACCCATGGCCACTGTTCTCGTCACCGGCGCCAATCGCGGGATCGGGCTGGAATTCTGCCGCCAG
>JAUIJH010000279.1 GCA_030431335.1 Alphaproteobacteria bacterium
CCACGTCAGGGGACATGTAATTGTCGCGCTCCAGCGTCTTCTCGATTTTGTCGAGCGTCTGGCCGGTGTGCTTGCGGTAGATCTCGTTGAGGCGACGCTTCATCGAGAGGATTTCGTTGGCCTGCAGCTGGATATCGGCTGCCGTGCCGCGGAAGCCGCCGGACGGCTGGTGCACCATGATGCGGGCGTTGGGCAGGGAAAAGCGCATCCCCTTCTCGCCCGCCGCCAGCAGCATCGCGCCCATGGAGGCGGACTGGCCGATGCACAGGGTCGAAATCGTCGGCCGGATGAATTGCATGGTATCGTAGATTGCAAGTCCGGAGGTCACGACCCCGCCCGGCGAGTTGATGTAGAGCGAGATCTCCTTGTTGGGGTTGTCCGCCTCGAGATACAGGAGCTGCGCGCAGACGAGCGTCGCAACGGTGTCCTCGATCGGCCCCGTAATGAAGATGATTCGCTCCGACAGCAGTCGCGAGAAGATGTCGTAAGCCCGCTCGCCCCGATTGGTCTGTTCGACGACCATCGGGACAAGCGCATTCATCGTATATTCGACAGGATCTCTCATAGCTGGCGCCTAGTGATCGTGCTTGTGGTCATGATCGTGGTCGTGATCATGATGATGATGGCCGTGATCGTGATCGTGGTCGTGGTCGTGGTCGTGATCATGGTGATGATCGTGGTCATGATGATGCTCGTGCGGTTCCGCACCCAGCGTCATCAGCTCTTCGTCCCGGTCGGCGGCGAACAGCTCGTCCTTCGTGACGGTCTTGTCCGTCACCGTGACCAGCTCGAGCAGATAATCGATCACCTTGTCCTCGAAGATCGGCGCGCGAAGCGAAGCGATGAGCTGCGGATTCTTGCGATAGATCTCGAAAACCTCGCGCTCCTGGCCGGGGAACTGACGCAGACGCTCCTGCAGGGCGCGCTGCACCTCGTCCTCGGTCACCTCGACATTGGCCTTGGTGCCGACTTCGGAGAGCAGCAGGCCGAGACGAACGCGCCGCTCGGCGATCCGGCGGTACTCCGCCTTCAGCGTCTCCTCGGAGTTCTCGCCCTCTTCGGTGAAGCTCTCGCCGCGGTTCTCCATGTCGGAGGTCACCTGACGCCAGATGCTCTCGAACTCAGCCTCGACCAGCTTCTGCGGCAGGTCGAAGGAGAAGCGCTCGTCCAACGCATCCAGCAGCGCCCGCTTGACCTTCTGGCGGCTCGCCCCAGCGTAGGCCTGCTCGATCTGGCCGCGCACGCCATTCTTGAGCGCCTCGAGGTTTTCCAGCCCCAGCCGCTCGGCGAACGCGTCGTCGATGGTGACGGGCTGCGGCGCGCTGATTTCCTTGATCGTGACGTCGAAGGTGGCCGCTTTGCCAGCGAGCTCGGCCGCCTGGTAATCCTCGGGGAAGGACACGTTGAGCACACGCTCCTCGCCCTTCTGAGCGCCGGCGAGCTGCTCCTCGAAGCCGGGGATGAACCGGTTGGCACCGATTTCGACGTCGATATCCTCGGCCGAGCCTCCATCGAAGGCGACGCCGTCGATCTTGCCGACAAAGTCGATCTTCACGCGGTCGCCGTCGGCAGCGGCCCGCTCCACCGGCTCGAACGCCTTGTTGCGTTCGGCAAGCGTGGCGATCTCGCTGTCGACCTCTTCGTCGGCCACGGGAAGGACCGGACGCTCGACCGCGACTTCCTCGAGGCCGGTGACCTCGATCTTGGGCAGCACCTCGTATTTGATGGCGAAGGCGAGATCGGCGTTGCCCTCCACCACGTCCTTGAGGGCGTTCTCGTCGACATCGACGTCGGGCGCTTGAGCGGGAGTTTCGGATCGGTCCTGAACAGCGTTTTCAACGGACTTGTTCATTACCTCGTTGATGACCTCGGCCATGGCGGACTTGCCATACATCCGACGCAGGTGCGCGACCGGGACCTTACCCGGCCGAAAACCCTTGAGCCGCACCTTGGTGCGCATGTCATCGAGGTAGGCCGACAGGCGCTCTTCGAGCGCGGATGCGGGGACCACGACCTTCAATTCCCGCGCAAGACCTTCGGAGCGGGTTTCCGTCACTTCCATCGTGCTTCTTTCGCCAAGGATTACAGGTTGTCTGGGAGATGGCGCCTCATGTCGCGCCGGCAGGGCACCGTGTCAATGGGCAGACCGCGAAAGCCGTGTAATGGCCGAACAAAGTTTTTCGCCGGTTCACGACCAACGTTCGTTTAGCCCAGACGCACCCGGGCATCAAATGCGACCCGCCGCTGCAGCCCGCACCGGCAACGCCCCGCACAAGCCCGCGGCACGACCGCTCCAATGAAGATGGTACGCCGACGCGTATTATATAAGGCCCGCGGCACACTCAAACGGCCAATAGCAGCCAGTGCGACAGCCAATGCGTTCAAGGCGGCAGCGCCACACAGATCGCACGCGCCTAGGTGGAGCAACAGCGCACCTGCCGCCCTCCAACAGCGCACAATTGTGCGCCTGCCGGTCAGGCCGCCCCCGCGGAGGCCGCGAAGCGAACAGCCGTGAGCGAGAATATGGTCAACAGCGCAGAATTGTGCGCCGGCCGGTCAGGCCGCCCCGCGGAGGCCGCGAAGCGAACAGCCGTGAGCGAGACTATGGTGCGGGTGGAGGGACTCGAACCCCCAAACCTTGCGGCGCTTGGACCTAAACCAAGTGCGTCTACCAGTTCCGCCACACCCGCCTGCCATCGTCCTACGCGAGATGGCGCGCGATGCAAATCGCGTTAAAGGCCCGCCAGCGCGGCCATGGTGGGGCGCAATGCCGCGATGAGATCGTCCGCGATCATGCCGGCGCCCGCCTCGGTGGCCGCCCTGCCGTGCAGGTGGACGGCCATGGCGGCCGCCTCGAAGGCGGGCACGCCCTGGGCCAGAAGCGCCGTCACCATGCCGGCCAGCACGTCGCCGGTGCCGGCGGTGGCGAGGAAGGGCGGCGCGTTGGCGTTGATGGCGGCGCGCCCGTCTGGGGCAGCGATCACCGTATCGGCCCCCTTGTGGATGACGACGGCGCCGCTTGCCGCGGCCGCGCGGCGCGTGTCGGCCAGCTTGTCGGCCTCGCGCCCGAACAGGCGCGCGAACTCGCCCTCGTGCGGCGTCAGCACCGCGGGCCCGGCGATGGCGGCGGCCAGGCGCTCGGGCGCGCCGGCAAAGGCGCTCAGCGCGCCGGCGTCGAGCACGACGGCGGCGGGGCTCG
>JAUIJH010000114.1 GCA_030431335.1 Alphaproteobacteria bacterium
CGAGCACCGCCCCGCCGATGACGGGGGCGGCGAAGGAGACGATCAGCCAGTCGTCGCCGATGGTGGGCTGGCCGAGCTGCAGCCGGGCCACCGCGAGCATCCCCGCCACGGCCGCCAGCGTGCCGGAGATGACGTGCGCGGCGATGACCACGCGGCCGATGGAGATGCCCGACAGCTCCGCCGCCGAGCGGTTGCCGCCGACCGCCAGGAGCTGGCGCCCCAGCACGCCGCGCCGCATGAAGACGAGCATGGCGATCAGCAGCGCCCCGGAGACGAACAGGAGGAACGGGAAGAAGCCGAAGCGCGCGTTGCCGAACGCCTTCACCGCGGCGGGAATGTCGTAGAACGGCTGCGCCTCGGTGATGCCGATATTGATGCCCTTGAAGATCGACAGCGTGGCCAGCGTCACCACGAAGGCGTTGAGCCCCGTGAGGTGGGTCACCGCCCCGTTGAGCGCGCCGGCGAAAAGGCCGACGGCGAGCCCGCACACGATGGCGAGCGGGATCGGCAGGCCCCACACCTCCATCACGCCGGCGAAGGTGATCGCCGCAAGCCCGCCGATGGCGCCGACCGACAGGTTGAGCTGCCCGATGGCCAGGATCACCATTTGCGACAGCGCCACAAGCACCGCCAGCGAGAACGCCGTCAGCATGACGTAGATATTGTAGGTGTTGAGGAAGGCCGGTTGCGTCACCGCCAGCGCCGCCGCCCCCGCGAGGAAGGCGATGAGCAGGCTGAACCAGTCCGTCTTGAGAAGCCGCATCGTGCCCGTCATCGGATGCGCCGCCGCTCGATCACATGCGCGCGCAGCCGGTCGATCGCCACCGCGAAGAGGAGGATGATGCCGAGGAAGGCCTGCACCCAGAACTCGCCCACCTTGAGCTGCAACAACCCGTTGGACAGCACCGTGACGAGCGTCGCGCCCAGGAAGGTGCCGACCACCGAGACCTGCCCTCCCGTCAGAAGCGTGCCGCCGAGGACGGGGGCAAGGAAGGCGGGCAGGAGCCAGTCGGCGCCGAGCTGGCCGGCCATCGAGGGCAGCGCCGCGCCGTTGCGGGCAGCGAGCATCAGCCCCGCGAACGCGGCGAGCGCGCCCGACAGGCCGTGGCAGACGATGATGGTCCGCTCCACCGGAACGCCCGACAGTCGGGCCGCGGCCGTGTTGGCCCCGGCGGCGAGGATTTGCCGCCCGATCAGCGTGTGGTGGAAGAGCCACCACAACAGGACGCCGACACCGAAGGTGACGTAGAGCATCGAGGAGGCGAAAAAGTAGGTCTTCAGCTTGGCGAGGGTCACGAAGCCGGCCGGCAGGCTGATGGGCTGGGCCTGGGTCACGACGATCATGGCGCCGAAGAAGAGGCTCATCGTCGCCAGCGTGACCACGAAGGAGTGGACGCGCATCACCACGGTGAGCAGCCCGTTGGCGATGCCGAACAGCGCCCCGGCGACCACGGCGATCGCCGCCGCGAGGGGGATCGGCACGCCCAGCGGTCCCATCGCATAGCCGCCGATCATCACGGCGCAGACGCCGATGGCGCCGACGGCGAGGTTGAGCCCGCCGGTGACGAGCACGACCATCATGGCGAAGCCGATCACCGCGTCGATCGCCAGCACGCGGGTGAGGGCATAGATGTTGAAGGGGGACGCGAAGCCGGGCGTCAGGTTGGCGAACAGCACCACGAAGCCGGCGGCGATGATGAGAAGCCCCGCCTCGTTGGAGGCGAGGAAGTGAAGGTTCGGCCCACCGGACCGAACCTTCTTGTGTGCGACGTCCGTTGTCACGCGCGAACCGTTCCTTGGATCAGTTCGGACAGTTCATGTATTTGTCCTTGAAGTCGGCCATGATCTCGTCGGTCACCTTCACCATAGCCTCCTGGTAGTTGTCGACCGCATCGGCGCCGACGAAGGCGGTGCCCGAATCGATGAAGCGGTCGGTCTGCGCCGTGGTCTGCCAGGGCGCGTCGTCCTTCATGGTGCAGCCGTCGCGCACGAGGTCCATGGCGTAGACGCCGATGAAGCCTTGCCCGTAGGGGTTCTGCAGCATCGTGCCGTGGACGAAGCCGTCCTTGATCGCCTGCAGCACCACCTCGTCATGGTCGATGCCGACCATCTTGATGCGCTTGTCGCCGAGGTTCCTGAGGCTGGTGGCGGCGACCACGGCCGGGACCCAGGCGGTGGTGACGATGCCGTCGACATTGTCGCCCTGCGCGGCGAGGAAGGCGTTGATCTTCTCGTCGGCGGGCTCGGGCGCGTCGATGTCGGCGATCACCTGGATCACTTCGACGCCGTCGGCCTCGTCGGCGGCCTTCTGCACGGCCTCGATGCGAAGCTGCGTATTGGGGTCGACCAGGAAGCCGGTGAAGTGGGCGATCTTGCCCTTGCCGCCGAGCGCCGAGATCAGCTCCTTGGTGCCCAGATAGGCGGAGTTGTAGACGTCGGTGCCGAGGCAGAAGAGGGCCGGGGTGGGCGCCTCGGTGCAGCCGGCGAGGACGGCGGAGGGAATATCGAAGTCCTTCAACTCGCCCAGCGTGGCGTTGGTGCCGGAGGCATCGCCCGGGAAGACGAGAAAGGCGTTGAAGCCCTGCGCGACGAGGCTCTCGATCATCTCGTTCTGCTGGCTGAGCTCCCAGGCCGGCGGCACCTGGTATTCGGCCTGGACGCCGAATTTCTCGGCCGCGGCCTTGGCGGCATCCGCCCAGGCGGCGAAGTAGGGGTGGGGGCCGCCCGGCACCAGGGCCGCGCGCGTGTCGTCGGCGGCTTGAGCGAAGCCGGCGCCGCCGATCACAATGGCGGCGGCCAGCGCTGCGGCCGAGCGTTTGAATAGGGGCGAATTGGGTAGCATCGATCGTCCTCCCGAGTGGTGTGCCGTGCGGGTGCGTTGGTGACCCTGGCCGGCGGACCGTCGCGATCCGACGGCTTTGTCGTTGGCTTTAAAGCGATTTGGAGTACGGCCCAACCCGTCGTCAAGCCGCCTTTAAAACAAAGCGCCTCCGGGTAACGGCACGCTTAAAAACACCCGGAATGCGTAGGTCGCGCCGACGATCACCATGAGCACGCTGGCGACGGCGAGGGCGTGCTGGGCGAGGCTCTGGCGCTGATGATCGGCGACAACATAGAGCGCGAGCCCCATGAGGGCGCAGCTGGCGCCGAAGCCGAGGTGGGGGATGAGCCCCACCGTCACCAGCATGACCAGCGGCACCATGGCGCGGCGCACGAACGAGCCGGGCGCGCTTTCCTCGGTGACGATGCCGGTGATGGCGAGCTTGGCGAGCGCGCCCAACACGAAGACCGCCATGGCGATGGCGGCCGTCAGCGGGAAGACGGCCGCCTCGGCGGTCCGGCCGGCCATCTGCGCGATCACCACCGCCGCGATTGCCCCGAACGCGCCGAGCGCCAGGACCTCGCGCAGCTTCGCGGCGGCGTTGGCCGGTTGGCGGCGAAGCACGGCGGCGGTCGCGTCGTCGGCCGGCCCCCTGCCGGCGCGCAGGCGCGGAACGAACGGATAGATGAAGGTGATCGCGGTGAGGGCGATGATGGCGATCGACAGCGGGCGGCCGAAGAACTGGCCGGGCAGGTCCTCGATGGCGGCGCCGATGGTCCAGCTCTGCACGAAGCCCTGCTCGGCGATGCGCCCCAGGATGAGGCCGAGCACGATGGGCGAGACGGCGAAGCCGCGGTTGGCGGCGATCCAGCCGATCACGCCCAGCACCACCATCACGCCCACGTCGGAGATGGAATTGCGGATGGCGTAGGCGCCGATGATGGTCATGAACGCCACCACGGGCACCAGCGCCGCCTTGGGCGCGCGCACGATGGCGCCGTAGGCGAAGCGGCCGATGAAGAGCCCCACCGGCAGCATCAGGATGGTGGCGAGCAGCAGCCCGAAGATGAACGTGTAGACGATGCTGGCCCCGCTCTCGAACAGCGTCGGCCCCGTGCGCACGCCCTGCACCAGCAGCGCGCCGAGGATCACCGCGTCGGGCGGCGTGCCGGGAATGCCGAGCACCAGGGTGGGGATCAGGCCGCCGCCGACGGTGGCGTTGTTGGCCGATTCGGTGGCGATGACGCCGCCCGGATTGCCCTTGCCATAGGTCTGGCGGTCGCGCGCGGACCGGCGCGCCTCCGAATAGGCGACGAGGCCCGCGATGGAGCCGCCCGCGCCCGGTAGCGCGCCCACCATGGTGCCGATGGCGGAGCTGCGGGCGAGGTTCCACAGGTTGCGGCTCAGGGTGGCGATGGCCTCCGACAGGCGGAAGCCGCGCGGGTTGTCGCCTGCCTCCAGGTGGCGTTCGGGCGTCGCCACCAGGTCGATGAGGACGGGCACGCAATAAAGGCCGATCAGCGCGGAGATCACCTCGATGCCTCCAAGCAACGTCGGCGAGCCGAAGGTGAGGCGCACCTCGGCGGAGATCTCCGAGATGCCGATCATCGCCAGGATGAGGCCGAAGCAGGCCGCGATCATGCCCTTGAGGAAGTCGCCCGCCGACAGCGCCGAGATCAGCGAAAGGCCGAAGATCGCGAGCCAGAAATATTCCACCGGCCCGAAGGCGAGGGCGGCGCGCGCCAGCGGCGGCGCGAGGAAGAGGAGCGCCAACGCGCCGACGAGGCCGCCCACCACGCTCGACAGGCACGCGATGGTGACGGCGAGATCGCCATCGCCGCGCTTTGCCATCGGGTAGCCGTCGAAGGTGGTGGCGATGGCCGAGGGGGTGCCCGGCGTGTTGAGGAGGATCGCCGCGTAGGCGCCGCCATAGATCGCGCCGGTGTAGATCGCGCCCATCAGGATGAGCGCCGATTCGGGCGCCATCGCGAAGGTGAAGGGCACCAGCACCGCCACCGCCATGGTGGCGGTCAGGCCGGGGATCGAGCCGATGATGGTGCCGGCGGCGACGCCGGCCAGCGCCAGCACGACGTTCAGCGGCGAGAACGCGGCGATGAAATAGTCGAGCAAGGGCGTCCCCGCTGCGCTTGAGGATGGGCCGGCGGGCCGCTGTCAGCTCCCCGGCGATCGATCGTCCGGCAAGGTGGGCCGGCGGGTGGTTCGCCGCCGGCCCGTATCATGCGTCGGGTGGTGTCAGTCGATCAGGCCGGCGCTCTTGCCCGCCGCGATGTACTCGTCCGACTTCGTGGCCATGAATTCATCCATGGCGGCGCCGTAACCCACATCCAGAAGCGCGAAGCCGCCGTCGATCATCTGTTTCTGGAATTTTTCGTCCGCATTGATCTCGGCGATCATGTCGGACAGCTTCTGGCGCACGTCTTCCGGCGTCGACTTCGGCACCGCGATACCGCGATAGGCGCCGGAGACGATGTCGTAGCCGAGCTCCTTGAAGGTCGGCACGTCGGGGAAGGCGGGGTGGCGCTCGTCCATGGCGACGGCGAGCATGCGCACCGCGTCACCCTGCGTGGCGCCGACGGTGGTGTAGCCCCATTCGCCCTTCACCTGGTTGCCCAGCAAGGCGGTGACGGCCGCGCCGGTGCCTTGGAAGGGCACGTAGGTGGTCTCGATCCCGGCCAGCTCGTCGAAGCGCACCTGCGCGAGGTGGTTCGCCGTCCCCTTGCCCGAGCCGGACGCGGTCAGCCGCTTGGGGTTCTCCTTGGCGTAGGCGACGTAGTCCTCGAGCGTCTTCATGTCGGAATCGGCGTTCACGATCAGCGCGTCGGGCGTGAAGTGGAACATGTAGACGTTGGTGATGTCGTCGGTCTTGAAGCCCACGTCGCCTGTCTGCGGCTTGACGATGATGTGGGGCAGGTTGACGCCCATGATGGTGTGGCCGTCGCCCTCCATGGAGTTGAGCTGCGACCAGCCCACCGCGCCGCCGCCGCCGGGCTTGTAGGACACCACGAGGTCCTGGCCGAACTTGTCCTTGAAATAGGGCTGCTGCAGGCGGGCCGTGATGTCGGATTCGCCGCCCGGGCCGAACGGGATGATGTAGTCCACCTGCCGCGAGGGATAGGCATCGTCCGCCAGGGCCGCCCCGGCGAGGCCGCACAGCGCGACGAGCGAAAGGCAAAGCGTCGTTGTCGGTTTCATGGTCACTCCCTTTGGTTTCACCGGCTTGTTCTTTGTCCGCCGCTGGCACCGGTCGCCCGCGGGGTATCTTTGCAGCATGGCCCGTTGCGGGCGCGGAGGCAAAGGCGGCTCTCAGAGCGCCCGGATCGCCTCGAGCATTGCCGGGCTGACGGCGATGCCGAGCTCCTTGGCGGCGCGGCGCCGCTCCAGGCGGCTCGTGCCGGGAAGGCGCGTGCCCGGCTCCATGGTGGCGGCCACGGCGAGTGCGGTCATGCGCGCGGCAAATCCATCCGCCGCGGCATCGGGGGCGAGCGCGATCAGGAGATGGCCGATCCCCGGCGGCGGGCCGTCCGCGTCGAAGAAGGAGGAGGCGGCGGACGAGGGGTTCGCGCCGGTGAACGCAGCCGACAGCACCTCCACCATCAGCGCCAGCGCGGCGCCCTTGGCGTCGCCCGCCGGCACCATCGTGCCCTTGAGGGCTGCGGCGGGGTCGGTGGTGGCGGCGCCCGAGGCGTCGAGCGCCCACCCTTCGGGGATCGCCTCGCCGCGCTGGGCGGCGGCCATCACCTTGCCGCGCGCCACCTTGGACAGCGACAGGTCGATGACCAGCGGCGCGGCATCGTTCATCGGCGCGGCGAAGGCGATGGGGTTGGTGCCGTAGAGCGGCGCGGCGCCGCCCCAGGGTGCCATCGCCTTGGGCGTGTTGGAGACCATCAGCCCGATCAGCCCCGCGTCGGCGAGCCGTTCCACGTGGGCGCCGAGCTGACCGGCGTGGTGCGAGCGCGAAAACGACGCGGCGGCGAGGCCGGTCTCCCGCGCCAGCGGCACCAGGGCTTCGAGGGCGGCGTCGATGGCGGGGAACGCGAAACCATGCCCCGCATCGACCGCGAGCACCGCGGGCCGAACCTTTTCGATCCGCGGCACCGCGTTGCCGTCGACCTTGCCGCTCCTGGCCTGACCGGCATAGGCGACGACCCGCGACAGGCCATGCCCGCCCTGGCCGTCCACCTCGGCGGCGACGAGCGCGCGCGCGACGGACGCCGCGTTGGCGGCCGATACGTTGGAGCGCGTCAGCGCTTGCGCGACGAGTTCCTGCGCCGCCTCGATCGACAGCGTTTCGCTGGCAACGCTCATGACAGCGCCTCCTTGACGTTCTTCACCGTCACCGCGCTGACCCGCTGGTTGCTCTCGTTGGTGAGGCCGGCGATGTGCGGCGTCAGGATCAGGTTGGGCACGCCCTTGAAGACTGCGGCGGCCGTTTGGGTGAGCGGCTCGGCGGCGAACACGTCGAGCGCCGCGCCACCGAGATGGCCGCTGCGCAGCGCCGCGGCGAGGGCGCCTTCGTCGACGATGCCGCCGCGGGCGGTGTTGATGAGGAGCGCGCCCTCGCGCATCGCCGCGATGGCGGACGCGTCGATCAGGCCGCGCGTACCCTCGGTGAGGGGGACGTGCAGCGAGACCACGTCGGCGCAACCCAGCAGCGTGGCGAGGTCGCAGTGGCGTACCTGGCGCCAGATGGGATTGTCGGCCGGCAGGTTCGGGTCGTAGGCGGCGATGTCCATGCCGAGCGCGCGCGCCCGCTCGGCCACCGCCCGGCCGATGGTGCCGAGCCCGACGAGGCCCATGGTGCGGCCGGCCACCTCGCCGCCCTCGCTGAGCGCGGCGCGGGGCCAGGCGCCCTCGAGCATCGCCGCATTGGCGCCGTAGACGTTGCGCAGGAGCACCAGCGCGGCGGTGATGACGTACTCGGCCACCGACACCGTGTTGGCCCCGAGCGCGGGGTACACGGCGATGCCGTTGTCCTTGCAGGCGGCGAGGTCGATGTTGTCGAGCCCCACGCCGAGCCGGCCCACCGCCACGAGCCGCGGCGCGGCCTTGACCAGCGAGGCATCCACCCTGGTGCGGTTGCGCACGATGATGGCATCGGCCTCGGCGACGGCGGCCAGCAGCGCCGCCCGGTCGTCGGCGAGGTCCGGCCGATAGTCGACGTCGAAGCCGGCGAGGTCACCAAGCGCATCGGTGTCGATGAACTCGGTGACAACGATGCGCTTGCCCTTCACGCGGAGCGGTAGAGTTTCGTCATCACGAACTCGCGGTGGCCGAGCGCCTCCGCGGCCGTGTAGCGCCCGTTTGCGGTACGCACCACCATGTCGATCAGCGAGTCGCCCGCCTGGTCGATGGTCATGTCGCGCCGCAGGATGCCCGTGACGTCCACGTCGATGTGCTCGCTCATGGTGCGCACTGTGCGCGGGTTGGCCGAGATCTTCACCACCGGCACGATGGGGTTGCCGACGATGTTGCCCTGCCCGGTGGGGAAGGTGTGCACCACGTAGCCGCCCGCCGCCATCAGCGTGACGCACTCGGCCGCGGCGCTGGAGGTGTCCATGTAGTAGAGGCCGGGGCCCTTCTGCGGCGCCTCGGCCGGCTCCAGGATGTCGATGAAGCGGCACTCGCGGCCGATCTTCTCGAGGTTGCCGAGCGCCTTCTCCTCGATGGTGGTGAGGCCGCCCTCGATGTTGCCCTTGGTGGGCTGGCTTTCCGACAGATCGTCCGTCGCGTGGGCGAAGATCACCTCGTCCTGGTAGGCCTTCCACATCTTGTACCAGCGCTCGCCGACCTCAGCGTCGATCGCGCGCTCCTTGCAGATGTGCTCGCCGCCGGTGATCTCGGAGGTCTCGCCGAAGACGCCGGTGATGCCCGCGGGGATCAGCTTGTCGTACATGTTGCCGACGGTGGGGCAGGAGCCGAGCCCGGTGGTGGTGTCCGACTCGCCGCACTTGGTGGAGACCCAAAGGTCCGAGATCGGGCACTCCTCGCGCGTCAGCTCGGTCGCCCAGTGGACGAAATCCTTCGCCGCCCGGCTCGCCTTCTCGATGGTTTTCAGGTCGCCGTTCTGCTCGATGGAGAAGGCGGCGACGGGCTTGCCGGTCTTGGCGATGCCGTCGGCGATGCGCTGCGTCCAGCCCGGCTCGATGCCGATCACCACGCACGCGGCGACGTTGGGGTTGGCCCCGGTGCCGATCATGGTGCGGAAGTGCAAATCGAGGTCGGGCCCGAACTGCAGGCGCCCGTAGGCGTGCGGCAGCGCCAGCGTGCCGACGATGTTCTTGGCCACCGCCTCGCAGGCGGTGTTGGAAATGTCGTCCACCGGCAGGATGACGACGTGGTTGCGCACGCCGACGCGCCCGTTCTCGCGGCGGTAGCCCATGAATGTCTTGGGAATGGCCATCGGTTCCTACCAGCGCTTGGTCTTGAGATTGTGAACGTGAACGTGGCCGCCTTTTTCGACGCTGGCCACGAAGCGGCCGATGTCCTGGCCGTACTTGATCGCCGTGTCGCCTTCGACGAAATCCTTCAATGCCACCTTGTGACCGATCGGAATGTCCGCCTTCACCTCGATCTCGAAGGTGGAATCGTCCGCGGTGATCACGCCGCGTGCGATGGTCCCTGCGGCGAGGTCTTCGACCACCACCACCGCGACATTGTCCTCGTGCTCGTGGGCGAGCACGTGTGGGTTCTTGGACATACCTCTCCCAGCGTCCTTCAGATTCTTGAAAAGCAATTCTTATATAAGATTAAAGATGCTGCAAGCGGCTTGGTGCAGGATCCGTCCGACTGGTGGAGCGGGTGAGGTCGACCTCGTAGCGCGCGTCGCCGGTGACGTAGCGGCTGGTGCGCAGCTCCACCACGCGATCGGCGAGGTCGCGCGCCTCGCGGTGCACCTCCAGCAGCGGGGCGCCGACGGCGACGCCGAGCGCGGCGGCGCTGGCCTCGTCCGCCAGCACGGCGGCAAGCCGCTCCCTGGCCGACATGATGGCGATGCCGAAGCGATCCTGCAGGTAGGGGTAGAGGGAGTTGGGCAGGGGCAGGTCGTCTTCCATGCCTTTGCACAGGGCGGCGGAGAAGCGCATCGTCTCCTGCGCCAGCGGCACGCCGGCATGTTGGCGCACCCGTTCCAGCACGATGACGTCGCGCGCCGGGGGTTGCAGCCGCTTGCGCTCCTCGGCATTCGCCCGGCGCACGCGGACGGTTTCGCTGAGCGGCTCGGGCACCACCAGCGCGCCGCCCGCATCGCGCAGCCGGAAGAAGGCGTAGAGCGCTTCCTGCGGCGTGGTGCGCACGACGAAGGTGCCGCGCCCCGGGCTGCGCGCGACGAGCCCGCGACCCTCCAGCGCGATGAGCGCCTTGCGCACCGTGCCCTGGCTCACGCCGAACTCCTCGGCGAGCTCGAACTCGTTGGGAAGGCGGTGGCCGGGCGGCCAGGTGTGCTCGACGATCCGCGCCACCATCGCCTGCTCGGCCCGCTTGTAGAGTGGCTCGGCGACAAGCTGGTCGCGACCGGCCATGTGGCGCCTCCCCTTGGCCGGGTCGAAGTCCGGCCGAAGCCTATTCTTGTATAAGATTGTCGGCGCCGGTGCCAGGGGCCTCGCCGTCCAGCGCGTCGAATCCGTCCGCGAAGACGGCCGCCGCGGGTCCACTGCCGCGCTGAATGTTGGCGATGAACCGCTGCTTGTTCCTGAAGACGTGCCGTTCCAGAAGGCGGCCGGCCTCCTCCTGGTTGCCGGCGCGGAATGCGGCCACGATCGCTCTATGATCGGCGTTGCGCTCGTCCAGCCCCGCCTCGTTGGCGAGGGACTGGCGCCGGAACAGCCGGGCCTGCAGGAACAGGCGCCGATGCAGCGCCACCAGCGGGCGGTTGCCGGTCGCCACCACGATCGCATCGTGAAAGCGCGTGTTGAGCTTGATGTAGCCCGCCCCGTCCTGCGCTTCGATCACCTCCGCCATCTGCGCGATCAACCCGTCGAGCGCGTCCATCTGCCGATGCGAAAGGTTGCGCGCCGCCTCCCGCCCGGCCAGCCGCCACAGCGCGGCGCGAATGTCGAACTCGTGCAGCACGTCGCCGAGGTTCACGCGGCGCACCACGGCGCCGCGGTTGGGCTGGATGTCCACCAGCCCGGCCTCCTGCAGGATCCGGCACGCCTCCCGCACCGGCCCGCGGCTCACGCCCCACTGCGCGGCGAGGCTTTGCTCCCTCAGCCGGTCGCCCGGCTTCAGGTTGCCCTCCAGGATCAGGTTCTCGATCCGCTCGAGCAGCACATCCACCAGCGGCCGCTCGGATCCCGTCTCCCGAAGCGGCGGCTCGGCCACGCGTTCGCTCTCACCCACCGCTGCACTCCGTCATCGCCAATAGTGTTGACACTTTATCCAAAGTGCAGACACAATGCACCCATGCTTGAAAAGACCGAAGCGGCCGGACGTCAGATCCGGGACAGGGAGCAGGGCGTGGCCGCACCGGACGGGTCGATCAAGGTCGCCATCACGGGCGATTTTCGCGGCAAGGGCGGCGACCTCCGCTTCGATCCGGACGCGATGGCGAGCCTCCAACGGTGTGCCGCGCTGGAGCTCACGGTCCTGTCGACGCCGGTCGGCGAGCCGCTCCCCATCGTGGCGGTGCGCTCTTTCGACACTATCGTGATGAAGCGCTCGCCGATCGCCGCCGAGGCCCTCGCGGCGCCGGATCTGCGCGTGGCTCACCTCGTGCGCAACGGCGTCGGCACCGACCATCTCGACCTCGAGGCCTGCACCCGCGCCGGCATCCTCGTGACCAACACGCCGGAGGCCGTGCGCCGGCCGCTCGCGTCCGCGGTGCTCGCGCTGATGCTCAACCTGGCGCACGCGGTGAAGCAGAAGGACGCCACACTGCGCGAGAAGGGCTGGAGCGGACGGTTCCAGCATGTGGGCGTCGGCCTCGGCGGGCGCACGCTGGGGCTCGTCGGCTGCGGCAATATCGGCAGCGACATCCTCACCCTGGCCGAGCCGTGGCAGATGCGGCGCATCGTGTCCGCGCCCAGCAAGAGCGACGCCGAGATCGCCGCCAAGGGCGCCGAGCGGGTAGATCTCGACACGCTGCTCGCCCAGGCCGATTTCGTGGTCCTGTGCTGCCCGCTGACGGCCGCGACGGCCAACATGATCAACGCCCGCTCGCTCGCCCGCATGAAGCCGGGCAGCTTCCTCATCAATATCGGGCGCGGCAAGCTCGTGAACGAGCCCGATCTCGTCGCCGCGCTTGCCAGCGGCCACCTCGGCGGGGCCGCGCTCGACGTGTTCGACCCGGAGCCGACGACCCCGGACAACCCGCTGCTCGCGATGCCCAACGTCATCGCCACCGGCCACAATGTCGGCATGACCGACGAGAACATCCGCCTCGGCAACACCAGCGCGGCGGAGGCGGTTCTCGCGTTTGCCGCCGGCCGGCTGCCGGACAACATCGTCAACCCGGCCGTGCTCGACCATCCGCGGGTGAAGGCGCGGTTCCAGTGATCCCATCCGTGCCCCACGAGCGCCCGTTCGGGAGCTCTTTGCGCACATAGACGAGCGGCCGGACGTGAAGGGTCGCCGTACGAACGAAACGGAGGAAATCCCATGTTGCAACGTGTGAAGCTGGCGGTGCTCGCCGCCGCTCTCGTCGCGAGCCCCGCGGCGTTTGCCGGCGACTATCCGGAAAAGCCGATCCGGCTGATCGCGCCGTTCGGGCAGGGCGGCTCGACCAGCAACGCCGCCCGCACGATGGCCAAGGCCATCGAGGACAACGACCTGCTGCCCGTGCCTATCATCATCTCCTACGTGCCCGGCGCGGCCGGAACCGTGGGCGCGCGCCAGGTGAAGGACGCGGAGCCGGACGGCTATTCGGCGCTGATCTGGCACGTCGCCGCCAACGGCGCGCAGGCGATGGGCAACGTGGATTTCGGCCCGGACGATTTCGAGCTCGTCGCGGGAACCGACCGCAAATGCTACATGATCGTCGTGCGCGAGACGTCCGAGTACCAGACGCTCGAGGAGCTGCTGACGGCGGCCAAGGAAAACCCCGACACCATCATTTCGGCCGACAATCTGGGCGGCGCCAACCACATCGCCGCGGTGCTGGCCGAGGGAGCCGTGCCGGGCGCGGGTTTCCGCCACGTCCAGTTCGGCGGCACGGCGAAGACCTATCCGGCGCTGCTCGGCGGCCACGCGGAGGTCAACGCGTCCTCCACCTCGGCGCTGTCCAGCACCACCACCAAGGGCCTGCGCGTGCTCGGCTACATGGGCGCCGAGCGTCACCCCGACTATCCGGACGTGCCCACCTTCAAGGAACTCGGCTACGACACCGAATTCTGCATGTACAGCTGGTGGTTCATGCCCAAGGGCACGCCGCAGGAGCGCATCGCGGTGCTGCAGGACGCCATGGTGAAGGCGATGGATACCGACTTCATGCGCGAGCAGACCAAGGCGCAGGGCGTGGAGCACGTCATCCTGGTGGGCGATGAGCTGCAGGAGACGATGGCTCGCGAGAAAAAGGCGATTGCCGCCATCGGCGCGCGCTTGCGTGACGCCGACTGACAAACCCTTGGGCGCGCGCTTGCGACGCCGACTGACAAACCCTTGGGCGCGCGCTTGCTACGCCGACTGAACACAACCCTGGGCGCGCGCCTGCGCGACGTCGACTGACACACCTTTGGACGGGGGGCCGCCCCCCGTCCCGTCGGCGAATGCCAACCGGATCGATCTGTCCATGCCCACCAACCAACGCGCCACCGCCGTCCTGGAAATCCTCGTCTACGGCGCCATCGTGATCGTCTGCGCCGCCATTTTCGCGGCGAGCCTCGGCTTGCCGAGCTCCAATCGCGAGCCGCTCGGCTCGGCCTCGATCCCGCAGGCGGTGTCGGTCATCATCGCGGTGCTTTGCGCCATCCTGCTGGCACGGGCGGTGGCGGTGCTGCGCGCGGCACGAACGCCGGCGGCGGCCGAACCGGCCGCGCCGCAGAGCCCGGCCTACCGCCCGCGCTACGATCTCGCCATCGGGATCTTCGTGCTCGCGCTGGTCTTCGCGGCCGTGCTGCAGCAGCGCCTCGTGCCGGCCAACATCCTCATTCCGGCCTTCATCGGCCTCGCCATGTGGATGCTCAACCGCTTCCGCCTGCGCGCGCTCCTGCCCTCGCTTGCCATCGCCGTGGGGGTGGGGCTCGCGACCACCTACGTCTTCAAGAATTTCTTCTACATCGACCTGCCCTAGGACCCGCCTGAATGGACGCCTTCCTCACGGCCACGGGACACATCCTCACGCCGATTCCGCTCCTGTGGTGCGCCCTCGGCGTGACGCTCGGCATCGTCGTCGGCGCGATCCCCGGCCTCAGCGGCTCGATGCTGATCACCATGACGGTGCCGCTCACCTTCTTCATGGGCAGCTACTACGACGCGCTGATCCTGCTGGTGGCGATGTACGTGGGCTCGATCTCGGGCGGCCTCGTCTCCGCGACGCTGCTAAGGATGCCCGGCACCCCCGCCGCCATCATGACGACGCTGGACGGCTACCCCATGGCCCAGGCCGGCCACGCCGGGCGCGCGCTCGGCTTCGGCATCATGGCGAGCTTCGTCGGCGGCGTCATCTCGTGGGTGTTCCTCATCGCGCTGTCGCCCACGCTGGCGGTGTGGGCCACCTATTTCGGCCCTTGGGAATACTTCACCATGGTGCTGATGGCGCTGGTGCTGATCGCCTCGCTGTCGCAGGGCTCGATGGTCAAGGGGCTGCTGTCGGGCTTCCTCGGCATGCTCGCCTCCATGCCGGGCGTCGACAACTCCACCGGCATGTTGCGCCTCACCTTTGGCTTCAACTCCTGGGCCGGCGGGTTCACGCTGCTGCCGGTGCTCCTGGGCATCTTCGTGGTCAGCCAGGTGCTGAAATACGTCATCGACGCGGAACGGCCGGTGATACGCATCGAGGCCAGCAACCGCGGCATCTTCATGACGCTCGACGACTGGCGGCGCCAGGCGGTCAACCTGATCCGCTCATCCATCATCGGCACCTGGATCGGCATCCTGCCGGGCATCGGCGCCTCGATCGGCTCAATCTGCGCCTACACGGCCGCCAAGAACCTGTCCAAGACGCCGGAAAAGTTCGGCACCGGCACCGAGGACGGCATCGTCGCGTCCGAGGCAGCCAACAACGCCACCATCGGCGGCGCGCTGGTCCCGCTGGTGACGATGGGCATCCCCGGCAGCGTGATCGACGCGATCCTGATCGGCGCGCTGCTGATGCACAATCTGCAGCCCGGGCCGCTCCTGTTCGTCACCGACCCCGAGGTGCCCTACACCATCATCTCGACGCACCTCATCGCCAACATCCTGATGCTCGTCATCATGCTGGTGTCGGTGAAGTGGATCTCCAAGCTGATCCTGGTGCCCACCGCCTACCTGATGCCGCTCATCCTGATGTTCTGCCTCGTGGGCGCCTTCTCGTTGCAGAACCGCACCTTCGATGTGTGGGTGACGCTCGCCTTCGGCGTCGTCGGGTTCCTGCTGGAGCGCATCAAGGTGCCGCTCGCGCCGTTCGTGATCGGCTTCATCCTGGCGAGCCTCGCCGAATCGGAGCTGCGCTCGGGGCTGATGGCCTCGGCGGGGTCGATCGAGCCGCTGTTCACGCGGCCCATCGCGGCCATCTTCCTCGCCGTCTCGGCGGTGATGCTGGTGTGGTCGCTGCGCAGCGAATGGCGCAACGCGAAGAAGCGCCGCGGGGAGGGCGGACAATGACAATGGCAACCATCACGCGCATTCGCGCCCGCTCGCTGCGCATCAACCCGCGCACCGAGTGGACCATCCTGGAACTGCGCTGCTCGGACGGCGTCGTCGGCTACGGCGAGGCGTCGGTGAACGGGATGGCGGCGGCGCTGGCGGCCCACGCGGCCTTGGTCGGCGCGCGGCTCGAGAGGATGCCGGCGCAACCCAACACGGTGCAGATTTTCGAAGCGGATCGCAGCGGCGGCCTGGTGCAGCGCGCCATCATCAGCGCCACCGAGCAGGCGCTGTGGGATGCCGCGGGCAAACGGCTCGGCGTACCCGTCACCACGCTGCTGGGCGGCGCGGTGCGAGAGCGCGTGCCCGTCTACGCCAACATCAACCGCCGTACGCGCGAGCGCACGCCGGACGGTTTCGCCGCTTCCGCGAAGCTGGCCCTGGCGGCGGGGCACCGCTTCGTCAAGCTCGCCCCGTTCGACGGGGTGGGAGAGGGCGCGAAGCTGGACGAGGAGACCCGCGTCACCTCGGGCATGGAGCGCATCGAGGCGGTGTGCGACGCCGTCGGCGAGGAAGCGCGCGTCCTCGTCGACTGCCACTGGCGCCTCGACGAGGGATCCGCCGTCCGGGTCCTCGATTTCGCTGCCCGCCATCGCCTCTTCTGGGTCGAATGTCCGGTGCCGGAGCATCCGGCCAACGCGTCCTTGCTCGCCCGGCTCAAGTGCCACGCGAGCCGGCTCGGCGTGCGCCTGGCCGGCATGGAGAAGGGCCTCGGCCTCGCCGATTTCCGCCCCGCGATCGAAGCCGGGCACTACGACGTGCTGATGCCGGACGTGAAATACGACGGCGGCCTCGACGCCACGCGCGCCATCGCCGCGCTGGCCGCGACGGCGGGGATCGACATCGCGCTGCACAATCCCAGCGGGCCGGTGTGCCATGCGGCGAGCATCGCGCTGTCGGCCACGCTCGCCAATTGCCTCATCCTAGAGACGCAGTTCGACGAGAGCCCGCACTTCGCGGCGCTGGTGGGGGGGGAGATCGCGGGCGCCGTCCACGAGGGAACGGTCGCCGTCAGCGAGCGCCCCGGGCTCGGCATATCGCTCGATGCCGATCTGATGGACGAGCTCGACATCGCCTGAGCGGGCCGGTTCCCGCGGGCGACGGGCCGGCGGCGGGAGTTCCCGCCGCCTCCTTCGCGTGTCGGTTGCGGTGCGTCAGGAACCCATGTCCTGCTTGCCGATCTCGACGATCGCGTTGTAGGTGTCTTCGCCCCAGACGCCCTTGCCCAGGCTTTCGCGCACGGCCTGGGTGGCTTCGATGAACTCGGCCTTGTCCGGGTAGGTCACGGTGACGCCGGCCGCTTCCATCTCCTCGATGTACTGCTTCTCCTGGTCGGGGAGCAGCTCGAGGATCTTCGCGGTGGAGGCGTCGTTTGCCTCTTGCATCAGCGCCTTGTCGTCGTCGCTGAGGCCGGACCAGAAGCTCTCCGAGATCATCACGTAGGCCGGCTTCACGATGTAGTCGACCATCGCGACGCCCTTTTGCACCTCGTAGAATTTCTGGGCGTAAATGGTCTCGATCGGGTTCTCCTGGCCGTCGACGACGCCGGTCTGCAGCGCCGTGTAGACCTCCTTGAAGGCCATCGGCGTGGGGTTGGCGCCGAGCGCCGAGAGCGACTGGACGTAATAGTCGCGCTCGGGGGCGCGCAGCTTGAGGCCCTTCAGGTCCGACATGTCGTTGATGACGACGTTGGCGCTGATCTGACGCGGGCTGCGCGGCATGAACCCGAGGAGACGGATGCGGCGCTCATTAATGAGCTTCTCGTTCCAGGCGTTGCCGATGTCGGAGTTGACCACCGCCTCGTAGTTGGCCTGCGCCTTCATGAGGTAAGGCAGCGCGAGGTACTCGATCTCCTTGATGCCGGGGTCGCCGGAGGCCATCACCTGCGTGGTGCCGAGCGCGAGCTGGGCGATCATCTCGCGCGGCGTGCCGAG
>JAUIJH010000115.1 GCA_030431335.1 Alphaproteobacteria bacterium
CGACGTCGCCGGGGGCCGGCTGCATCAGGTCTTCCACCGTGGCGGGCTCTTCCGCCGTGGCGGCTTCCACCGGCGCGGCGGCCTCTTCGGCGGCGGGCTCTTCCACGAGCTCCGGCTCCATCATGCCGCTCTCGCTCTCGCCGAGATCGTAGCCCGACTCGCCCTGGCTGCGCAGCAGGCCGTCGAGCGCGGCGCGGCT
Source organism: Alphaproteobacteria bacterium (assembly GCA_030431335.1). Lineage (GTDB taxonomy): Bacteria > Pseudomonadota > Alphaproteobacteria > Rhizobiales > Amorphaceae > Acuticoccus. The sequence continues at coordinate 200 of JAUIJH010000115.1, forward strand.
CACCAGGTCGCAATAGAGGGTGATGGCACGGGCGGCATCGTCGTTCCCCGGGATCGGGTAGGTGATGCCTTCCGGATTGCAGTTGGTGTCGAGGATCGCCACGATCGGGATATTGAGCCGGCGCGCTTCCTGGATCGCGATCGCCTCGCGGTTCGTGTCGATCACGAACACGATGTCCGGCGTACCGCCCATCGACTTGATGCCGCCGAGGTTGCGCTCGAGCTTCTCGCGCTCACGGTCGAGGTTGAGGCGCTCCTTCTTGGTGAGGCCCTGGGCCTCGCCCACCATCATCTCCTCGAGGTTGTTGAGGCGACGGATGGAGTTGGAGATCGTCTTCCAGTTGGTCAGCATGCCGCCGAGCCAGCGGGCGTTGACGTAGTATTGCGCGCACTCGGAGGCGGACTGCGCCACCGCTTCCTGAGCCTGGCGCTTGGTGCCGACCATCAGCAGGCGGCCGCCCTTGGCCACCGTGTCCGACACGGCTTTCAGCGCCTGGTGCAGCAGCGGAACGGTCTGCGCGAGATCCAGGATGTGGATGTTGTTGCGCGCGCCGAAGATGTAGTCCTGCATCTTCGGGTCCCAGCGGTGCGTCTGGTGGCCGAAGTGCACGCCAGCTTCCAGGAGCTGACGCATCGTGAAATCGGGTAATGCCATTTATCTGTTTCTCGTCCGGTTGAGCCGCCGCGAGCGCCGCCCGTTATGGGCACCGGTGATTTGTGCTCGCGTGAGGGATGGCGCCGACATAAGACAACGCAACCGAAGATGCAAGAACCTGCGCCGCCGACCTGCACCGCCACGGCTCGGCGTTGCCCCGCGCGCCGTTTTGCCCATTTCAGGGACTGCTTAATACAAGGACGAACTGCCTATGGATCGGATGGAACGCGCGTTCGCACGCAACAGGGCCTGGGCCGATGGGGTCAGGCGCGCAGACCCCGAGTTCTTCGAGCGGCTGTCGGAGCAGCAGGCGCCCGAGTATTTGTGGATCGGCTGTTCCGACAGCCGCGTGCCGGCCAACACCCTCCTCGACATGCCGCCCGGCGAGGTGTTCGTTCACCGCAACATCGCCAACGTCGTCTCGCCGTCGGATCTCAACTTCCTGTCGGTGCTGCAGTTCGCGGTGGAGGTCCTGCAGGTGCGGATCATCATCGTGTGCGGCCACTACGGCTGCGGCGGCGTGAGGGCATCGCTGGAAGAGCGGGACCACGGCCTCATCGACAACTGGCTCAACCACATCCGCCTGGTCAGCCGGCTGCACCGCGACCGCCTGGAGGCGCTGCCCGAGGAGGACCGGCCCAATCGGCTGTGCGAGCTCAACGTGATCGAGCAGGCCCAGAACGTGGCCCGCACCACCATCGTCCGCAACGCCTGGAAGCGCGGGCAGCCGCTGTCGATCCACGGCGTCGTCTATAATTTGCACGACGGGGTGCTGGCCGAGCTCGTGTCCCATTCCGCATCCGGCGAAACCTGCCCGATGCTGGAAAAGGACGGCCCGACCGACTAAGCCGCCCGCCCGGTCAGGCGCGGGCGGCATGGAATGGGACGAATTTCGGCAGGCGCACGGCAGGGTTGCGGCGACGGCCAGGGCGCGCACTTGCGGCGCGCCTTTCGCTCCCATAGAGGAAGCACTACTTAGAACACGTGGCCGGGCTCGCGTCCGGCCGCGGCCTTTGCGCGCGTTTTTGACCGCGCGGGGCTCGACACCAGCGGCTTCTTCGACGATGAGGAAGCGGCTTTGGCAAAACTCATGACAATTGGGATCACGGAACGATGACGATCACGGCGCAGCAGGTAAAGGCGCTCCGCGAAAAAACCGGCGTCGGTATGATGGATTGCAAGACCGCGCTGAACGAGACCGGTGGCGACATGGAAGCCGCCGTCGACTGGTTGCGCAAGAAGGGCCTGTCGAAGGCCGCCAAGAAGGCGGACCGCGTCGCGGCCGAGGGTCTTGTCGGCGCGGCTTCGGCCGGCACCAGCGCGGCCCTCGTGGAGGTCAATTCCGAGACCGATTTCGTGGCGCGCAACGACAAGTTCCAGGACCTCGTCAGCACCATCGCCGGCGAGGCGCTGGCGGCTGGCGGCGACCTGGAGACGCTGCGCGGCGCGTCCTATCCGGGCACCGGCCGCACGGTGGCCGACGAGGTGACCGAGGCCATCGCCACCATCGGCGAGAACCTCACGCTGCGCCGCACCGCCTTCCTGTCGGTGTCCGACGGCGTGGTGTCGACCTACCTTCACAACGCGGTGAAGGAAGGCCTGGGCAAGCTCGGCGTGCTGGTGGCGCTGGAATCCACCGGCGACAAGGCCAAGCTCGACGATCTGGGCCGCAAGATCGCCATGCACGTCGCCGCGACGAGCCCGCTGGGCCTCGACGTCGACGCCGTGCCGGCCGAGGCGGTCGAGCGTGAGCGCGCCATCTTCGCCGACCAGGCCCGTGCCTCCGGCAAGCCCGAGAACATCATCGAGAAGATGGTCGAGGGCCGGATGCGCAAGTTCTACGAGGAGGTCGTGCTCCTGAAGCAGTCCTTCGTCGTGAACCCGGACCTGACGGTCGAGAAGGCCATCAAGGAAGCCGAGGCCGAGGTCGGCGCGCCGATCAAGGCCACCGCCTTCGTGCGCTTCGCGCTGGGCGAGGGCGTCGAGAAGGAAGAGAGCGACTTCGCCGCCGAGGTCGCGGCCGCGGCCGGCGTCTAAGCGATGCCGCACGGTATTCGGCCGGCGTCCGAGTGGCGCCGGCTGCTCATCAAGGTCTCTGGCGAGGCTTTGATGGGCGACGGCCAGCACGGCATCTCGCAGCCGACCTTGTTGCGGGTGTGCCAGGAGATCGTCGAGGTGGTGAGGTCCGGCCGCGAGGTCGGCCTCGTCATCGGCGGCGGCAACTTCCTGCGCGGTGCCAACACCATGCTGACGGCGGTGGACCGCGTGGCGGGCGACCAGATGGGCATGCTGGCGACGGTGATGAACGCCGTGGCCGTGGCGGCGCAATTGCGCGCGCTGGGCACCGAGGCGGTGGTTCTGTCGGCCATCGACGTGCCGATCATCTGCGACCGCTTCACCCACCGCGGCGCGCTGCAGCACATGGCCGAGGGCCGCGTTGTGCTATTCGCGGCCGGTACGGGGCACCCCTTCTTCACCACCGATACCGCCGCCGCGCTGCGCGCCGTCGAGATGAGCTGCGACGCTCTCCTCAAGGGCACCAACGTCGACGGCGTCTATACGGCCGACCCCAACCGCGACCCCACGGCCGAGCGCTACGAGACGATCACCCACCAGGAAGCGCTGGAAAAGAACCTCGGCGTGATGGACGCCGCCGCCATCGCCCTGGCGCGCGACAACGGCCTGCCGATCGTGGTGTTCTCGATCCAGACCGAGGGCGCGCTGCCGCTGGTGGCCCACGGCGAGGGCCTGTTCACGGTGGTGGCCGACTGACGAGCGCGCGCGGGCGGCCCATGCGTCGCCCGCACGCTACTCGGCGATCGAGAGCGTGCCTTTGAGGTAGGTGCTGCCGCCGACGCCGAGCGGTTCGAGCCGGCGGCCGGCGAACGTCCCGCTGCCGCTCGCGCCTTCGTAGCGGCCGGTCCCGGTGAGACCCCCGATGTCCGCTTTGATCCCGAAATCCGTCGGCCCGAGATCCTCCGCCGTCCCTTCGTAAGGTGCGCGCAAGGTCGATCCGTCCTCGAACGACCACAGCGCATAGCCGCGGAACGTGCCGGAGCCCTTCGTCATATCGAACGAGCCGACGTAGCGATGGACCGCCACCTCGCCGTCATCGAAAATCGCCAGGCCGCGGAATTCCGCCACCCCGACCACATGGTCGGCGTCCTCCAAAACGGGATAGGCCTGCGACTGGCGCTCGTGCATCACCGCCTGATAGCCGCGCTCGATGGCCTGCGCGCCGGTCACCCCCGCCGCCACACACAAAATCGCCAGCGTGAATAAAATACGTGCCATCGACCTGCCTCCGCCGCCGCTTCCGCCAGGACCGCCCTGGCGCGCTCAGTGATAGCGCGCCGGTTTTCCGCCCGGAAGCCGGCTCTTCCGTATCCTGCCGCCAGAATAATATGTCATATGGACGGACGTTTCGGGCGCCAGGTGAACCAATATGCCGCCAATCCGGCTCATCGTCACAGGGATGATTTTGCTGACCGTCGGCGCGGCCGATGCGAAGGACCGCGTAATCAGGGACGGCGCCGCGCCGCAAATCGGGCATGAGCGCGTCTACGAGCGATCGGGAGCGCCGGTCTACTCGTACGAGATTTTGGAGATCTACCCCCATGATCCGGACGACTACACCGAAGCGTTGTTCATGCATGCCGGCAAGCTCTACGAAGGCACCGGGCTCTACGGCAAGTCGCGCCTCAAGGTGATGGACTTGCAGACCGGAACCGTGGAGCAACAAGTCACGCTCGACGATACGTATTTCGGCGAAGGAGCCGTCGCGCTCGGCGACACGGTCTACCACCTGACCTACCTGTCCAACCGCGGCTTCAGCTACGACCTCGCAACCTTGCAGCCGAAATCGAGCTTCACGTACCTCAGCCAGGGTTGGGGGCTCACCACCGACGGGCGAGAACTGATCATGAGCAACGGATCGGCCGCGATCCTGTTCATCGATCCGGACGCCATGACGGTGCAGCGGCATGTCACCGTGTTCGACGATATCGGCGCGGTCGGCTTTCTCAACGAGCTCGAGTATGTCGAGGGGGCGATCTACGCCAATGTCTGGCAGACCAACTACATCGTCCGATTCGCGCCCGAGACCGGCGAGGTGACGGGCTGGGTGGACCTCACCGATCTCAATCCGGACCCCAAGTCGCTGGTCTACCCGCACGTCCTCAACGGCATCGCCTATACGGGCGAGAAGGACACCCTCCTCGTCACCGGCAAGAACTGGCCGAACGTCTGGCACATTCGTCTGGTGCCGGCTGCCGCGCGATAGCGGCGGCCCCGCGCCCCGCGCCGGCTGGCGGAGCCGAGGAAAACCCCCCGCACATCCGCGCCGCCCCCTTGCTTTGCGCCGCGCCTGTGCCGACCATCCGCCCATGCTCACCCTCCCCTTCCCCCCGCTCGTCGAAGGCATCTGGCTCGAGCGGCGCAAGCGGTTCATGCTGGATGTGACGCTGGCGTCGGGCGAGCATGTCACCGCGCACTGCCCCAACACCGGCGCGATGACGGGGCTGATCAATCCCGGCGCGCGGGTGCTCCTGTCCGTGTCGGACAATCCCAAGCGCAAATACGCCCATACGCTGGAAGCGGTGGAGGCCGACGGCGTGTTCGTCGGCGTCAACACGCAGAACCCCAACCGGCTCGTAGGGGCGATGGCGCGGGCAGGGATCGCGCCGCTGCCGCCGGGCAGCGTGCGGGCGGAGGTGAAGTACGGCACGGCGGAGCGGATCGATCTGTTGATCGAGCCGGCCGAGGGGCCGATGACGTTCGTCGAGATCAAGAACGTGCACCTCGTCACCACCCCCGGCCAGGCCTCGTTTCCCGATTGCGTGACGGCGCGCGGCACCAAGCATCTCGACGCGCTGGCGGCCGAGGTGCGGGCGGGGCATCGCGCCATGATGGTCTACCTCATTCAACGTGAGGATGTTACAACGTTTCGCCTCGCCCGCGATATCGACGCGGCCTATGGTGCCGCGTTCGACCGGGCCGTCGCGGCCGGCGTCGCGATGGTGGCTATCCGCTGCCGCGTCGGGCGCGAGGGGATCACGGCGCTCGGCCCCGTGCCGATCGCCGAAGCTCGCCTGGAGCAAGACGCATGAGCCATACTGCACTTGCGATTTGCCCCGCTTCGGACGACATATGAGGAAACGAGCGGCGAGCGAAGATGGTTGAATTTGTCGATGCGGACACGGCGCCGGCCCGCAACACGGGTCAGGTCCGCCTTTATAATGCGGATGCGTTTGCCGCGATGCGCAAGGCCGGCGGTCTTGCGGCGGCCTGCCTTGACGAGTTGGAGGACCTCATCGTCCCCGGCCTCACCACCGAGGCGATCGACGAATACGTGATGGCCTTCGCCCAGCGCCATTCGGTGCTGCCGGCGACGCTGTATTATCGCGGCTTCCGCCACGCGAGTTGCACTTCCATCAATCACGTGGTGTGCCACGGCATCCCCGGCCCCAAGGCGCTGCGCGAAGGCGACATCGTCAACGTCGACGTGACGTTCATCAGCGACGGGTGGCACGGCGATTCCTCGCGCATGTACCGTGTCGGCGAAATTCGCCGCGCCGCCGAACGCCTCCTCAACGTGACCCTCAAGGCGCTCAATATCGGCGTCGCCGCCGTGAAGCCCGGCAACACCACCGGCGACATCGGCGCCGCAATCCAGAACTATGTCGAAGGCGAGCGCTGCTCGGTGGTGCGCGAGTTCTGCGGCCACGGCGTCGGCCGCCTGTTCCACGACATGCCCAACATCCTGCACTACGGCCGCCCCGGCGATGGCGTGCGCCTGCAGCCGGGCATGATCTTCACCATCGAGCCGATGGTGAACCTCGGCCGCCCGCACGTGAAGGTGCTGTCCGACGGGTGGACCGCCGTCACGCGCGACCGCTCGCTGTCGGCCCAGTACGAGCACACCGTGGGCGTGACCGAGACGGGGTGCGAGATCTTCACCGCGTCGGACAGGATGCTCTGATCAACCCAAGGGCGTTAACCATCCGGCAACACCCAGAGGTTGATAATGGCGGCGGCGGCAACTACTCTGCATGGCGATGCGGAGAGATGTCCCATGCCCCACCAATCACCCGGCTGGCAAAACGCGCGCGAAACGGCTGACGAGGCGGGCGTGCACGAGGCGGCGGTCGACGCCGCTGGCGCCAAGGCGGCCATCGCGCTCGGCGCAATGCCCCGGTCCTCGGACCTGTTCGACGAGGCGGGGCCGCGACGCAGTCCGAAGGGTGCGCCGCACGCCACCCCCCCGGCAAAGCGGCGCGCGCTGTCGGTCGACCTGACGGAAGGCCATCGCAGCCGCCTGCGCGAGCGGTTCGACCGGGGCGAAACGCTGTCGGACTACGAGTTGCTGGAGCTCCTCTTGTTCCGCCCGATCCCGCGGCGCGACACCAAGCCCATTGCCAAGGCGATGATCGCGGCGTTCGGCTCCTTCGCCGGCGCGATCAGCGCCCCGCCGCAGCGATTGACCGAGATCGAAGGGGTCGGCAGCCGCGTCGTGTCGGACTTTCGCCTGATCCGCGCCGCCGCCGAGAAAATGACCCTCGGCGCGCTCCACGAAACCGAGCAGTTCGGCTCGACCGACGCCGTCGCGAACCACTTCCGCGCCAAGCTCATCGGCCGACCGCGAGAAGAATTTCATATTCTGTTCTTGGACAAAAAGAACAAATACCTCGCCAGCGAATGTGCCGGTGTGGGCACCGTCGACCACGCGCCGGTCTATCCGCGCGAGGTGGTGAGCCGCGCCCTCGCCCTCGGGGCCAGCGCCATCGTGCTCGTGCACAACCATCCTTCGGGCGATCCGACACCCTCGCGGGCCGATGTCACCGTCACGCAGAGCATCGGTCAGGCTCTGGCGACGGTCGGCATCGCCGTTCACGACCATGTGATCATTGCGGGATCGAAGCACCTGTCCATGCGGGGCGAAGGCTTCATCTGACGCCGAGCCCCCCGATTCCGCGGCGCACCCTCCTGCATATTATATAACACCGCACCCTAATTAACGGTTTGGAGAACAAAACGCACGAACACAGTGCTACCGCACGCTTTTTTACGGCGAAATAGTGGCGCAAACTGCGGATGTCCCTCTTGTAACGTACAACGCCGCGACGATATATTTGCCGCAATAATCATGTCATTTTATTGACTGTTTCTTGCGCCTGGCCGCTCGGCTTTCGGCCCTGTCAAACGTAGGCAGTCTCATTTGCGTATTTCTTGTGCTCCGGAAGGGACGCTGCTGAATGCCAGCTTCGAATGTGATGCCGCTTCCTGATGATCAGCCGCCTAGATCATTGAGTGAACAGGTAGCGGACAAGCTGCAGGTGGCCATTGTCGAGGGCCGTTTTGTTCTCGGCGAAAACGTTTCGGAGGAACGCCTGGCGGCCGTGTTCGGCGTCAGCCGCACGCCGGTGCGCGACGCGCTCAATGCGCTGCAGTTCACCGGCCTCGTGGAAGTGCGCCCGAAGCGGGGAAGTTTCGTCTTCAACCCGACAGCGCAGGACATCCTGGAGCTTTGGGAGTTCCGCGAGATCGTCGAGCGGGAGGCGTGTGGGCTGTCCATGGCGAAGGACCCGCAAGCCATGATCCGCGACCTGCAGGCCGTCGTCGAATTGATGCAACCGAACGAGATGGACTCGCAGAAGTACGCGAAGCTCGATGCCCGGTTTCACCAGTGCTTTTTCCAGCACTGCGGCAATCCCCACATTCGGGCCGCTCACGGTCTCGTCGCCGCCCGCATCGCCACCATCATCGCGGTGATCGCGCGAGCCAGTCAGGGGCGCCGGCGCGGCAGCGTGCTGGAGCACCAGTGGATGCTGAAGTGCCTGGAAACGGGTGACCTGCGCGAATTCAATTCGATCCATCGCGCTCACATGACGCGCACGCTCGACCTGGCGCACGACCACTTCGCCACGAGCTGAACTTTTCCGCGCGGCGGCGGGCGGGTCTCAAGCCAACACGTCGCCCGGATCGAGCCGGCAGGCGGCCTCCGCGCACGACATCGCCGCCTCGATGCCGGCGAGCCAGAAGCGCCCGGGCGTCGCAGCCGGTTCGCCCGCCGCGACGAGGCGGCACGCGAGCACGGCGCTCACCGCACACCAGCCTGCGCGCAGATAGCCGTCGGCGGCGAGCAACAGCCGATCCTCGCCGGCGTCCGACAGGCTGGCCGCGAGCGTCCCGAGCCGCGCCAGGAGGTCAGCGGCGATGCCATCCCCCTCGGCCCGCGCGCGGCCGGCGCGCTCGTCGGCGGCGGCGGCAAGGAAGGCGCGCAGGCCCGCTCCCCGGTCGCGGATCAGCCGGCGCTGGGTGAAATCCTGCGCCTGCATCCCGGTGGTCCCCTCGTAGATGGTGATGATGCGCGCGTCGCGTAGGTGGCGCTCGGCGCCCCACTCGCGCGTATAGCCCGCACCGCCCAAGACCTGGATCGCCCCGCTCGCCGCCTCGAATGCGAGTTCGCCGCCGAAATTCTTGGCGATCGGCAGCAGGAAGGCGGCGCGGGCGGCGGCGTCCGGATTGCCGCGCTTGGCCGCCGCGAGGGTGACGGCGACGTCGAGCACCAGCGCCTCGAGCAGCGCGGCGCGGGCGTGCAGCGCGGTGAGCTGGCGGCGCACATCGAGGTGGACGGCGATGGGCACGGGCGGCGCGGCCGGGTCGCCGCCCTGGTGCCGCTCGCCGGCGTAGCGCCCGGCCATCGCGGCCACGGAGCGCGCGATGCCGGCGCCCTGCACGGCGGTCTGCAGGCGCATCAGCTCGATCATGGCGAACAACGCCGGCAGGCCTCGTCCGGGCTCGCCGATGATGTGGCCGCGCGCGCCCGCGAAATTAAGCACGCAGGTCGGCGAGCCGTGCAGGCCCAGCTTGTGCTCGATCCGCTCCACGGATACGCCGCTCCCCGCCCCCCGGCCCGGCACGAGGAAGAGCGACAGGCCGCGCGTCCCCGCTTCGAGCGGGCCGGTGCGCGCCAGGCAGAGGTGGCCGATCGCCTCGCACATGTCGTGGTCGCCGAACGAGATCCAGCACTTGGTGCCGTCGATGCGCCAGGTGTCGCCGTCCGGCGTGGCGCGGGTGCGGATGCGGCCGACATCGGAGCCCGCGTCGGGTTCGGAGATGGCGATGGTGACGGCGCGTCGGCCGGCGGCGAGCGCCGGCGCCCATTCGCGCGCGAGCTCGGGTGCGGACGCCGCCAACAGGTGCGCGCCCGCCCGGCTCGCCCCCGCCGCCATCATGAACGGCATCGCCGCGCCCTCGAAGTGGAGGCTCGCCGCGACGTGGAGCGCCAGCGGAAGGCCGGACCCGCCAAACGCCTCGTCGAGGTCGGGCGCGATCCAGCCCGCCTCGCCCAGCTTGCGGTAGGCGGCCGGGTAGCCGGGCGGCGTCACGACCCCCGCCGCGTCGAGCCGGCAGCCGACCCGGTCGGCCTCGGCCGCGAGGGGGGCGAGCTCGGTGGCGGCGAAGCGCTCCGCCTCGGTGAGGATTGCCGCGACCTCCTCACGCGCGAGGCCGGCGGCGCGCGCCTCGTCCCGCCAGCCGGGCGTGGCCTCGAGCCGGGCGAGCAGGTCCGCGCTCACTTCGGCGGCAGGCGGACGCCGCCGTCGAGGCGGATCACTTCGGCGCTGAGGTAGGTCGTCTCGAAGATGAAGCGCACGGTGCGGGCGAACTCGTCCGGCTCGCCCAGGCGCGAGGGGAACGGGATCGACGCGGCGATCGCCTCGCGCACGGTCTCGGGCAATTCGCCCAGCAGCGGCGTGACGAACACGCCGGGCGCGATGGTGTTGACGCGGACGCCGAAGCGGGCGAACTCGCGCGCCGCCGGCAGCGCCAGCGAGACGATGCCGCCCTTGGAGGCCGCATAGGCCGCCTGGCCGAGCTGCCCGTCGAACGCGGCGACGGAGGCGGTGTTGACGATGACGCCGCGCTCGCCCTCCCCCATCGGCGCTTGCTCGCTCATGTGGCTGCCGACGAGGCGCAGCATGTTGAAGGTGCCGATCAGGTTGACCTGGACGACGCGGGCGAAGTCGGCCAGCGGCATCGGGCCGTCGCGGCCGGCGATGCGGCCCGCCGTGCCGATGCCGGCGCAATTGACGAGGCCGCGGATCGGCCCCAGCGCGGCCGCCGCCGCGACGACGGCGCCCGCCTCGGGATCCGTCACGTCGGCCGCGTGGAAGCGGCCGCCGATGGCAGCGGCGACCGCCTCGCCGCGCGCCGCATCGCGGTCGAGCACGGAGACCGCGGCGCCGCTGGCGGCGAGATGGCGCGCCGTCGCCTCGCCGAGCCCGGACGCCCCGCCGGTGACGAGGACATGCGCGCCGGCGAGGTCCATCAGCGGGCGCCTTCGGACGCGAGCGCGATCACGCGCGGATCGTCCGACCACAGGCTCGCCACGAGGTCGGACCGATGGGCCAGCACCGCGCGCTGGTTGATCGAGCCCTTGTCGGTGATCTCGCCGTTGTCGAACGACAGCGGCACGCCGAGGAACAGGATGCGCGTCACCCGCGAGGCGGATCCGGTGGCCTTGGCCGCGTGGGCGGCGAGGCGCTCGGCGGCGGCGCGGCGCACCGCGGGGTGGTTCAGCAACGCCTCGCCTTCGCCCGCGCCATCGCCGACGAGCGCGCGCAGCGCCGCCCAGTCCGGCACCACCAGCGCGCCGAGTTCCGCATGCCCCTCGCCGGCGATCACGGTGTCGCTCGCCAGCCCCTTGAGGTCGTTGGTGAGCGTCGCCCGCAGCGGGCCGACCGCGACCCAGGTGCCGGACGCGAGCTTGAAATTTTCCGCCAGCCGCCCGTCGAACACGAAGCCGGCCGCCGCGTCGCCCGGCACCGCGAAGCGGAAGGCGTCGCCGAAGCGGTAGAAACCTTCCTCGTCGAACGCCTGGTCCGTGAGGTCCGGGTTGCGCCAGTAGCCGGGCGTCACGGACGGGCTCTTCAGCCGCCCCTCCAGCTTGTCGCCCTGCGGCACCAGCTTGAAGACGACGCCGTGCGCGGGGATACCGAGGTTGCCCGCCCGCTCCTGGCGTTCGGTGCACATGAGCGCGAACGGCCCCGTCTCGGTCGAGCCGAAGCCGGTGCACAGGAGCACTCCGCCCGGGACCATCTCCTCGGCGACGCGGGTGATCCGGTCCCACACCGGCTGGCTCATGCCCGCGCCGGCGTACATCAGCATCGCGACGCGCTTGAAGAAGGTTTCGCGCAGCACCGCATCGGTTTCCATCGCGTCGAGCAGCATCTGGTAGCCGAGCGGGACGTTGAAATACCAGGTCGGCGAGATGTCCCTGAGGTTGGCGATGGTGCGGTGGATCGCGCCCGGCGTCGGCCGGCCGTCGTCGATGTAGTACGTGCCGCCATTATAGATGACGAGGTTGAACACCTTGTTGCCGCTGGCGGTGTGGTTCCACGGCGCCCAGTCGACCACCACCGGCGGCGTCTCGCGCAGGAAGACGTAGCAGGCGGCGACCATCTCCTGGTTGGAGCACAGCATCCGCTGGGTCTGGATCACCGCCTTGGGGGACCCGGTGGTGCCGGAGGTGAAGAGGAATTTGGCCACCGTGTCGGGGCCGACGGCCGCGTGCGCGGCCTCCATCGCCGCCGACGGGGGCGTCGCGCATAGGTCGTCGTAGGCGATCGTTTCGCGCCCCGGCACGGTACCGGCGAGCGTGACGACGGGCACCGCCGCGTCGAACACGGCCGCCATGGCCTCCGCGTAGGGCCCCGCGTCGTCGGTGAAGATGAGGCCGGGGGTGAGCTGGCGCTCGATGTCGCGCAGCTTGAGATATTCGCCGCCCGCCAGCGCGTAGGCCGGCGCCAGGGCGGCGGACGGGACGCCCACGTGCTGCGCGCCGAGCGCCATCATGGCGTGGGCGATGCTGTTGCCCGACAGGATGAGGAGCGGACGCTCCGGGGAGAGCCCGCGCGCCAGCAGCGCCGAGCCGATGGCGCGGATCCGGGCCGCCGCCGCGCCGTAGGTGATGGTGCGCCAGGCGCGGTCGCGGTCCGGCCCGCGCTCGGCCATGTAGATGCGCTCGGGCACCTTGCGGGCCCATTCCATGAAGCGCTCGGTGATGGCACGCGGATAGGGGCCGAGGGGCTCGGTCTGGAAGACGAGCGTCGAGCCGTCGGGCCGCGTTTCGCTGCGCACCGACGGCTGCCAAAGGGCAGCGCTGCTGGGAAGATTGACCATGGCCTCCCCGTCACCTTCCTTCGTTGCGCAACGTTGACTTGTTTTCCAAATTTTGTCTACTAGGAAACATTCGCCGGTCGGCGCGGAGGGCTGCCGCATGGACGCAACGGACGCTGAGAGCCTCGTGACCTACGAGCTCCGGGACGTCGTTGCCGTCATCGGGCTCAACCGGCCGCAAAAGCGCAACGCCATCTCGGACCGCGTGGTGGAAGCGCTGGGCGCGGCGGTCGCCCGCGCCACGGACGAGGCGCGCGCCGGCGTCATCCACGGCATCGGCCCGCACTTTTGCGCCGGGCTCGACCTTGGCGAGCACGTGGACAAGCCGTTGATCGAGGCGATCGCGGGCTCGCGGCGCTGGCACCGGATCTTCGACACCATCGAGCGCGGGCGCATCCCCTTCGTCTCGGCGCTGAACGGGGCGGTGGTGGGCGGCGGCTTCGAGCTGGCCGCCTCCACGCATCTGCGCGTGGCGGAGGAGAGCGCGTTCTTCGCGCTGCCGGAGGGGCAGCGCGGAATCTTCGTCGGCGGCGGCGGCTCGGTGCGCATCGCGCGGCTGATCGGGGCGGCACGCATGGGCGACATGATGCTGACCGGCCGGGTCCTGCGCGCCGCCGAGATGGAGCGCTGGGGCGGCGTCAGCTACCTGGTGCCGGAGGGCGAGGCGCTGGGCAAGGCGATGGAGCTGGCGGCCGTCGCGGCCGGCAACGCGGAACTGTCCAACTACGCCATCATCAATGCGCTGCCGCGGGTGCAGGACATGTCCTCGCAGGACGGGTTGTTCCTGGAGAGCCTGATGTCGGCGCTCACCTCGGCGACGCCGGATGCGCAGGAGCGGTTGCGCGCGTTCGTGGAAAAGCGCGCCGCCAAGGTCAAGGCGCCGGACGATGTCTGACGCCGCGCTGTCACGCGACAAGGACGCGGTGGATCTGGGGCCGCTGGCGCAGTCGCTGGGCTTTCTCCTGCGCCTGTCGCAGCTCACCTCCTTCCGCGACTTCTTCGCCACGCTGGGCGCGGAGAACATCCGCCCCGGCGAGGCGTCGGTACTGATGCTGATCGCCCGCAACCCGGGCATCCGCCAGGGCGTGCTGGCCAGGGAATTGATGATCAAGCGCGCGCACATGACCAAGATGATGCGCGCCATGGAAACGTCCGGCCACGTGACCCGCACCGTGCCGAAGGACGACCGCCGCGCCGCCGAAATCTGGCTCACCGATTGCGGCCACGCGCGCGTCAAGGCGCTGGAAGGCCCGTTCCTGGCCCACGAGAGTGCCGCCGCGCCGGGCCTGACGCGGCGCGAGGAGGCGGAGTTGAAGCGCCTGCTGCGCAAGTATCTCGGCATCGCGGAGGCGGAGGTCTCATGAACGTCGACGAGCTCGTCGCCATCGACATCCACACCCACGCCGAGGAGCCCTGCTGCGGCCCGCGCGACGATGGCTACGACGAGTTCCAGGCCGGCCTCGCCGCCTATTTCAAGAACCCGGCCGGCGCCGACCACAGCCACCTGCCCACCGTGGAAGAAACGGCGCGCTACTACCGCGAGCGCAAGATCGGCGCCGTCATCTTCCCCGTCGACGCCGAGCGCGAGACCGGCTTTCGCCGCTACTCCAACGAGGAGGTGGCGCGGATCGCGGCGGACAACGCCGATATCCTGATCCCGTTCGCCTCCATCGACCCGGCCAAGGGCCGTGCCGGGGCGCGCGAGGCGCGGCGCCTGGTGCGCGAGTTCGGCGTGCGCGGCTTCAAGTTCCATCCGACCATGCAGGGCTTCTTCCCCAACGACCGGATGGCCTACCCCCTTTACGAGGCGATCGCCGAGGAAGGGGCCATCGCGCTGTTCCACTCCGGCCAGACCGGGGTGGGCTCGGGCATGCGCGGCGGCATGGGAATGCGGCTGAAATACTCCAACCCCATCCATGTCGACGATGTCGCCGTCGACTTCCCGGACATGCCGATCGTCCTCGCCCACCCCTCGTTCCCCTGGACCGAGGAAGGGCTCAGCGTGGCGACGCACAAGCCCAACGTCTACATCGACATGTCGGGCTGGTCGCCAAAATACTTTCCGCCCGTGTTCGTCCACTACGCGAACACGATCCTCAAGAAGAAAATGCTTTTCGGATCCGACTGGCCGGCGATCACGCCCGACCGCTGGCTCGACGATTTCTCGACCATTTCTATCCGGGATGAGGTGAAGCCTCTCATCCTGAAGGAGAACGCACGGCGGCTTCTCAAAATATAACGACCTGTGGCTAAATTCAGGGAGGAAAATGCAAATGACCAAGTTGAGAAACCTGACGCTGATATCCGCCGTCGCCCTCGGCGTGGCGCTCGCCGCGCCGGCATCGGCGACGGACCTGCGCATCGCGCCCGGCGCGCCGCCGGCCCACCCGGCCTCGAGCCACCTTTATGCGGGGCTCGCCAAATACCTGCCCGAGGAATCGGGCGGCGCCATGAACGCCCAGGTCCTCGGCCCCGAGGTGGTGACGCTCGGCCAGATGAAGGACGCGCTGCAGACAGGCCTCGTCGACGTCGGCAACCTGTTGCCGCTCTATTTCCCGGCCGAGCTGCCCAACTTCGCGCTCGCGGGCGAACTGTCCCTGTCGGGCACCGACCCGCACGCGATGGGCGCCGCCCTCACCGAGTACACGGTGACGTGCGGCAGCTGCCAGACCGAGATGACCAATTTCGGCATCGTCTATCTCGGCTCCGGCTCGTCGGACCCCTACGTCCTCCTCACCACCAAGCCGGTCACCACGGCCGATGACGTGAAGGGGCTGCGGCTGCGCTCAGGCGGCTCGCCGTTCTCACGCTGGGCGGAGAATTTCGGCGCCGTGCCCGTGTCCATCGGCGTCGGCGAGACCTTCGAGGCAATGAGCCAGGGCACCATCGACGGCTCGATGGCCTCCATCGGCGACCTGTTGTCGTTCCGCCTGGTGGAGCTTGCCAAGGACGTGACCGCCGTCCCGCTCGGCACCTACTTCTCCACCTCCAACTTCGCCACCGCGAAGACCACCTGGGCCAACCTGTCGCCGGAGGAACGCACGGCCCTGTTGAAGGCCGCCAACCGCGCCAATGCGGACTTCACCAACCGCTGGGGCTACGAGTTTCCCAAGATCGCCGCGAAGGCCGCGAGCGAGGCCGGCATCACGCTGACCGATGCGGACCCCGCCTTCGCCAAGGCCGCCGCCGATTTCGCCATCGCCGACCGCGAGACGGCGGCGAAGATCTCGCAGGACCGCTTCGCCATGAACGATGCGTCCGACCGGGTCGCCGAATTCGTGTCGCTGGTGGCAAAGTGGGAGAAGATCTCCGACGAGGTGAACCACGACCCGGTCCAGATGGCCCAGAAGGTGTGGGACGAGGTGTGGTCCAAGGTGGACGTGTCCACGTACGGCATGTGAGCGAGGGGGTCGGCGCCGATGGGCGCCGCCCTCCCCTTTGGGGCGAATGATGGGCGCATTGGAACGGGCGGCCGACAAGGTGGCACAGGGGCTGGCGCTGATCGGCTCGCTCGGCGTGCTGGCGCTGCTGGTGCACGTCTTCGTCGACGTGGTGACGCGCAATCTCATCGGCCGCCCGATCCCGGCCACCAACGAGATCGTGTCGCACTACTACATGGTGCTGATCGCGTTCCTGCCGCTCGCCTGGGTGGAGCGGCGCCGCGCGATGGTGACGGTGGAGCTTCTCGACCTCCTGCTCACCGACATCGCGCGGCGGATCAGCGATGTGCTGGTGGCGCTGCTCGCGTGCGCCATCTACGGGGTGATCGCGTGGGTGACGTGGGAGACGGCGCTGAAGAACTTCGCCATCGGCTCGTTCGTCGATGTCCTGGGCTACCGGGTGCCCATCTGGCCGACTTATTTCCTGCCGCCGCTGGGGTTCGTGCTGGCCGCGATGGTGACGCTGCTGCGCGCCGTCCAAGCCGTGCGCGGCGTGCGCTGAGATGAGCGTCGAGACCGGCTTTTGGGGCATCGCGGCGCTGTTTGCGCTGCTGTTCCTGCGCGTGCCGGTGGCGATCGCCTTGATCAGCGTATCCTTCGGCGGCATCGCGGCGCTGCTCGGCGTGCGGCCGGCGCTGGGGATCCTGTCCAACACGCCCTACAGCTTCGTCGCCAGCTGGACCATGAGCGCGGTGCCGATGTTCCTGCTGATGGGCTTCGTCGCCTTCCACGCGCAGCTCACGGCGGGCCTGTTCGACGCGGCCAAGGCGGTGCTGCGGCGCGTGCCGGGGGCGC
>JAUIJH010000116.1 GCA_030431335.1 Alphaproteobacteria bacterium
TGGGTGATGGAGTTGAACGGCTTGCCCTCGAAGCCGAGCGCCGTGCGAACCCAGAAGGCGTCCACCGGGTCGGACAGGAGCAGCACCTCGATGTCGCGGGCGGAAAAGCCCTCGAGGTGCGGCGACGCGGCGATGCGCTCGCGGTTCTCGCCGACGACGTAGTAGATCGCCGTCTGGTTCTCCTTCATGTCCGCCACGTATTCGGCGAGCGAACGGCCGCCTTCGGGCGACTTGGTGGTGGCGAAGCGGCAAAGGGCGTAGATCTCGTCGCGCCGCTCGGCGTCCTCGTAGAGGCCTTCCTTGAGGACGGCGCCGAACGCATCCCACACGCTCTTGTATTTGTCGGCGTCCTTGTCGGCGAGCTTCTTCATCTCGGTGAGGACGCGCTTGGTCATCGCGGTCTTGATCTGCGCCAGCATCGGGTTGGTCTGCAGCATCTCGCGCGACAGGTTGAGCGGCAGATCCTCCGAATCGATCAGCCCGCGCACGAAGCGCAGATAGGCCGGCAGCAGCGGCGCCTCGTCGGTGATGAACACGCGGCGCACGTAGAGCTTCACGCGGCCCTTGCGCTCGGAATCGAACAGGTCGAACGGCGCCATCTCCGGCACGAACAGGAGGGCGGTGTATTCGTGCCGCCCCTCGGCGCGGGTGTGGATGGTGAGCGCCGGCTGGTCGAACGCGCCGGCGGTGAAGCGGTAGAATTCGGTGTACTCTTCCTCGGTGATCTCCGCGCGCGGGCGGGCCCACAGCGCCTTGCCGTCGACCAGCTCGCGGCGGGCGTCGTCGCCCACCTTCTCGATGGTGATGGGCACCGGCACGTGCGCCGAGTGGTGCTTGACGAGGCGCTCGATGGCGGCCTCGTCGGCGTATTCGGTGTGGTCCTCGCGCAGCTTGAGGAGCACGACGGTGCCGCGGGCGGGCGCGTCTTCGATCGCCGCGGGGGCGATCTCGAACTCGCCCGATCCGTCGGAGCGCCAGGTCCACGCCTCGTCGGCGCCGGCGGCGCGGCTCGTCACCACCACCTCGTGCGCGACCATGAAGGCGGAATAGAAGCCGACGCCGAACTGGCCGATCAGCGCCTTGCCCTCGTCCTTCTCCTCCAGCGCCTGGCGGAATTTTTCCGTGCCGGAGCGGGCCATGGTGCCGAGATTTTCGATCAGCTCCTCGCGGCTCATGCCGATGCCGTTGTCGGCGATCGCGAGGGTCTTGTTTTCCGGGTCGACGGTGAGGGCGATCTTCAGCTCGCCGTCGCCGGCGGCGAGGTCGGGCTGGGTGAGCGCGGTTTGTCGCAGCTTTTCGCACGCGTCGGCGGCGTTGGAGATCAACTCGCGCAAAAACACGTCGGGCGTCGAATAGACCGAATGCACCATCAGGTGCAGGAGGCGGGCGACATCGGCTTCGAAGGGGCGTTTTTCGGCGGTCTGTGTCATCATCAATCGGTTCAAGGAGAGGTTGTTCCTACAGATGAGCCGGACGGGGCCGCGGATCAAGGGCGGTTGCACCGACGTCGGATCGGGTTCAGACTTTGCCGGTGAGCATCAAGACGAGGTGTCATGGCGGAGGCTGAAGAGATACCCCAGGTGGTGCCGCTGCGGCCAAGGACGGCTCCCGCAGCGGCAAGCGGATCGGGCAAGCCGGTGCCGGCCATCGTCGCATTCCAGCGCAAGGAATTGTCGGAGATATTGCGCGTCTACGGGCGGATGGTGGCCGCCGGCGAGTGGCGCGACTATGCGCTCGACCACGGACGCGAAGAGGCCGTCTTCTCCATTTATCGCCGCATGGGAGAGGTGCCGATGTACCGGGTCACCAAGACGCCCAAGCTGTCGCGACGGCAGGGCGCCTACGCGGTGATCTCGGCGCAGGGCGTCATTCTGAAGCGGGGCCACGAGTTGGCGCAGGTGCTCAAGGTGTTCGACCGCAAGCGCCACCTCTCCCTCGTGAGCGGGTAGCCGTGCGCGGCGGCGCCGCGCGGAGGGACGCCGATGCGCCTCGTCGCGATCCTGCTGGTGGCGATCCTCGCTGAGCCGCTGTCGGCCGCCGAGCCGGGAGCGGTGCGCTTCGCCACCTTCAACGCCGCGCTCAACGCGCCGGAGGCCGGCGCCCTGGTGGCGCGCCTCGATGGGGGCGGCGACGCGCAGGCGCGCCAGGTGGCCGAGATCATCCAGCGGGTGCGGCCCGACGTGCTCCTCTTGCAGGAACTCGACCGCGACGCCGCCGGCCGTTCGCTGGCGCTTTTTCTGGCCGCGTATCTCGCCGTGTCGCAGAACGGGGCGGCGCCGATCGATTATCCACACACATTTTATCCGCCCAGCAACACCGGCGTGCCGACCGGAATCGACATCGACGGCGACGGCGCCGTCGGCGGGCCGAACGATGCGCGCGGGTTCGGCCGGCACGAGGGGCACTATGCCTTCGCGCTACTGTCGCGGTTGCCGCTGGGCACGCCGCGCACCTACGCGAACCTGTTGTGGCGCGACATGCCGGGCAACCTGATGCCGGCCTCCTATTATTCGCCGCAGGCGCAGGCGGTGCTGCCGGTGTCGTCGAAGACGCACCTCGCGGTGCCGGTGGAGACGGGGGGCGGCCGGGTGTGGGTGCTCGCCGCGCATCCGACGCCGCCGGTGTTCGACGACGCGCGCGACTGGAACGGGCGCCGCAACAGCGACGAGATCCGCCTCCTGGTCGATATCATCGAGGGCGCGGACTATCTCGCCGACGATGCGGGGCTGGCCGGCGGGCTGCCGCCGGGCGCCCGCTTCGTGGTGATGGGCGACCTCAATGCCGACCCCGAGCGCGGCGATTCCCGGCCGGGCGCCATCGCGCAACTGCTGGCGCATCTGGCCATCGCCGATCCGCTGCCGCGCTCCAGCCACGGCACGGCGACCGCCGAGTTCGGCGGCGGGCTCCGAGTGGACTACGTGCTGCCTTCGGCCAATCTCGGCGCGCCCCTCGCGAGCGGCGTGGCCTGGTACGGCGAGGGCCACCCGCAGGCCGCCCTCGACGCCGCGTCCGACCACCGCTTGGTCTATGTCGACCTGTCGCTGGCGGGCGCGCCGACCCGCCCCTAGGCCGGCTCAGGGTTGGGCGAATTCCACGGCGAAGCGGTCGTCGAAGGAGACGAGATCGGTGATGGCGACCATCTCGTCGAACGGGGCCTCGTAGGACCAGGCCGCCTCGGCGATGCGCTCGCCGTCGATTTCGAGATCGAAATAGACGGTGTCGCCCTTGAAGGGGCAGTGGGTGGTGCGGGGCGCCGGGTGCAGCGTCGCCGTCACGGCGGTGCGGGGCAGGTAGGCGCGGGCGGGGTAGCGGCTTTCGCGCAGAAGCACCGCCTCGTCGGTCTGCGCCACCACCTTTCCGATATAGCGCACCACGGCGGCGCGGCCGGGCGAGAGCGTGATCTCGTGGTCGGGACGGGTTTTGAAGCCGGGAGCGGGGTTGGCCATCGGGCTCTCCTTGCGTGCTACACCACATATGTGAGCGCGACGGATGCGTGTCACGGTTGCTCGCGGGGTCGCTGACCCATATGTGATGGGTGTACGCAAACTTCGCGGCGGCTTTGAACCGCCTGGGGAGAGATCGATGTTCATCCAGACCGAAGCGACGCCGAATCCGGAGACGCTGAAATTCCTGCCGGGCAAGACGGTGATGGAAGCCGGCGTGCTCGAGTTCCGCAGCGCCGACGACGCGGCGATCTCGCCGCTGGCGCAGCGCCTGTTCGCCGTCGAGGGCGTGACCGGGGTGTTCCTCGGCAGCGACTTCATTTCCGTCTCCAAGGACGGCACGGCGTGGGAGCACCTGAAGCCCGCCATCCTCGGCGCCATCATGGAGCACTACCTGTCGGGCGACGCGGTGGTGGACGATCCGTCCGCCGCGCCCGTGGAGAGCGAGGGCGAGGAGTTCGCCGAGGCCGACGCCGCCACGGTGGCGATGATCAAGGAGATCCTCGACGAGCGGGTGCGCCCGGCCGTCGCCGGCGACGGCGGCGACATCATCTTCCGCGCCTACAAGGACGGGGTGGTGCACCTTTCGATGCGCGGCGCCTGCGCCGGCTGCCCCTCCTCCACGATGACGCTGCAGATGGGCATCCAGAACCTGCTGCGCCACTTCATTCCCGAGGTGCAGGAAGTGCGCCCCGTCGCCTGATGCCGATCCTGGCGATCGACACCGCGCTGGAGCACTGCCAGGCCGCGGTGGTGGAGGCCGGGCTCGTGCGTGGCGCGTCGATCGCGCCCTCGCGCGGCGACGCGGAGGCGATCACCGGCCACGCCCTCGCCGCGCTGGAGGCGGCCGGCCTGGCCTGGGCCGACATCGCCCGCATCGCGGTCACCGTGGGGCCGGGCTCCTTCACCGGGGTGCGGGTAGGCATCGCCTACGCCAAGGGGCTGGCGATGGCGCTCGGCGTTCCGGCCGTCGGCATCTCGACGCTGGAGGTGCTGGCGCGGCAGGGCGGATGGCCGGCGCTGGCGGTGGTCGATGCCCGTCACGGCGCGGTCTACGCGGGGCTCTATCTCGGCGCGCACGAGCCCTGCGGCGTCGCGGCGCGGATGCCGGCCGCGGAGGCGGCGGCGCTGGCGCAGCGGCATGGCGCGACCGTCGTGGGGCCGGCAAGCGCCATCGCGGCGGTGGGGGCGGGCGAGGCCGTGGACGCGCTCGCCATGATCGCGCTGGCCCATGCGGCGGAAGGACCCAGCGAGGGCCGGGCGCCGCGCGCGCTCTACCTTTCAGACGTGGATGCCGTGCCGCAATCGCACAAATCTCTGGTGCGTGCCTGATGGTTGTGGCCAACTCCACCCATGACGAGGTTGGCCCCATGATCGCCTGGCTTTCCGCGCCCCGCACCGTCGACACGGTCCGCCCGGCCGATTTCGACACGCTGGAGGAGATTCACGCGCAATCCTTCCCCGCACCCTGGTCCGCCGACGAGCAAGCCGTGCTCAACGACGGCAAGGGTGTGGCGACGTTCGTCGCGCGCCGCGGCTCGGCCACGGCGAGCCGCCGGCCGATCGGTTTCATCACCGTGCGCGTCGCCGCCGACGAGGCCGAAATCCTGACGATGGCCGTGCTGCCCCGTCACCGCAAAGCCGGCGTGGGCCGGATGCTGCTCGACGCGGCGTTGCGCCATCTTTATGCCGAACGCGTCAGCGATGTGTTTCTCGAGGTTGACCCGGCCAACGCCCCCGCGCGTGCGCTTTACACCCGCGCGGGCTTCGAAATCGTCGGCGAACGCCCCGAATATTACGCCAATGGTGACGGCGGGCGGCAAAAAGCGTTAACGATGCGGCTCGCACTGCAATCGCTCCACCCCTTGAGGACCTGACACCGCCGCCATGACATTCATCCGCGCCGTTCTCGCAATCGTTGGGCTGGTGTTGGTGTCGCTCGTGCTCATCCCGCTGCAATATCTCGCGATGGCGCTGAAGAGCGAGCGCTGGATGCGCCGCCTGCCGCTGTGGTGGCATCGTGCGGCCGTGCGGCTGGTGGGCGTGCGCGTCCACGTGCACGGCGCGCCGGCGCCCGAGCGGCCGCTGCTCCTCATTTCCAACCACGTGTCCTGGCTCGACATCATGGTGCTCGGCTCGGTGATGGAGCTGTCGTTCATCTCCAAGGCCGAGGTGGCGAAATGGCCGATCTTCGGCCTGTTCGCCAAGTTGCAGCGCTCTGTGTTCGTCGACCGCGAGCGCCGCGCCAAGACCGGCGAGATCACCGCCGAGATCGCCGAGCGCCTGGGCAAGGGCGACGTGCTGGTGCTGTTCGGCGAGGGGACGAGTTCCAACGGCATCCACGTGCTGCCGTTCCGCACGGCGCTGGTGGGGGGCGTGGCGCGCGCCGCGCAGATCGCCGGCGGCGGAACCGCGACGATCCAGCCGCTAGCCATCAACTACACCCAGCTGCACGGCGTGCCGATGGGCCGCTTCCACAAGCCCCGCGTCGCCTGGTACGGCGACATGGACATGGCCGGTCACCTTTGGTGGGTGCTGAACCACGGCGTTATCGACGTGGACGTGATGTTCGCCGATCCTGTACCCTTTACCGATGGCGCGGACCGCAAGCGCACCGCCAAGGCGGCCGAGGACGTCGTTCGCCACCTCGTCGGCGAGGCGACGGCGGGCCGCATGGTGCGGCAGAGGAAGAAGTCGTCGAAAACCCGCGAGAGGGCATGAGCAAGCGCGCTTTTATCAAGAGCTACGGCTGCCAGATGAACGTCTATGACGCCACGCGCATGGCGGACGAGCTGGCACGCCAGGGCTACGAGATGGCGGATGCGGCCGAGGGCGCCGATCTCATCCTGCTCAACACCTGCCATATCCGCGAGAAGGCGGCCGAAAAGGTCTATTCCGAGCTCGGCCGGCTGAAGGGCGAGCGGGCGCTGATCGGGGTGGCGGGCTGCGTCGCGCAGGCGGAGGGCGAGGAGATCATCCGCCGCCAGCCGCGCGTCGACTTCGTGGTCGGCCCGCAGGCCTATCACCTCCTGCCGGAGCTGATCGCGAAGGCGCAGAGGGGCGAGGCGCCGGTCGAGACGGATCTGGCGGAGGACAAGTTCGCCCACCTCGCCGCGCCGCAAAAGCGGGCGATCACCGCGCGGGGGGTGACCGCGTTCCTCACCGTGCAGGAGGGCTGCGACAAGTTCTGCGCCTTCTGCGTGGTGCCCTATACGCGCGGGGGAGAGGTTTCGCGGCCGGTGGCGGCGATCTTCGCGGAGGCGGAGCGGCTGGTGGACGCGGGCGTGCGCGAGATCACGCTGCTCGGCCAGAACGTCAACGCCTATCGCGGGCCGGACGGCATGGGCGGGACGGCCAGCCTTGCCGCGCTGGTGGAGCGGCTCGCGGCGCTGCCGGGGCTCGCGCGGCTGCGCTTCACCACCAGCCACCCCAACGACATGAGCGCCGATCTTATCGCCGCGCACCGCGACGAACCCAAGCTGATGCCCTATCTCCATCTGCCGGTACAGGCGGGATCGGACAAGGTGCTCAAGGCGATGAACCGCAAGCATACTGCTGGGCAATACCGCGCGCTGATCGAGAGCATCCGCGCCGCCCGGCCCGATATCGCGCTGTCGGGCGATTTCATCGTCGGCTTCCCCGGCGAGAGCGACGCCGATTTCGAGGCGACCATGGCGCTGACCCGGGACGTCGGCTACGCGTCGGCCTATTCGTTCAAGTATTCGCCGCGGCCGGGCACGCCCGCCGCCGGGCGCGAGGACCAGGTGCCCGAGCCGGTGAAGGCGGAGCGGCTGCAACGCCTGCAGGCGCTGCTCACCGAGCAGCAGCGCGCCTTCAACGCAGGCTGCGTCGGCCGAACGCTGCCCGTGCTGATCGAAAAACCCGGCAAGAAGCCCGGCCAGTGGGTGGGCCGCTCGCCCTACCTGCAGCCCGTCCACATCCCCGCCGAGGCGGGACAGGTCGGCGAGATCGTCGAGGTCGCGATCTCTTCGGCGCAAGGCAACAGCCTGTTCGGCGCCCCCGCCGGCATGCGCAGAGACGCCGCTTGACGCTGCGCCAGGCCGAGGACGAGGTTCGCACCCTCGTGTTCGAAGACGCCGCGCTGGCGCAGGCGGTGTTCGGCGTCGGCGACAGCCACCTCGCAATGATCGAGGGCAAGTGCCATATCGATATCGTCGCCCGCGGCAACGAGGTGACGCTGCGGGGCGGCGCGGAGGGCGTCGACCAGTCCGTCGCGGTCCTGCAGCATCTTTATAAGCGCGCCAAGCGCGGGCACGAGATCCGCGGCGCCGACGTTGAAGGAGCGGTACGCATCAATCGCCTCAACGACCGGCAGCTGTCGCTGCCCACCATCGAGCGAGCCGAATCGGTGGCCCAGATCGCGACGCGCAAGCGTCAGGTCGAGGCGCGCTCGCCGATGCAGAACGCCTACATCCGCGCGATGGAAACCAACGAGATGGTGTTCGGCATCGGCCCGGCCGGCACCGGCAAGACCTTCCTCGCCGTCGCCTACGCGGCGCAGTGCCTGGAGCGGGGGCTGGTCGACCGCATCATTCTGTCGCGCCCGGCGGTGGAGGCGGGCGAGCGGCTCGGCTTCCTGCCCGGCGACATGAAGGAGAAGGTGGACCCGTACCTGCGCCCCCTCTACGACGCGCTGTACGAGATGATGCCGGCCGACAAGGTGGACCGCGGCTTCAGCCAGGGGGTGATCGAGGTGGCGCCGCTCGCCTTCATGCGCGGGCGCACGCTGAACCACGCCGTGGCGATCCTGGACGAGGCGCAGAACACCACGGCGATGCAGATGAAGATGTTCCTGACCCGGCTCGGCGAGGGGTCGCGCATGATCGTGACGGGCGATCCGACGCAGATCGACCTGCCGCCGGGCGTGCCGTCGGGCCTGTGGGAGGCCACGCGGATCCTCAAGAATGTGGACGGCATCGCCCAGATCCGCTTCCGCGCGGAGGACGTGGTGCGACACGAGCTTGTGGCGCGGATCGTTGCGGCGTACGATGCGGACACCGCAAACGAAGGCCCATGAGGGATGACAGAGGCGCTTGAGGCGCTGTCCCGTGCTGAGTTGCCGGAGGAGGGGGACGATCTCCTCGCCGGGCCGGCCGCGTTTTGCGCAGAAATCCTTATCGAAGACGAGCGCTGGCATCGCTGCAATCCGCTTGACGTGGCCGATTCGGTATTGCACGCTATGGTTGCGGGTGGTCTCACGGGCCCCGGTGCTGCGAGAAGCGAGATCGTGTTTACGACGGACGATGCGATAAGGTCACTGAACAGGACGTTCCGCGGCAAGGACGCGCCGACCAACGTGCTCGCCTTCCCATCGGGCGAGGCAATCTCGGACGTGGCGGCGGACGCCGGTTCGCCGCACGACCTGGGCAGCGTCGCGCTCGCCTACGACGTGATGATGCGCGAGGCGGACGAGCGGGGCATTCCAATCGAACACCACACCACCCATCTGACGCTTCACGGTCTGCTCCACCTCCTTGGGTTCGACCATATGGATGAGGCGGAGCGTCTGACGATGGAAGCGACAGAGATCGAAGTTTTGGCAGGGCTGGGGATACCCGACCCTTATCTGGGGAGTTGAAAGAGCGTCGAGGCGCTCAAAGGAACAATGGCTGACACAGATAGTCTCCGCGCGGCTGGGTCGAATGGCTCGGTCGCCGCAAATAGAGCAATGGTCGAAGAGGGCTGGTTTGACCGGGTCCTCACCATATTCGGCCTCAGAGGCAATGAAGGCATTCGCGAAAATCTAGCCCAAGCGCTTGCCGAAGATGCCGCCGAGGATGCGATCTTCACCGCTGAAGAACGCCGCCTTTTGCAAAACATATTGTCGTTGCGCGATGTTCGGATTTTGGACGTCATGGTGCCGCGCGCCGACATCGACGCGGTATCGGAAGACATTTCGATTTCCGAGCTGATGAAGAAATTCCGAGAGGCCGGCCATTCGCGTTTGCCGGTCTATCGCGGAACGCTGGACGATCCGCTCGGCTTCGTCCACGCCAAGGATGTGATGATCCGCATCGCCGAGGAGGCGACCGCGGACGAGATCCTGAACTTCAGCACCGTCGACCTCGCGCGCCCGCTGTCGGCGCTCGATATCATGCGGCCGATCCTGTTCGTCCCGCCCTCGATGCCGGCGATGGACCTGATGGTGCGCATGCAGGCCAACCGCACCCAGCTCGCGCTGGTGGTGGACGAATACGGCGGCACCGACGGGCTGGTGACTTTGGAAGACCTGTTGGAGACCGTCGTCGGCGATATCGAGGACGAGTACGACTGGCCGGCCGAACCGACGATGACCTCCGGCGAGCCGGGCGTCTGGTACGCCGACGCGCGGGTGCTGCTGGAGGATTTCGAGGAGGAATCGGGCTACACGCTGCCCGAGCGCGAATTCCTCGACGATGTCGACACCCTGGGCGGCGTGGTGTTCGCCATCCTGGGCCGTGTGCCGGTGCGGGGCGAACTGGTTTCGGCCGACGAGCTTCCGGGCCTCGAGTTCGAGGTTCTCGACGCCGACCCGCGGCGCATCAAGCGCGTCAAGGTGACGGTGCACGAGCACGAATTGGCGCAGGGGGCGACCGCGGCCGAGGCGACCTCGGCCTAGCGCGGCCACCACGCCTGAGATCGGGGCGGCGGGGAACACCTGCCGCCCCGTTCATTTGAAGGGCCTGTCGTTTTCGGCTCGGGCGCGACAGGCTCGGCGGCGCTGCCCGCCGGCACGGCCGGAGCCGATGGATGCGCCGCGGCCCGGTGGGCCCGCGGCGGTGGCGGGGATGATGCCCGGCTTCGCCCCGGCGGGGGGGCGTGGCAGCGAGCGAAGCGGGATCCGACTATGGCGATTGCCGTGCGTTTGAACGAGGCGCTCGGCCGCCTTCTGGCGCGTCGCCTGCCGCGCCTGCTCCTGGCCGCCTTGAGCGGGGTGGGCCTGGCGTTCGTCTTTCCGCCTTACGATTTCGTGCCCGGCCTCCTCGCGTTCTCCGCGCTGCTGCTGCTGATGGAGGTGGGCGAGCGCCACGCGCGGCGCCCGATCCTGGAGCGGGCGCTGCTCGGGGCGGCCTTCGGCTTCGGCGCCCATTTGATGGGGTTGTGGTGGATCGGCGCCGCCTTCCTGGTGGAGGCGGACCGCTATGCGGTGCTGCTGCCGTTCGCCGTCGTCGGGCTGCCGCTCCTGCTTGCGCCGTTCACGGCGCTGGCGACCGCGCTGGCCGGCCTCGCGCCGCCGACGCTGGCTTGGCGGGCGGTGAGCCTGGCGCTCGCCCTCAGCTTCAGCGAGTGGCTGCGCGGTGTCGTGCTGACCGGCTTTCCCTGGAACGCGATCGGCGTGGGCCTGACGCAGACCGCGTTGATGGCGCAGAGCGCGTCGGCGGTGGGCGTCAACGGGATGGCGGTGGCCGCCGTGTTGCTGGGCGCGCTGCCGGCGGCGCTGTGCGAACGGCGCAGCCGCTGGCTCGCCGCGCCGGTCGGGGCGGTGCTGGCCGCGATGGCCGCCTTCGGCGCCTACCGCCTCCTCACCCTGCCGCCACCCGCCGCCGACGCGCCGCTGGTGCGCATCGTGCAGCCGGGCGTGCCGCAGAACGACAAATGGGATCCGGTGCTGCGCAATTCGATCTGGCAGCGCCTCCTCGTCCTCACCCGGGGCGGGCCGGACGCGGCGCGGCCCGCCGCCGTGATCTGGCCGGAAACGGCGATCCCGTTCCTCTACCGCGCGCCGAGCCTGGAGCAGACCGAGCTCGCCGAGGCGCTGGCGCCCGCGACGGTGCTGATCACCGGCGCCGCCGAGGTGCTGTTGACCGAGACGGGCCGGCAGACGCGCAACACGGTCACGGTGATCGGGCCGGACGGGATCTCGCGCCAACGCTACGACAAGGTCCACCTGGTGCCGTTCGGCGAGTATGTGCCGCTAGCCGGCCTGCTGAGCCGGCTCGGCCTCACGGCGCTGGCGGCGCGCGACCAGTCGTTCGTGCCGGGCGAGGCACCGATGACCGTCGCGACCGCCGGCCTGCCGCCGTTCCAGCCGCTGATCTGCTACGAGGTGATTTTTCCCCATGTCACGGCGGCGCCGCCGGCGGCGTGGATCGTCAACGTCACCAACGACGCCTGGTTCGGCAACACGCCGGGGCCGCGCCAGCATCTGCGCCATGCGCAACTGCGCGCCATCGAGCGGGGCATTCCCGTAGCGCGGGCGGCCAATACCGGCATCAGCGCGATGATCGACAGCGCCGGCCGCACCGTCGAGCGGCTGCCTCTGAAGGCGGTCGGGGCGATCGAGGCGACGCTGCCGGCGAGCCGCTTCGCGTTGTACGCAAAGGTTGGCGACTGGCCTCTCTTCGGTTTATGGTTGTGCGGCGCGACCTTGTTCTGGTGGTTGCGAAGACCGCGACGCATTTCTCGCGGATGACGGGAATTTCACCCGCATTAACTGGATTTAAACTTGTATATAACACTTTTAGCTTGTATATATGCAACTAAACGTGGCACACCCCGTTCGTCTCGCATGATCGGCGACGCAACGGCCTCCGAGAATGGCGTTCGGTAAGCCCGCGTATATGAGGTTAGTGAGACATGACAACGCAGCAGTGTGGAACGATGGCGCCTCGCAAGCAGCCCAACCCTATCGATATTCACGTCGGAAGCCGTCTGAAGTTGCGGCGCACGATGGTCGGCATGACCCAGGAAAAGCTGGGTGAGCAACTCGGTGTGACCTTTCAGCAGATCCAGAAGTACGAAAAAGGCACCAACCGCATCGGCGCCAGCCGGTTGCAGGAGATCTCCGAGATCCTGAGCGCGCCGGTGTCCTTCTTCTTCGAGGAGGCGAGCCCGCTCAACCTCGCCAGGGCCGATGCCATCGCCTTCGCCGGCGTGGCCGAGGACGCGTCGGCCAGCTTCGAGGTTCCGCTCAGCAGCCCGAGCGAAGCGCACGCGCTGGCCAAGGCCTTTACGCGGATCACCGACGCCCGGATCCGTCGCCGCGTGATCGACCTGGTCGAGACGCTGGCCGACGCCAACCGCTAGAGCGAGCATACGAACGAGCCGGCGTGCCGCACCGTGGCGCCGGCTGGACGACGCCGTTCGGCGCGACCGGATCGCGCCGGTCCGCCGTGCCGGCCGCGATGCGCGGCGGGACCGAGGCGGTACGGGCGAGGCGCGCGCCCCTCGTTTCGGCTACACGTGAGCGCAACCGGGCCCAGCACATGGGCAGTCGAATGGGCGGTCGAATGGGCGGTCAAAGGGGGCACGCCGGCATGTTTCGATGTCAGCGTGTCATGCTCCAGTTGACCTTCGACACCGAAAAATGATTGAAGCGGAAGACGAACGACGGCCGATCGGCCGTTAGTTCCATTTCTTGTCTCCGTGCGCAATTCCGCCGCGCCCGGCGATGCTTCCCCGCACGAAGGTTTGCAGCCTTGGCTCGACAGTCATACCTCTTTTCCAGCGAATCAGTTTCCGAGGGCCATCCCGACAAGGTGTGCGACCGCATTTCCGATGAGGTCGTGGACGCCTATCTGGCCGCGATGCCCGAAGCGCGCGTGGCCTGCGAAACCCTCGCCACCACCAATCGCGTGGTGATCGCGGGTGAAACGCGCGGCCCGGCCTCCATCGACGCCGCCCGCGTCGAGGAACTGGCACGCGCGGCCATCAAGGACATCGGCTACGAGCAGGACGGCTTCCACTGGCAGAAGGCGTCGGTGGAGGTCTATCTGCACGCGCAGTCGGCCCACATCGCCCAGGGCGTGGACGCGGCCGGCAACAAGGACGAGGGCGCGGGCGACCAGGGCATCATGTTCGGCTTCGCCTGCCGCGAGACGCCGGTGCTGATGCCGGCGCCGATCTTCTACAGCCACGCGATCCTGCACCGCCTCGCCGCGGCGCGCAAATCCGGCGAGGCGCCCCAGCTCGGCCCCGACGCCAAGAGCCAGGTGACGCTGCGCTACGAGAACGGCGTGCCCGTCGCCTGCACCTCCATCGTGCTGTCGACGCAGCATCTGGACGGGTCGATGACCTCCGAGGACGTGCGGGCCGTGGTGGAGCCTTACATCCGTGAGGTGCTGCCGGCCGATTGGATCACCGAAAAGACCGTCTGGTACGTGAACCCCACCGGCAAGTTCGAGATCGGCGGTCCCGACGGCGACGCCGGCCTCACCGGCCGCAAGATCATCGTCGACACCTATGGCGGCGCGGCGCCCCACGGCGGCGGCGCCTTCTCCGGCAAGGATCCCACCAAGGTGGACCGTTCCGCGGCCTACGCGGCCCGCTACGTGGCCAAGAACGTGGTTGCCGCCGGGCTCGCCGACCGCTGCACGCTGCAGCTCGCCTACGCCATCGGCGTGTCGCAGCCGCTGTCCGTCTATGTCGACACCGCCGGCACGGGCAAGGTGCCCGAGGACGTGATCGAGGCCGCCATCGGGCGCGTGATCGACCTGTCGCCGCGCGGCATCCGCCAGGCGCTGCAGCTCAACCGCCCCATCTACGCCCGCACCGCCGCCTACGGCCATTTCGGGCGTGAGCCCGATGCCGATGGCGGCTTCTCCTGGGAGAAGACCGATCTCGCGGACGCCCTCGCGGCCGAAGTCTGACGTCTCGATCCGGCGCGCGCGGCCGGCCGACGCCGACCGCCTCGCCGTCATCGCCGAGGAGGCCTTCGCCCCCTATATCGCCGCCATCGGCCGCCGCCCGGCGCCGATGGACGAGGCGCATGCCGACGCCATCGCGCGCGGCGAAGCGCTGGTCGCCGTCGCGGACGGCGCCGTTCGCGGCTTCGCGACCTATGCCCTGGCCCGCCCCACCGCATCGCTGATCACCGTGGCCGTGACGCCGGCGGCGCAGGGGCAGGGCGTGGGCTCGGCGCTGATCGAGGCGGTGGAGGAGCGGGCGCGGGCGGCCGGAGCGGGCACGCTGGCGCTCTACACCAACGCGGCGATGGCCGGGAACCTCGCCCTCTACCGCGCGCGCGGCTACACCGAGGTGGCCCGGCGGCACGAAGAGGGCTTCGACCGCGTGTTCTTCGAAAAGCCGCTCGCGCCGGCGATGGCCAAGCGCGGCAGCGTCGACGGCATCTATGGGCGCCGCGTCGGCGCCAGCGGGTTGCGCGTGGACCCGGCCGATCCGCTGCTGTTCGACATCGACCGGCCGTGCGATCTCGCGGCCCTTCTGCCCGGCAAGCGGGCGGTGCGGCTGGAGGTGGGGTTCGGCGGCGGCGAGCATCTCATCGAACATGCCGGGCGGGAACCCGAGGTGGGCCTCATCGGCATCGAGCCGTTCGAGACCGGCCTGGCGCGGGCCGTGCGCGCGGCCCGCGAGGCCGGCCTCGCCAACGTGCGCTTCCACCAGGGCGACGCGCGGCAGGTGCTCGACTGGCTGCCACCCGCCGCGCTGGAGCGGGTCGACGTGCTCTACCCCGACCCCTGGCACAAGCAGCGCCACTGGAAGCGCCGCTTCATCAGCACGCCGGGGCTCGACCGGCTCGCGCGCGTGGTCGTGCCGGGCGGGACGGTGCGTTTCGCCTCCGACATCGCGGGCTACGTGAAGTGGACGCGCGATCATGTGGCCGCGCACCCGCAATTCAGCCTCACCCAGGACAGCGAGACGCCGTGGCCGCACTGGCCCGGCACCCGCTACGAGGACAAGGCGCGCCGCGAGGGGCGGCCTTCGCGCTACCTGACGCTGACGCGGGAGTAGGCGGCCCTCGGCCCATGCCCGGGCTGCCGGCGCGGCGCGGGGGCCGCGCTTTTCGCCTCTTCAGCGATAGGGGCCGGGCACGTCGGGCCGGCGCCAGGCGGCCTTGCCGGCGGCGGAGGCCCGCGCGATGCGGGTCTCGACTTTGCCCGGGTCGCGCATCAGATGCCAGGTGGCGCGCAGCCATTGGGCAATGCCGATGGCGCGGTGGGTGAGGCCGGTGATCCACGCCGGCCGGCCGCCGTTCTTGGCCAGCACCCGCACGAACACCTGTCCGCCGCGGAACTCGCGCCGGCACAGATAGCCGACGTTCTGCCGTTCCGGCGGGATCAGCTCCCGCGCCACCGCCTCTTGCGAATAGACCACCTTGAACGGGCCCGCCTTGGCGAGGCGCACGAACACGTCCTGGTCCTCGCCGCCGCTGCGGCCGAAGGCGGGGTCGAACTTGATGCCACGCCCGAAGGTCGTGACGCGGCGGAAGACGACGTTGCACGTGCGCGCGCCGGGCGTGAAGCCGTAGCGGTTGGGCAGGATCGCCGCCCCCTCGTCGAGGGCCAGGGCGCGCAGGAAATGGTGGGCCAGCTCCGGGTTCGCGCCGCCGGGCAGCAGCTCCGGCTCGACCAGGCCGAGGACGCAGTCGGCCTCGGTGCGTTCCAGGACATCGGCGACGGTGGCGACCCAGCCGGGCGGCATCAGAAGGTCGTCGTCGACGTAGGCGATCAGCGCCCCACGCGCCGCGCGCAGCCCTTCGTTGCGGGCGGTGGACAGGTTGGGGCCGCGGCCGTGGCGATAGACGAAGGTGCCGGACGCCTCGGCGCCCGCCTGCGCGACCATCTCCTTGATGCGCGCGTCGCCGTCCTCGGTGTCGGAATTGTCGACGACGATGACCTCGAAGGCCGGCGGCGTGCGCTGGCGCGCGAGGTGGGCGAGGCACGCCTCGAGCAGGTCGTAGCGGTCGAGCGTGCACACGATGATGGACAGGTGCGGCGTCATCGGCGCGCCCGTCCGGTGTTCCGGCCGCGATCCCGGTTCGGTTCGCGGCGATCGCCGGGGGACCTCAAATGGCGCCCCGGCGCTTGGTGCGGTGTTGCAGCGGCACCCTCAGTTGACGCCAAAGCTCGCGATCGCCGCCATGTTCACGATGTCCGAATCGCGCGAACCGAGCGGGGTGATCTGGATCGGCTTGTCGAGGCCGACGAGGATCGGCCCGAGCAAGGTGGAGCCGCCGAGCTCCTGCAGCATCTTGGTCGCGATCTGCGCGGCGTCCAGGCCCGGCATCACCAGGACGTTGGCGGGGCCGGACAGGCGGCAGAACGGGTAGGCCGTCATCAGGTTGGGGTTGAGGGCGACGTCCGGCGCCATCTCGCCGTCGAACTCGAAATCCACGCGGCGCTTGGACAGGATCTCCACCGCGTGGCGCACCCGGTCGGCCCGCTCGCTGGGCGGATTGCCGAAATTGGCCGCCGCGAGCAAGGCAAGGCGCGGCTCGTAGCCGAGGCGGCGGGCGACGCGGGCGGCTTCCTCGGCCGTGTCGGCGAGTTCGGCGGCGCTCGGGTCGTCGTGCACCAGGGTGTCGGCGATCAGCACCGCCCGTCCGCGCGACAGCACCAGCGACACGCCGATGATGCGATGGCCGGGCTTGGCCTCGATGACGCTGCGCACCGCGCCGAGCGCGACGGCGGTGTTGCGCGTCACGCCCGTCACCATCGCGTCGGCATCGCCCAGCGCGACCATGGTGGCGCCGAAATAGTTGCGGTCCTGGTTGATCATGCGCTGGCAGTCGCGGAACAGGTGCCCGTGGCGCTGCAGCTTGGAATAGAGGAACTGCGCATAATCGGAGTTGCGCCGGGTGAGGCGGGCGTTCTGGATTTCCAGGCCCGGCCGCAGCTCGATGCCGGCGTCGAAGGCGCTCTGGCGCACCGTCTCCTCGCGGCCGATCAGGATCGCGGTGCCGAGCTCCTGGTTGACGAAGGAGGCCGCGGCGCGGATCACCGCCTCCTCCTCGCCCTCGGCGAAGACGACGCGGCGCGGCTGGCGGCGAACCGCCTGGGAAACCCGCTGCAGTGTCGATGCGAAGGGATCGCGGCGCGCCGAGAGTTCGCGGCCATACCCCTCCAGGTC
>JAUIJH010000117.1 GCA_030431335.1 Alphaproteobacteria bacterium
GTTGCCCTCTGCGAATCCGTACCAGGTGTCGGACTGCGCCCAGGTCCCGTCCTGCACCGCCTTCACGCGGTTGACGTAGTAGGGGCCCCAGTCGTCGACGATGGCGGTGAGCTGGGTTTCGGGGCCGAACTTGATCATGTCGGACGCCTGGCCGAAGGCGTGGATGCCGGCCTGGGCGGCCACCTGCATCGGCGCCGTCGAATCGGTGTGCTGGGTGATGATGTCGACACCCTGGTTGATCAGCGCCTCGGCGGCATCGGCCTCGCGGCCCGGATCGAACCAGGAGTTCACCCAAACCACCTTGAGCGAAAAGTCCGGATTGACGGAGCGCGCCCCAAGCAAGAACGCGTTGATGCCGCGGATCACCTCCGGAATCGGGAAGGAGCCGATATAGCCGGCCTCGCCCTTTTCCGACATTTTCGCCGCGATCTGCCCGATCACGTAGCGGCCCTGGTAGAATTTGGAGTTGTAGGTGGAGACGTTGGGGTGCTCGCGCTTGTAGCCCGTCGCATGCTCGAACTTCACGTCCGGGAAGCGGCCGGCTACCTTGTTGGTGGCGTCCATGTAGCCGAACGAGGTGGTGAAGATGATGTCGCAGCCGGAACGGGCGAACCGCTCGATGGCGCGCTCGGCGTCCGCGCCCTCGGGCACCGATTCCAGGTAGGCGGTCTCCACCTTCCCTTCGAGTTCGGCCTCCAGCTGCTGGCGGCCCTGGTCGTGTTGATAGGACCAGCCGAAATCGCCGACCGGCCCGACGTAGATAAAGCAGGCCTTGGTGATGTCGTCCTGGGCCAGGGCGCCGCTCGCGGCGAACGCAGCCGCAGCAACCAATGCGAGGCGTTTCATGGAAATCATCCCTTTTACTGAAGGTATGTGGAGATTGGCATGCAAGTCCGGGGCCCGCCCTAGCGGTCGGGCACGAAGGGGCGGCCGAGCGCGGCCGGCGTGTTGATCATCATAAAGCGTTTGTTGGATGCGATCAGCACCAAGACCACGATGGTGGCAATATAGGGCAGCGCCGACAAGAATTGCGAGGGGATCGCGACGCCGAACGCCTGGGCGTGGAACTGGGCGATGGTCACCGCGCCGAAGAGGTAGGCGCCGACCACCAGGCGCAGCGGCCGCCAGCTCGCGAACACCACCAGCGCCAGCGCGATCCAGCCGCGCCCGGCGGTGATGTTCTCGATCCATTGCGGCGTGTAGACGAGGGTGAGCTGCGCCCCGCCGACCCCCGCGCAGGCACCGCCGAACAGCACCGCCAGCGTGCGGATGCGCAAAACGGATATGCCGAGCGCCTGCGCCGCGGCCGGCGCATCGCCCACCGCGCGCAGCCGCAGCCCCGCTCGCGATCGGAACAGGAAGAGCGCGACGGCGACTGTCAGCACGATGGACAGGTAGAACAGGATGTTCTGCTGGAACAGCACGCGGCCCGCGATGGGGATGTCGGCAAGCCCCGGAATGGCGATGGGCTGGAGCCCGACACCCGGCAGGCCGATGAAACGTTCGCCCACCAGCCCCGCGACGCCGAGCCCGAACAACGTCAGCGCCAGCCCGGTGGCGACCTGGTTGGTTGCGAACCACACCGCCAGCATCGCGAACAGCAGCGCCATCGCCGCCCCCGCCGCGGCGGCCGCGGGGATCCCCCAATAGGCATCGCCCGTCATCTGCGCCACCGCGAACGCGCTCACCGCGCCCACCACCATCATCCCCTCGACGCCGAGGTTGATGATGCCGGAGCGTTCCACCACCACCTCGCCCAAGGCGGCCAGCAGCATCGCGGTGGACGCGGTGATGATGCTGAGCAGCACCGCCTCGATCATGTCACGCGCTCCGTGAGCACCGGCCGCCGGTGCACCCGTACCCGGTAGCGCACCAGGGTGTCGCTCATCAGCACGCAGAACAGGAGCAGCCCTTGGAAGACGCGCGTGGTGCGGTCCGACAGCCCGAGCGAGATCTGCGCCGCCTCCCCGCCCAGATAGCTGAGCGCCAGCAGGAAGCCCGCCACGATGATCGCAACCGGATTGAGCCGGCCGAGGAACGCCACGATGATGGCGGTGAAGCCGTAGCCGGGGCTGATGCTCGGCTGGAGCTGGCCGATGGCGCCGGACACCTCCACGATGCCGGCAAGCCCCGCCAGCGCGCCGGAAAAGAGAAACGCGAACAGCGTCGTCGCGCGCGCATCGAAGCCGGCGAAGCGGGCGGCCCGGGCGCTGGCCCCGCCCACGGCGATTTCGAACCCCTTGAGGGTGCGCGAGACGAGCAGCAGCGTCAGCAGCGCGGCGACGACGGCGATGACGATGCCCCAGTTGGCCCGCCCACCCCATTCGCCCATCGACAGGATCTCCGGCAGTCGCGCGCTGGCGCCAAAATCCCGCGATTCGGGGAAGTTGAAGCCTTGCGGGTCGCGCCAGGGGCCGCGCACCAGATAGTCGAGGAAGAGGTTCGCCACGTAGACGAGCATCAGCGAGACCAGGATCTCGCTGGTGCCGAAACGGTTCTTGAGCACGGCCGGGATCGCCCCCCAGGCGGCCCCGCCGGCCATGGCGAGCACCATCATCGCCGGCAGGACCCAGGCGCCCGACGCGTCCGGCAGCAGGATCGGGATGATGCTGCCGGCGACCGCGCCCATCACGAGCTGCCCCTCGGCGCCGATGTTCCAGTTGTTGGAGCGGTAGGCGACCGACAGGCCCACGGCGATGAGGATCAGCGGCGCGGCCTTGAGGGCGAGCTCGTGCACCGACCACACTTCGGTGAGCGGCTCCACGAAATAGGCGTAGAGCGCCCCCAGCGGCGGCTTGCCGAGGAGGGCGAACAGCACCGCGCCGAGGCACGCCGTGGCGACCACCGCCAGCACCGGCGACAGGAGGCTGCGCAGCGGATGGATCTGCGGGCGCGGGGTGAGTTCAATGCGCAAGGTGCCGCTCCGTTTCGCCCGCGCCCATCAACAGGCCGATATCGGTGCGGCTCATTTCGCCGGCCGGGCGCGCCTCGCTGAGGCGCCCGCCCGCGATCACGGCGATGCGATGGGCCGTCTGAAACAACTCGTCGAGATCCTGGCTGATCAGCACCACCGCGGCGCCGCCGGCGGCCAAGTCGACCACGGCCTGGCGGATCATCGCCGCCGCGCCCGCATCGACGCCCCATGTCGGCTGATTGACCACGAGGAGGACGAGCTCCCGGTCCAACTCGCGCCCCATGACGAACTTTTGCAAGTTGCCGCCCGACAGCATCCGCGCCAGCGCCGAGGTTCCCGGCGCGCGCACGGCCATGTCCGCGATCACCCGCTTGGCGGTGCGCCGCGCGGCGCCGCGCCGCAGCAGCCCGGCCAACACCGTGCCATCGCCCGCCCCGTGCCGCGACAGGACGATGTTCTCGACAAGGTCGAAGTCGGGCACCGCGCTGTGACCGAGCCGCTCCTCCGGCACGAACGCCGCGCCCATGCGCCGCCGCGCGTCGACGCCGAGCTGGCCGACCGGGACCCCGTTGATGGCGATCGCCTCGGGCGCGGAGGCCAGTTCGCCCGACAGGCAGGCGAACAGCTCGCTCTGGCCGTTGCCGGCCATGCCGGCGATGCCGAACACCTCCCCGCCCGCCACCGTGAAGCCCACGTTTTTGAGCGTGGTGCCGAACAGCCGGTCGCTGGCGTGGCTCAAGCCCCGAACCGCGAGCAGCGGCGTGGACGTCGCGGCGGCGGCGGGGGCCGGGCGCTGCGCCACCTCGGCGATGGCCTGGCCCACCATCGCCTCGGCCATCTCCGCCGCGCTCACGGTGCGCGGGTCGAGTTCGCGCACGATACGGCCCGCGCGCATCACCACGGCCCGCTCGCAAAGCGCCCGCACCTCGTCGAGCTTGTGCGAAATGTAGAGGATCGTGCGTCCCTCCTCGCGCAGCCGCCGCAAGGTCACGAACAGCGTGTCGGCCTCCTGCGGCGTCAGCACGGAGGTGGGCTCGTCCATGATGATGAGGGTGGGGTCCTGCAGCAGGCAGCGCACGATCTCGATGCGCTGGCGCTCGCCCGCCGACAGATCCGCCACCAGCGCCTGCGGGTCGAGGGTGAGCCCATAGGCCTCGCTCACCTCGCGGGTGCGCTGGGCGAGGCCCGCCAGCGGCACGTCTGGCAGCGCCAGAGCGATGTTCTGCACGGCCGTGAATGCCTCGAACAGCGAGAAGTGCTGGTGCACCATGCCGATGCCGAGGCGCCGCGCGTCGGCCGGCTTTTCGATGGCGACGGGCCTGCCGCGATAGAGGAAATTGCCGCTGTCGGGCTGGAGGGTGCCGAACATCAGCTTGACGAGCGTCGACTTGCCGGCGCCGTTCTCGCCGAGCAGCGCCACGATCTCGCCCTCCCCCAGCGATATCGAGACGTCGTCACACGCGCGCACCGTGGCGAAGGCCTTCGTGATGTTGCGCGCTTCCAACAGCGCCACGCGGCTCATCTGTGACGCGTCCCCCTTTATTTCGCCAGGGAGTAAAGCGCATCGCGGGCAGCGCGTCACCTCGCGCGCCGCGGGATCGGCGCCGATACACAGCCCAGTGGAGCCGCGCGGTGCCGAGCCATAAAAAAAGCCCGCCTTACGGCGGGCTTTGCGAATTGTCGGGGCGGACCGTTCAGAGGTCTTCGCGGTAGAAGAGCTCCGGCTGGTCCGTGACGCCGGCCACGAGAGCCTCGCGCAGACCCTCGGGCGTCTTGATCGCGGGCGCGGCGGTGACCACGCGCAGCTCCGCAACGTCGGACGGCGAATCGCGCACCGTGACGGACGGGATCACGACATCCTTGGCGATGATCGTCGTGTTGTGCTCGGGGTCGTGCGAATAGACCTCTTCGCCGTCCGGATTGAGCAGAACGATGCGCTGCTTCTGACCGCCGCCGATAACCTCTACGTGGGTGACCACCGAGGATGACGCGATGCGATCGTTGAACTGCTTATCGCCGTACTCTTCGAACGTGGGATCTTCGAGGTGACGATCACCGGCAACCATCGACCCGGCAATCACGAAATTGCCAGCGAAATTGGAAACAGAGTTCTTCACCGAAGAATAAAAATCATCATTGTTCGCAGCATATGCCGCCGCGGCGACCGACCCAGTGAGAACAAGAGCCGCGAGCGTCGTCCGACCAACCACTGACATCGACCTCTCCTTGCTTCGGTGGACGCCGGTGCGCCACCAACGGCGGTTATAATCCGCCGACCTCTATTAGGGCCTTATCAACCAAGCCCCGCATCACATGGCGATGTTGCCAAACCGCCACAAGTGTCTGGAACAGGGTGCGTAACGAATTTTTTTCGCGGCACCTTTGTTCTTTTCGTTGACGCGCCGCGCTAAGGTGAAGGCTGCGTCCGAAAATTTGGCCTCAGACGTTGTATTCCTGTTAACACCTTCATGCAAGGTTTCGTTCCGTGCGCCTCGATCAAAGGCGAGTGAGCGCGCTTAATTCGCGTGCGCCCGATACGGATGGTTGCTGCGTCGTCTACTGGATGCAGCACAGCCAGCGCGCCGACGAAAACCCGGCTTTGGAGCGGGCGGTGGCCCATGCCAACGCCTGTAACCTGCCGCTTCTCGTGCTGTTCGTGGTCGACCCGGCCTACCCGGAGGCGAACGCGCGCCACTACACTTTCATGCTCGAAGGTCTCAAGGAAACCATGGCAGCGTTGCGCCGGCGTGGCGCGCACATGGCGCTGCGGCTCGGCAATCCGCCCGAAATCGCGGTGAAAGTGGCGCAAAAGGCCGCCGTGGTGGTGACCGATCGCGGTTATCTGCGCCATCTGGTGGAATGGCGCGCTGCGTTGGCGGACGCCGCGCCGTGCCTCGTCGAAGCGGTCGAGGGCGACGTGATCGTGCCGGTGGAGAGCGCCTCGCGAAAACGTGAAAGCGCCGCCCGCACCATTCGGCGCAAATTGACGAGCGCCGCCTCCGATTTTTGCCACGACGATCAGCCCGAGCCGCTTCACCAGGCCGCTCGGGGGCTCGACAGCGAAGCCGACGTGGCGCTGGGCGATATCGGCCAATTCGTCGCCGAGCTCGGCTGCGATGACAGCGTTCCCGCCGTCAAGGACTGGTCTGGCGGAACCAAGGCGGCGCGCAAGCGCCTCGCCGCGTTCGTCGCGGACGGGCTGGCGAGGTACGGCGAGGGGCGCTCGGACATCGTGGCGCGCAACGTCTCCCACCTCAGCCCCTACCTGCATTTCGGGCAGATCGCGCCGATGGAGGTCTATCGCGCCGCGATGGCGGCCGACGCGCCGGCCGCTTCGAAGGATTCCTTCATCGACGAGTTTCTGGTGCGGCGCGAGCTTGCGGTCAATTTCGTTTACCACACGCCCGACTACGACCAGTATTCGTGCCTGCCCGACTGGGCCAAGGCCACCCTCGATGCGCACCGCAACGACCGGCGCGAGGCGACCTACACCCGTTCGGCCCTGGAAAACAGCAAGACGGACGATCCATACTGGAACGCAGCCATGCGCGAGATGCGGGTAACCGGGTACCTGCACAACCACTTGCGCATGTATTGGGGCAAGCGGATCCTCGCCTGGTCCAGGACACCGCAGACCGCCTACGCGGACGCTCTTTACCTTAACAACAAATACCTGCTCGATGGCCGTGACGCGAACAGCTACGCCAACATCGGCTGGCTATTCGGATTGCATGATCGCGGCTGGCCCGAACGCGAGGTGTTCGGCAAGGTGCGCAGCATGACGTCGGGCGGGCTGAAGCGGAAATTCGACGTCGACGCCTACGTGGCCTGGGCCCAAGCCCTTTAATTCTCCCGCAAACCGCACCGCCCCGCCCGCAACGGAGGAACGCAAACGCGCCGGCACGGTGCCGTGCCGGCGCGTTAATGTTGTGCTGCTCTCAAGCCCGCGAGGGCGCCGGTCGCGGTCGCAGGCCACGCGCAAGCCTGGGCGGCTCGCCGCAGCCGTCGCGCGTCAGGCGACCTTCTGTGTGCTGTCGGAAGAGCCGGCGGAGGTGCTGAAGAACAGCGCCTGGCTGATCACCGCCTTCACCGTGTCGACCTCGAACGGCTTGGTGATCAGGAAGGCGGGCTCGGGGCGATCGCCCGTGAGGAGGCGTTCCGGATAGGCGGTGATGAAGATCACCGGGACGTTGATGGAGCCGAGGATCTCGTTGACAGCCTCGAGGCCCGAGCTGCCGTCGGCGAGCTGGATATCAGCAAGCACGAGGCCAGGCTGACGCTGGCGGACGGCCTCCACGGCCTCCTTGTGGGTGCGCGCAAGGCCCGCGACCTCGTGGCCCAGGCCCTCCACCAACGCTTCCAGGTCGAGCGCGATCATCGGCTCGTCCTCGATGATGAGGACGCTGGTGGCCACCTGCTCGGCAATCGAGCGGCCGGCCTCGTCGATGAGATCGCGCACGCCGTCGGCGCTGACGCTCAGGATGGCTGCGACCTCCTGAACAGAGAACCCCTCCACCGTGGTGAGCAGGAAGGCTTGGCGCGCGCGAGGAACCATGGCGTCGAGCCGCCGCTCGAACAGTTCGGTGCGGGCGGAGACGTCGTTGTTGATCTTCACCGAATCCCAGACCTTGATCAGGATTTGGTAAAGGGACACGCGAGGCGGGAGATCGCGGGAAAACAACGAGGAATCGGCAACAAGCGCCTGAAGCACGGCTTCGACGTATGCATCGCCGCTCGGCTGACTCCCTGTCAACGAACGCGCGAAGCGTCGTAGGTACGGAATGTGCGGTGCGATAGTCTGCGCAAGTGACATGATGACCCTTCTGTCTGCGACGAGCGGCCGGTTCCAGAAACCACTCGAGGCTTGGCCCAGTCTAGCGCCGACGATGCGCTGGACCAAACTATGCCGTCACCGAATGGAACGAATAGGCTACCTTGTTCGTTCCAGGCCTACGGGCAAAATTTTGCACGTGTTCGACAAACCGTCGACGACGGCCATAAGCGCAAGAGAGTTTGATTGTGGAACGCTACAGTTATGGATGACAATGAGGACCTCAACCTCGACGGAGACGAGATCCAGTCGCAGATCGGCAAGAAGCTGAGGGCGATGTACGACAGCGTGCTGTCCGAGCCGATCCCTGACCGTCTCGTCGAGCTCCTCATTCAGCTCGATGATATTCAGGGATCCGAAACCCGCGACAGGTCGAAACAGCAATGAACGTCCGCGAGGAACTGGTTCGGCAGATACCGAACTTGCGGGCGTTCGCCGTCAGTCTGTCGGGCAACGCGGAACGCGCGGACGATCTGGTCCAGGAAGCCTTGATGAAGGCCTGGGCCAACATCGAAATGTTCGAGGCGGGCACCAACATGCGGGCTTGGCTCTTCACCATCTTGCGCAATGTCTACTATTCAGATTTCCGCAAGAAGCGCCGCGAAGTCGAGGATGCGGACGGCAAGTTCGCCGCCAATCTGGCCACCCACCCCGAACAGCTGGGCCACCTCGACATGGTGGATTTCCGTCGCGCTCTCGCGGGACTCGCGGCGGACCAAAGGGAAGCGCTGGTGCTCGTGGGCGCCTCCGGCTTCTCCTACGACGAGGCCGCCGAGATCTGCGGTTGCGCCGTGGGCACGGTCAAAAGCCGCGTCAATCGTGCGCGCGCCAAACTGGCCGAACTGCTCGCGGTCCACTCCCCCGGCGAATACGGGCCGGACCATCAGACCCGCG
Organism: Alphaproteobacteria bacterium; assembly: GCA_030431335.1. Lineage (GTDB taxonomy): Bacteria > Pseudomonadota > Alphaproteobacteria > Rhizobiales > Amorphaceae > Acuticoccus. The sequence goes on from JAUIJH010000117.1 coordinate 8,640, forward strand.
CCGTGGTCGACGCACGCAAGTAGCAAGCTGCCCCGGCGGCCGGAGCTCTGGCCGACCGCCCGATACGGATCGAGCTTCCCGCTCGCGCGGCGACGCGACGGCGAACGTGCGCCGCGCGTTATGATCTGAGGAGAGCGCCGGCGGGCGGCGAGCGCGATCAGCCCTGCGCGAGATAGTCCGCGTCTGCTACCGGCTCCTGCCAAGTCACGTGGCTTTCGCCGTCTCGCTCGTGCATGGCGATGTGGCTCATCGTGGTCTTGTCGGTCGCGCCGTGCCAGTGCCGCTCCAGGGGCGGGATGAAGATCACGTCGCCGGCGCGGATTTCGATGCGCGCCTCGCCCTCGGTCTGAAACCAGCCGACGCCCTGGGTGATGTAGAGGGTCTGCCCAAGCGGGTGATGGTGCCAGTTGGTGCGCGCGCCAGGCAGGAACGTGACGAGCGCGGACCCCACGCGCGCCGGATCCGGCGCCGTGATGATCGGATTCTGCCACACCTCGCCCGTGAACCAGTCCGCGTTGGCGCGAACGGAAGGCTGCTCGCCGGCCCGGGTGATACGCATCAGATTCCGCTCCTATTCAGGGGTCCAGGCGTCGTAGCCCTTGGAAATGGCGGCGCCGGGGTCGGGCCGCAGGATCGAGCCTTGCGGATGGTAGGCTTCGGGCGTGCCGGTCTTGTTCGGCATGTGGGGCTTCTGCCATTCGCGCGGTTGATAGCTGCCGTCGGGCACCGCGTCGCCCAGATGGTGCATCCAGCGATACCAGCCGGGCGGGATCGACGACGCATCCGTCTCGCCCTTGTAGATCACCCAGCGCCGCTCGAAGCCGAGCGCCGGGTCGATCTTGCCGCCCTTGGTGCGGAAATAGCGGTTGCCGAACTCATCCTCGCCGACGGATTCGCCGCGCAGCCAGGTGGTCCACGAGGTGCCCCAGGTGGTGCCGTCCCACCAAGCAAAGGCCTGAATCAGTCGACGAAGTGGTGTCTGTTCCATGGGGTTTGCCGTAGTCAATCGCCGCTCCGAAGTAAAGCATTTCAAGCCGGGTCGAGGCCAGCCTCGCGATAGGATTCGCGCGAGCGGGCCTCCACGAACAACCGTTTCACATCGGGATATTGCGCTTTGATCTCGCGGTCGAGCCGGCCGACCGCCGTCTCCACCGCCTCCGCCGACTGGTCGTTCGCGAAATCGGCCGAAACCGTCACCAGGATTTCCTTCGGCCCCAGGTGCATGGTGAGCACCTCGTTGACGCGCTCGATCTCGGCCTGCCTGGCGATCAACTGACGCAGCCCCCGCACCATCCTCGGATCGGCCGCCTCGCCCACCAGGAGCCCCTTGGTCTCGATGGCGAGGAACACCGCCGTTAGCGCCAGCACCGCCGCGATGGCCAGCGTCGCAAGCGCGTCGTAGATGGCGTTGCCGGTGAGGTTGCTGAGAAGGACGCCCACGAAAGCCACCACCAGGCCGAGCATTGCCGCGGTGTCCTCGAACACGACCGTGAACAGCGTCGGGTCCTTGGAGCTGCGCACCGCCTCGATGATGCCCATGTCGCCGCGGTCCGCGTTGAAACTGCGGAATGCCATCGTCCAGGCGACGCTTTCGAACACGAAGGCGACGCCGAGCACCGCGTAGTTGATCCACGACACCTCCACCTCGCCGGGGTGGCGCAGCTTCTCCACCCCTTCGTAGGCGGCGAAGCCGGCACCCGCGCCGAAGATGATGATCGCCACCATGAAGGCGTAGAAATAGAGGTCCTTGCCGTGGCCGAACGGGTGCAGCTCGCTGGCCGGCCGCTTGGCTTGCCTGAGGCCGAACAGCAGCAGGCCCTGGTTGCCGGTGTCCACCACCGAGTGGACCGCTTCGGCAAACATCGCCGAGGAGCCGGTGATCGCGCTGGCAAAGAATTTGGTGACCGCGATGGCGGCGTTGGCGAAAAGGGCGGCGTAGATGATTTTCTTGTTGCCTTGGGCGGCCATCGGCTCAGTCCTTGCGTTGCGCGGGCGAGTGGATGCGGATAGGCGGGCGGGAGGGGCGTGACGCGAGCGCCGTCGGAATATCCAGGTCCAACCGGCCTTTAGGCGGGTGCGGTCTGCCGCGATCGACAACGGAAAGGACACCGATGCGCTTCATCATCTCTATTCTGAGGCCGATCTTGACCGGCCTGCTCGCGGTCCTGCCACTGGTGATCACGATCGCGCTGGTCAGCTGGATCGCGAGCTATATCGCCCTCTATCTAGGCCCCAAGTCCTCGTTCGGACAGGGCGTCGCCCAGCTTGGCGCCGCTTTCGTGGTCGGCGACACGTTCGCGTACATCATCGGCGTCGCCATCGTGCTCGGCGTGCTCTACGCGATCGGGCTCGTCATCCAGTCGCGCCTGCGCCGGGTCTGGAGCCAGTTCTTCGACGAAACGCTGGGCCGCCTGCCCCTGATCGGCACCATCTACAACACCATCACCCGCTTCGTGGCGCTGCTGGAACGCCGGGACGACGTGGACGTGGAATCGATGTCGCCCGTGTGGTGCTTCTTCTCCGACGAGCGCCGCACCGCGGTGCTGGGCCTGATGCCGACCTCCGAATCGGTCAATGTCGAGGGCGGAGACTACCGCGTCGTCATGGTGCCGACCGCGCCCGTTCCCTTCGGCGGCGGCCTCTTCTTCCTGCCGGCGGAATGGGTCAGCCCGGCCGATTTCGGCGTCGAGGGGCTCACCAACATCTATGTCTCGATGGGCGTGACGGCGCCTCATTATACCGGCGCCCGCGCCATCAAGGAGGCCGCCAAGGGACCGGTGCGCACCGTCCGGCGCGACGGCAAGGTCGAAGACGGCGCCCCCAAGGACGCCTCGCCCGACGGGCCGATGGACGCGCTCACCACGCGCCTGTCCGATGACGAGAGCTGACCGCGCCAGAGATCCACGATGACCGAAACCCGCACCCTGTCCGCCCTGCTTTTCACCGAGCACCTGATGGAAATCGCCGCCGGGGTGCCCGCCGGCGAGCGGCGGCTCGTCGCCATCGCCGGACCGCCGGGCGGCGGCAAGTCCACCTTGGTGGAGGAGATCGAAGCCGCCTTCCGCGCCCGCTTCGGCCAGACGTCGGCGCCGGTCGCGGTGCTGCCCATGGACGGGTTCCACTATGACGACGAGCTTTTGGTCGAGCTCGGCCGGAAGGCGCGCAAGGGCGCGCCCGACACCTTCGACGTCGGCGGCCTCAAGGCGACGCTGGGGCGCCTCGCCCGCAACGAGGAGCCGGCCGTCGCCATCCCCCGCTTCGACCGCACCATCGAAATCGCGCGCGCCGGTGCCCGCCTCATCCACCGCGAGACGCCGCTGGTGCTGGTGGAAGGCAATTATCTCCTCCTCGACCAGCCGCCCTGGGACACCTTGCGCCATGCCTTCCACCTGTCGGCGATGATCGTGGTCGCCGAGCCCGTGCTGCGCGAGCGCCTCACCGCCCGGTGGCGCGACCAGGCGCTCGCCCCGGAGGAGATCGCGCGAAAGGTGGAGACCAACGATATTCCCAACGGACGCCACGTCTACGCCGCGAGCCGGCCCGCCGACATCGCCATCGTCTGACGCTCAGGCGGCATGAGCCGAGCAATCCGGCGAGAACGCCTCGCCCGATTGCGTCTTGTGCGGGCCAGTTTCCCCACCAGCGTCGCCCACGGGCGGCGGCAGGGTTGCGTTCCCCCGACAATTTGGTCTGATTGCGCCGACTGGCCGCAGAGCCGGAGCCCCGATGAGGGCAAGGGAGGAAGGAAGACCCATGCTGAAGACACTGTTCGCGTCCGCGCTCGTCGCCGCCATGGCGACGGCCGCATCGGCGCAGGATTTTCCCGAGCGCGAGTTGCTCGGCGTCGTGATGTGGGGCGCCGGCGGCGCCACCGATACCGTCGCGCGGGCGGTCAACCCCGCAGCCGAGGAGGCGCTCGGCAAGCCCATCGTGGTGCTCAACAAATCCGGCGGGGCGGGCGCGATCTCCACCGCCTACGTCGCCGCCGCCCCGGCCGACGGCTACACGCTCCTGTATGGCGCGGAAAACCCGCAGCTCCACCCCATCATGGGCGTGTCGAAGCTCGACTATTCCTCGTTCTACCCGGTCAACATCCTGGGCCGCGGCGTGGCGGTGATCGTGGTGCCGTCGGGTTCCAAGTACCAGACGATGCAGGATCTCCTGAAGGACATCGCCGACAATCCCGGCGCGGTGAAGATGGGCTCCACCGGCCCCGGCGGCCTGCCCTCCACCGTCGGCGCGCTGATCGCCAATTCCGCCCCCTTCGATGTGACCGCCATCCCCTTCGGCGGCGAAGGACCGGGCCTCACGGCCATGCTGTCGGGCGAGGTGGACTTCATGCCCTCCGGCATTTCGGCGGCGGCCGAGCACATCAAGGCCGGCAACATGCGGGCCCTCGCGGTGGTGAACCCCGACCCGGTCGAGATCCTGCCCGACGTGCCTGCCATCACCGATGCCCTGCCCGAGATCGGCTCCTACCTGCCGTGGGGCCCGTTCTATGGCGTGTTCGTGCGCGCCGACACGCCGGACGACGTGAAGGCGACGCTCGATGCCGCCTATAAGACGGCGGCCGAGAGCGAGGCGTTCACCACGTTGATGGCCAATCGCGGCAACGTGGTCATGAACATCTCCGGCAGCGAGGCGGAGGAGTTCCTGAAGAAGTGGCAGCAGGTGACCGCCTACGCGCTGAAGGACACGGGCGCGGCCAAGGTCGACCCGGAAAGTCTCGGCATCGCGCGGCCCTGACGGCGCGATGACCCGCACCCGCCGCGCGGGCGAATTGTGGTTCGCCCTCGCGCTCCTCGCCTTCGCGCTGGTGGCGTTGTGGCAGGCGTACGGCATTGCCGGCTTCGCCAGCCTGTCCAGCCCCGGGATCTTCCCGATGCTGGCCGCCGCCACCATGGTCGGCGCCAGCCTTGCCGTGGTGCGGGCAACGGCGCGGCAGGCGCCGGGCGGGACTGGGCGGTCGTTCCTCGCCGAGGTGCTGCCGGCGCGGCTCATCATGTTCCTCGCCTTCATCGCCGCCTTCCTGGCGGCGATGCCCTGGCTCGGCTTCATGCCGGCGGCGGCCCTCTTCCTCTATGTCGCCATCGCGGCCCTGTGGCGGCGCGGCCTGGTGAAGCCGGCCCTCGTCACCGCGCTCGCCCTCGCCTGCATCTACGTGACCTTCCGCCTGGCGTTCCAGATCGTGCTGCCCCGCGGCGTGCTCATTCCGGCGCTGCTGTGAAGGGGCGCCGGCCCGCCCTCGCGGAGCCCTACAATGGCTGACATGGCCAACTTCTTCCTCGCCTGGCTCGACCCCTGGCTGCTGCTGCTGACGGCGGCCGGCACATTCGCGGGCATCTATATCGGCGCGATTCCAGGCCTCTCCGTCACCATGGCGGCCTCGATCCTGATCTCGTTCACCTTCAAGTGGGAGGTGAACGAGGCGCTGGCGCTGATCGCCGGCGTCTTCGTCGGCGGCGTCTATGGCGGCTCGCGCACCGCCATCCTCCTCAACATTCCGGGCGCCCCTTCGGCGATCGCGACGGCGCTCGACGGCTACCCGCTCGCCAAGAAGGGCCTTGCCGGCGAAGCGATCGGCCTCACCACCTTGATGAGCGTGCTCGGCGGCTTCATCGGCATTCTCGCCCTCGCCCTCCTCGCCCCGCCCATCTCCGCCCTCGCCCTCTCGTTCCAGTCGCGCGACTACCTGCTGCTGGGGTTGATCGGCATCCTCTTGGTCGGCACGCTGTCGGGCGATTTCGCCAAGGGCGCGTTCGCCGGGGCGCTCGGCGTCCTCATCGGCATGGTAGGGCTCGACCCGATGACGGCGGAGGGCCGCTTCACCTTCGGCACCATCACGCTGATGGGCGGCATCCACTACGTGGTGGCGATGATCGGCTTCTTCGGCGTCGCCGAGGCGCTGATACAGATCCGGCAGATCGATACGGCGGCGGTGCGGCAGACCGTATCGCGCGTGATCCCGCCCTGGGGCGACGTGAAGCGCTATCTCGGCCTCGCGCTGCGTTCTTCCGGCATCGGCACCATCATCGGCGCGCTGCCCGGAACCGGCGGCGACATCGCCGCCCTCCTCGCCTACGACCAGGCTCGCCGCTCGACCAAGAATCCCGAGGTGCCCTTCGGCGAAGGCGCGAAGGAGGGGCTCGTCGCGCCCGAGGCGGCCAACAACGCGGCCGTCGGCGGCGCCTTCATCCCGATGCTGACGCTGGGGATCCCCGGCGACGCCGTCACCGCCGTCATCATCGGCGCGCTGTTCATCCACGGGCTGAAGCCGGGGCCGCTCCTGCTGACGGACACGCCGCACCTCTTCTGGTTCCTGGTCGGCGCGCTGACGCTTGCCAACATCTTTCTGCTCATCTTCGGCCTCACCGGCATTCGCGTCTTCACCAAGATCGTCGAGTGCCCCAAGGCGATCCTGATGCCGCTGATCATCGTGCTGTCGGTGGTGGGCGCCTACGCGATCCAGAACAATCCGGCCGACATCTACTGGATGCTCGCCTTCGGCGTCCTCGGCTACTTCATGAAACTGTACGGCTACCCGGTCGCGCCGGTCATCCTCGGTGTCATTTTGGGGCCGATGATGGACGAAAACTACCGCCGCGCGATGATTGGCGCGCGCGGCGATCCGCTTGTCTTCCTGGCCGATTTCGCCACCCATCCGATCTCGCTTGTGCTCACGGTCGGCTTCCTGTTGATGCTGGCGTCCCAGACGCCGCTCTGGCCCGGGCGCCGCCGGCCGCGCTAGAGGGCGTCGCGGAACGAAGCTTGCTTCACGCAGCGAGCAGTCATCGCCCTGCAGGGAACGCAAGCCAGGAGGGGAATGCGAATATGAGCGAAGCGCCAGACAAGGACGCACCGCTGCGCGAAGACATTCGCCTGCTCGGCCGCCTCCTCGGCGAGGTCGTCCGCGAGCAGGAAGGCGGCGAAATCTTCACCGTCGTCGAGACCGTGCGGCAGCATGCGATCCGCTTCCACCGCGACGAGGACGCCGACACCGGCGAGGTGCTTGCCGAAATCCTGTCCTCGCTGTCGCGCCACGGCGCGATCCAGACCATCCGCGCCTTCAGCTATTTCTCCCACCTTGCCAACATCGCCGAGGACCAGCACCACATCCGCCGCAACCGCGCCCACAAGATCGAGGGATCGGAGCCGCGCAACGGTTCGCTGGCGCGCTCGCTGGCGCGCATTCGGGCCGCCGGCTTCGACGACGCGGCCGTGCGCGAGGCTCTGGAAGGGGCGCTGATCAGCCCGGTCCTCACCGCCCACCCCACCGAGGTGCGGCGCAAATCCACCCTCGACCGCGAGCGCGAGATCGCCGCCCTGCTGGCCAACCGCGACCGGGGCGGCCTCACACCGGACGAGGAAGCGCAAATCCGCGAGTCGCTGGAACGCGCGATCCTGACGCTGTGGCAGACCAGCATCCTGCGCCGCAACCGCATCGGCGTGACGGACGAGGTGAGCAACGCCATCGCCTACTACGACTACACCTTCCTGGAAGAGTTGCCGAAGCTCTATGCCGAGCTGGAGCACATGCTGGCGCACAAAAACGGCGCCAGCAGGCCGCTGCCCGCCTTCTTCCGCATGGGCACCTGGATCGGCGGCGACCGCGACGGCCACCCGCTCGTCACCGCAGACGTCCTCGCCGACGCGCTCAAGCAGCAGTGCGACAAGATCCTGTCCTACTACCAGCGCGAGATCTATACGCTCGCGGGCGAGCTTTCGCTGGACGAGCGCATGGTGTCCGTGACCGAGGCGGTGGCCGCCTTGGCGGACGCGGCCGAAGAGACCTCGCCGCACCGCCAGAGCGAGCCTTACCGGCGCGCCCTCAGCGGCGTCGGCAAGCGCCTCGCCGCGACCCGCAGCGCCCTGGGCCTCGAAGGCGGCGCCGGCACGGCGGCCCCCTACCCCAGCGCCGAAGCGTTCCTGGAAGACCTCAACGCCATCACCAAGTCGCTGGAGGCGAACCACTCGGCCCCGCTCGCGGGGGGACGGCTGGGACATCTGCGCCGGGCGGTGGAGGTGTTCGGCTTCCATCTGGCGACGCTCGACCTCCGGCAGAACTCGGACGTGCACGAGCGCGTGGTGGCCGAGCTTCTGGAGAAGGCCGGCGTGGTCGCGGACTATGCGGGCCTGTCGGAAGACGAGCGCGTCGCGGTGCTGTCGGCCGAACTGGCCGTTCCGCGCCTCCTCGCAACGCCCTTCGTGGACTACGGCGAGGAGACCAACCGCGAGCTCGGCATTTTGCGGCGCGCGGCCGACGCGCGGGCGCGCTATGGGCCGCACACCATCGAAAATGCCATCATCTCCAAGGCCGATGCGCCTTCCGATGTGCTCGAAGTCGCGGTGCTCTTGAAGGAAGCGGGCCTGATGCGGCCCAACGACCGCTCGCTGGCGCTCAACATCGTGCCGCTGCTGGAGACCATCGCGGACCTGCGGGCCGGGCCGGCCATCATGGAGACGCTGTTCAACCTGCCCATCTATCAGCCGCTTCTGGAAAGCCGCGGCCGGCTGCAGGAGGTGATGCTCGGCTACTCCGACAGCAACAAGGACGGCGGCTTCCTCACCTCGCGCTGGGAGG
>JAUIJH010000118.1 GCA_030431335.1 Alphaproteobacteria bacterium
GGCGGCCGTGGCGGCGGGGCTGGCCGCCAACGGCGTCGTGCACGAGGCGGGCGAGGACTGGCTGCGCGTCTCGGGCCGCAGGGGCCACGTCGGCGGCGGCACGGTCGCGACGCACCTCGACCACCGCATCGCCATGAGCTTCATCGTGCTGGGCCTCGCCGCGGACGAGAAGGTCGGCGTCGAGGACCACCACGTCATCAACACCAGCTTCCCCGGCTTCATGGCGCTGATGCGCGGGCTCGGCGCCGACATCGAGACGGACGCGGCATGATCATCGCCGTCGACGGACCGGCCGCCTCCGGCAAGGGCACCCTGTCGCGCCGGCTGGCGGATCATTTCGGCTATGCCTACCTCGACACCGGCCGCACCTATCGCGGCGTCGCCCACGCGCTGCACCGGCAGGGGCTCCCCTTCGACGACGAGGCGGCGGCCAAGCAGGCGGCCAGCGCGCTGGATTTCACGGCGCTGGACGATCTGGAGCTCAACTCGCCGGAGATCGGCGAGGGCGCCTCGCAGGTGGCGGTGATGCCGGGCCTGCGCGAGGTGCTGGTGACGCGCCAGCGCACCTTCGCCGAGGCGGCGGAGGGCGGCGCGGTGCTGGACGGGCGCGATATCGGCACCGTCGTGTGCCCGGACGCGGCGCTGAAGCTGTTCGTCACGGCCTCGGTGGAGGTGCGCGCGCGCCGGCGTTCGCTGCAACTTTATGGCACCGAGGACGGCCCCGGCTACGAGGCGCTGCTGGTCAGCCTGGCGCGGCGGGACGAGCGCGACAGCCAGCGCGCGGCCAGTCCGCTGCGCCCCGCGCCCGACGCTCACCTCCTCGATACGACGGCAATGTCGATCGACGACGCGGTGGCGACCGCCGTGGCCCTTGTGGAAAAGGCTCGGCTGCCGTAGGTAGGGGCCCGGCACGGGAGCGGCAAAGCCGACTCCCGCGTTTGGCGTATTTATTCTGGTGCACGGACGAGCGACGGCGGCGAGCCGCTCGAACGTGCGCATGGCTTTCCCAAAACCCTCGCCGCCGGGCGCGTTTGCGTCAATTCGGAGAACGAATGTCTTTATCAACCCCAACTCGTGAAGATTTTGCTGCGCTGCTGGAAGCGTCGCTCAACCAGACCGAAATGGTCGAAGGCTCCGTGGTCAAAGGGACCGTGATGGGCTTCGAAAAAGACCTCGCGGTTATCGACGTCGGCCTCAAGGTCGAAGGGCGTGTGCCGCTGAAGGAGTTCGGCGGCCGGCCGGGCGAAGAAAATATCGAGATCGGCGACGTTGTGGAGGTCTACCTTGAGCGCGTTGAAAATGCGCTCGGCGAGGCCGTCCTGTCGCGCGAGAAGGCGCGCCGCGAGGAATCGTGGATCCGCCTGGAAGCTGCCTTCGAGAAGAACGAGAAGGTCACCGGCAAAATCTTCAACCAGGTGAAGGGCGGCTTCACGGTCGACCTCGACGGCGCCGTGGCGTTCCTGCCGCGCTCCCAGGTCGACATCCGCCCCGTGCGCGACGTCACCCCGCTGATGAACACGCCGCAGCCGTTCCAGATCCTGAAAATGGACAAGCGCCGTGGCAACATCGTGGTGTCGCGCCGCGTGGTGCTGGAAGAGACCCGCGCCGAGCAGCGCCACGAGATCGTCCAGTCCCTCGAGGAAGGCCAGATCATCGAGGGCGTGGTCAAGAACATCACCGATTACGGTGCGTTCGTGGACCTCGGTGGCATCGACGGCCTGCTTCACGTCACCGACATGGCCTGGCGCCGCGTCAACCACCCGACCGAGATCCTGTCCATCGGCCAGTCCGTGAAGGTCCAGGTCATCCGGGTGAACCAGGAGACGCACCGCATCTCCCTGGGCATGAAGCAGCTTCAGTCCGACCCGTGGGAAGGCATCGAGGCGAAGTACCCGATCGATGCGCGCTTCACCGGCCGCGTCACCAACATCACCGACTACGGCGCCTTCGTGGAGCTGGAGCCGGGGATCGAGGGCCTCATCCACGTCTCCGAGATGAGCTGGACGAAGAAGAACGTCCATCCGGGCAAGATCGTCGCCACCTCGCAGGAAGTGACCGTGATGATCCTCGAGGTCGACGCTGCCAAGCGCCGCATCTCGCTCGGCCTCAAGCAGGTCATGGACAACCCGTGGGAATCGTTCCTCGAGCAGAACCCTCCGGGGACGACTGTCGAGGGCGAGGTCAAGAACAAGACCGAGTTCGGCCTGTTCATCGGCCTCGACAGCGACATCGACGGCATGGTCCACCTCTCCGACCTCGACTGGAACCGTCCGGGCGAAGAGGCGATGGAGGACTACAACAAGGGCGACGTCGTGAAGGCGGTGGTCCTGGAAGTCGACCCGGACAAGGAGCGCATCTCGCTCGGCATCAAGCAGCTCGGCTCCGATCCGTTCACGGTTGCGTCCGAGGGCTCCTCGGAAGTGCGCCGCGGCGCCATCGTCACCTGTGAGGTGATCGAGGTGAAGGAAGCGGGTCTGGAAGTGTCGATCGTCGGCACCGAGCTGACCGCGTTCATGCGTCGCTCCGAGCTGGCGCGCGACCGCAACGACCAGCAGCCCTCGCGCTTCTCGGTCGGCGACAAGTTCGACGCGCGCATCACGCAGTTCGACCGCAAGGCGCGCCGCGTGGCCGTGTCGATCAAGGCGCTCGAGATCGCCGAAGAGAAGGAGGCCGTCGAGCAGTACGGTTCCACCGACTCCGGCGCGTCGCTGGGCGACATCCTCGGTGCGGCCCTGCGGGCGCGCAACACCGACGGACAGTAAGCTTCATCACGCCGATGTGATGATCGACCCCCGGGCCTTGGCGGCCCGGGGGTTTTTTTGTGTCCTGCGTGTGGCGGCGCGCCGATCCCAATTCGGCCGCGAGACGGCGCCGCCTCGACGCGTTCGGCCGGGGTTTGCGCGCATTCCCTACGCCTGCGGGCGCCGCGGCCGGACGCCCCGCGAGGGCGCGGCCAATCCAGCCTCGCGCAAGCTCCCTGCCTCAATGTCGGCCGGTTCAGAGCTCACAATCCGTGCGTCAAAACGCTGCGGCGGCGGAACCAAAAGGCCGCGAAAGGCATAATTCCAGTCGAGGGGCTGAACACTCACCTCATAAAGGGGTACACAATGTCTCAAGAAGGTGGATCACCGCGTCACTTCGTCAAGGCGGCGATGAGCGCCCCATATCTGGAGCGGGAAGAAGAGCACCAGCTCGCCCTCCGCTGGCGGGACGAGCGGGACGAGAAGGCGCTGTCGAAGCTGACCGCGGCGCACATGCGGTTGGTCATTTCCATCGCCGCGCGCTTCCGCCATTTCGGCCTGCCGATGGGCGACATGATCCAGGAAGGCCACGTAGGCCTCCTGGAAGCGGCCGCGCGGTTCGAGCCGGAGCGGCAGGTTCGGTTCTCGACCTATGCCACCTGGTGGATCCGCGCGTCGATCCAGGACTACATCCTGCGCAACTGGTCCATCGTCCGCGGCGGCACCTCGTCGACGCAGAAGGCGCTGTTCTTCAACCTGCGCCGCCTCCGCGCGAAGATGTCCCGCAACAACAGCTCCGGCACTCTCGACGCGACCATGTACGAGGAGATCGCCAAGGCGGTCGGCGTTTCGCGCGCCGACGTGGAGCTGATGAACGCGCGCCTGTCCGCGCCCGATTCCTCGCTCAACGCCCCGGTGGTGGAGAGCGATTCCTCGGCGGCCGACCGGCAGGACTTCATCCCCTGCACCCAGCCGCTGCAGGACCAGACCGTGTCCGAGACCATCGACACCGCCCGCCGCAGCCTCTGGCTGCAAGAGGCGCTGCACGAGCTCAACGAGCGCGAGCTGCGCATCGTGCGCGAGCGGCGCCTGTCGGAAGAGGGGGCGACGCTGGAATCGCTGGGCGAGAAGCTCGGAATCTCCAAGGAGCGCGTGCGCCAGATCGAAAACCGCGCGCTGCAAAAGCTCCGCTCGGCGCTGCTGCGCGACCACGATCAGGCCATCTTCGTGCTCTGAACACGGGCCTCGCCCTCGGCGGGGCCACCATATCGCTGCGCCGGGCGCCCCTGTCCGGCGCGCGTAGAGCGCCGCACAGCCTGCGCTGGCTTCGGCGCACCCCCGCGCGGCATCGCCGGCCGGCGATTTCCGGCCTCGCTCGGCGCGACGCCGCCATGCCCAACCAGGGCCGAGGCCCGCCATCGCGCCCATCCGTGGCGCTCCCAGCGAAAGGCGCTGCCGCACGCGGCCTGAAACTCCACCGCGGGCGCGGCACTTTGGATCGCCGCGCCTCCGTTCGGTGCGCTATCATGCCGCCTGTCCGACGGTTTGGGCACAAAGGCAGGTGGAATGTTCGACAACCCCCACTTCGACAACCATGAGACGGTAACCTTCGTCTGCGATGCGGCCAGCGGCCTGCAGGCCATCGTGGTGGTGCACAACACGCACTGCGGCCCGTCGCTGGGCGGCACCCGCGTTTGGACCTACGACAGCCCCGCCCATGCGCTCGACGATGCGCTGCGCCTGTCGCGCGGCATGACCTACAAGGCCGCGATGGCGGACCTGCCGCTCGGCGGCGGCAAGTCGGTGGTGCTGATGCCTCCGGGCGGGCGCAAATCGGCGGCCATGTTCGAGGCGCTGGGCCGGGCCATCGAGCGCCTGTCCGGCAGCTACATCGCCGCCGAGGACGTCGGCTCGACGCCGGACGACATGCTCGCCATCCGCCGCCACACCCGCCACGTGGCCGGCCTCGCGCCCGAGGACGGCGGCGTCGGCGCCCCCTCGCCGACCACGGCGGACGGTTGCCTGATCGCCGTGCAGGCGACGGCGGCGGCCATCGGCCGCGACCTCGCCGGCCTGCACGTCGCGATCCAGGGCCTCGGCGCGGTCGGCTACGACCTCGCCTCGCAGCTCGCCGCGGCCGGCGCGCGCCTCACCGTGGCCGACCTCGACGCTGCCGCCGTCGCCCGCGCCGTCCGCGAGCTCGGCGCCGAAGCGGTCGGCCCCGACGAGATCCTCGGCGTGGAGGCGGACGTGCTGTCGCCCAACGCGCTGGGCGGCGTGCTCAACGAGCGGACCATCCCGGCGCTCAAGGTCGCGGCCATCGCCGGCGGCGCCAACAACCAGCTCGAGCGGCCGCAGGACGGCGAGGCCCTGCGCCGGCGCAACATCCTCTACGCGCCGGACTACGTCGTGAATGCCGGCGGCGTGATCAAGATGTGCGAAGAAGTCTACGGGTGGAGCGAGGCCAAAGTGCGTGAGCGCGTAGAAGGCATCGCCGACCGGCTTGGCGAAATCTTCGCGCAGTCGGCCCAAACCGAGTTGCCGACCAACATCGTGGCCGATCGGATGGCCGAACGGCGGTTCAAGGCCCCCATCACGCCGGTGATGGAAGATGTCGAATAGGTCCGGCGGCCTTGCACAATGATTGGCTGTAAATGAGGATCTATTCACTTGCGATTACGGCAATTTTGGCCAAGGTGAGCGCCGAAGCGGGCAGTCGCCCGTAGAAACGGAGACGTCAATGAAGCTCCCTCTCAACATCGCGGTGGCGGTGACGACGCTGGCGCTGGGCATTTCGGGCGCCTGGGCCCAGAGCACCAACGCGGCCCCGCCGGACCCGTCCCAGTCCGCAGCCAATGCTCCGATCAAAGGCCCGGCGCTGGAGCCGGTCACCTACGACTACGTGCAGCAGGCTGCGTCGATGTCCTTCGACGGCACGAAAATGACGCTCACCGGCCTCGCGCCCTCCACCATCTTCTTCTCCGACCGGCCCTACCGCCTGGTGGGCCACGTCGATACGGCGCGGTTCGTGGACCTGTGGGCGCCCGGCGGCTCGTTCACGGTGGACCCGCCCAACGCGGCGATCTCGGTGCTGTCGCGCGATGACGTCGCGCCGGCCATCGTGGAGATCACCGGCGCGTCCCTCGACGGCGACACGCTGGTCTACGACGTGTCGGTGCTGTCCGGCGATCTGCCCGGCGAGGCGGAGGACGTGGCTCTGTTCGTCGACCGCGGCGGCTGGCACGGCGGCGGCCACGCCTGGCACGGCCCGAACGGCGGCGGCGGTGTCGCGTGGCACGGCGGCGGCTGGCATGGCGGCGGCTACCACCCCTACGGCCCGTATCACCCGTACCACCCCTACCACCCCTACCACCCCTACTACCCGCCCTATCAGCCGGCGTGGGGCGCTGCGGCGGCCGGCGCGGCCGTCGGTCTGGCGGCGGGTGCCATGGTTGGCGCGGCGGCTGCCTCCGATTCGGCGCCGACCTACGTCTATCCGGTGCCTGCGGGCTCGATCCCGGCCAACTGCCACCTCAACGCGAACCACTCGCGCATGATCTGCTCGGTGCCCGTCAACTGAGCCGGCGAGGGGGCCTCGCGCCCCCTCTGCGCCACCTGCCGCAGCCTTCGGGCGCGGCAGGCCTCCGGGGTCGCCGCGGCGGCCCCTACTCCTCGCCGAAGGCGCGGGTGCGCAGCGCCGACACCGCGTTGGCGTGCGCATCGAAGCCCTCGTACCGCGCGAAGCGGTACACCTGCGGGGCGAGGCTGTCGTAGCCCTTCTTCGTCATGTGCACGATGGAGCTCAGCTTCAGGTAATCGTGCACGCCGAGCGGGGAGCGCGTCATCGCCGCCGCGTTGGTCGGCAGCACCGCGTTGGGCCCCACCGCGTAGTTGGCGATGCAGATGGCCGAATGCTCGCCGAGCAGGATCTCGCCGGCATTCTTCAGCGCGCCGAGATAGTCGAACGGGCTCTTGGAATGCACCTGGAGGTGCTCCGGCGCGTAGTCGTTGGTGAAGGCGACGGCGTCGTCCATGGTGGGCGTCAGCACGATGCCGCCGCGCTCGCCGCACAGCACCGCCTGCGAATAGCCGGTCCGCTCGTCGCCCATCTGCGCCCAGTAGCCGGGGATCGCGGCCAGCACCTCCTCGGCCACGCGGCGCGAGCTGGTCACCAGATAGGCCGACGAATCGGGGCCGTGCTCGGACTCGTTGAGAAGGTCGAGCGCGGCGACGCGCCCGTTCGCCGTGTCGTCGGCGAGCACGATGGATTCGGACGGGCCGGCCGGGGGACCGGGATCGATCAGGTCGGCCAGCAGGCGCTTGGCGGCGACCACCCAGGGGCTGCCGGGGCCGACGATCTTGGCGCAGCGCGGCACCGTCGCCGTGCCGTAGGCGACGGCGGCCACCGCCTGCGCGCCGCCGCACTTGAACACCGCCTCGCAGCCCGCCAGGCGCGCGGCCACCAGGGTCGCCGCGTCCACCTTGCCGTCGGGCCCCGGCGGGGTGACGACGATGGTCTGCGGCACGCCCGCGACCACGGCCGGCACCACCGTCATCGTGACGACGGAGGGGAAGGAGCCCTTGCCGCGCGGCACGTAGCAGGCGACCGAGGGGATGGGCATGACGCGCTCGCCGGCGAACACGCCGGGCGACATCTCCTTCATCCACATTTCCTCGGGCATCTGCGCTTCGTGGAAGCGGCGCACGTTGTCGACCGCAAGCTCCAGGACCGCGATCATCTCCTTGTCGACGGCATCGAAGGCGGCATCGAAATCCGCCTTGGTGGCGGCGATGGCGTCCGCCTCCACGGGCGACTTGTCGAACTCGCGGGCGAAGCGGGCGAGGGCCTCGTCGCCCTCGGCGGCGACGGCGTCGATGATCGGGCGCACCTTGTCCATGAAGGGGCCGAGGTCGGCCTCGGCGCGGGTGAGCAGCTTGGCGCGCGCGTCCGGGCTGAGCTCGGCGAGGGTGTGGACGCTGACTTCGGGCATGGGGATCACTTCGATTTCAGGAAGATGTCGAGGCCGACGAGGCGGTCGAGGAGCCACACGGCCACAAGCGCGATGAGGATGTAAAGCACGGAAACCGCCGCGAGGTCGGGCGTGATGACGCTGCGGATCGAGTTGTAGATCTGCACGGGCAGGGTGACGGTGCGGCTGTCGGTGAGGAACAGGCTCACCAGGAACTCGTTGAAGGCGAGGATGAACATCAACAGCGCGCCGGTGATGACGCCCGGCGCGACGGCCGGCAGGGTCACCGTGAGGAAGGCCACCAGCGGCGAGGCGCCGAGGTTGGCGGCGGCGTTGTCGAGCTCGGGGTCGAGCGCGTTGGCCGAGGCGGCGACGGCCCAGATCATGAACGGCAGGTTGATGATGCACAGCCCCAGCCCCACCGGCCAAAGCTGGCCCAGGATGCGGATCTCACCGAACATCAGCATCATGGCGATGCCGGACACCACCAGCGGGATGGTGAACGGCAGGAGGAGATAGACCTGGATCGCCGTGCGGGTGCGGAAGCGGTGCCGCGCCAGGGCGAGCGCCGCGAGGGTGCCGGCCGGAATCGCGATCACCGTGCAGATCGCCGAGACGTAGAGGCTGCGCAGCAGCGCCTGCGTGAAGGACGGCAGCGCCCACATCTCGCCGTACCAGCGCAGCGAGAAACCCTTGGGCGGGAAGGCGATGATGTCGCCCTCGGTAAAGGACGCGCCGATCACCACCAGCGTGGGCAGCGACAGGATGAGGAGCGAGAAGCCCGTCAGCGTCCACAGGGTGAGGGATTTGGAATAGCGCATTGGCGGCTCTTGTAGCGGAACGCGGCGAGGGTGTCGTCTCGCCGCGCGCAATGCAAGGATGCGGCCGGCGCAGAGGTCGCTGCGGCGGTGAGGCGGAGGAGAATGCGATGCGGATCGCGGTATGCGGAGCGGGCGCCATCGGCGCGTCGACCGCCTTTCACCTGGCCGAGGCGGGGGCGGACGTGACGTTGGTGGAGCGGGCGGGCGTCGCGTGTGCCGCGTCCGGCAAGTCCGGCGGGTTCCTCGCGCTCGACTGGTGCGACGGCCAGCCCGTGGAGACGCTGGCGCGCCGCAGCTTCGCGCTGCACGACGCGCTGGCCGGCCGGCTCGACGCCGACTGGGGCTATCGCCGCATGGACACCTACGCCGGCTTCGAGGTGGACGGGCCGGGCGACGGCCCTGTCGCGTGGACGGGCCCGGTGGCGATCACCAGCGCGCTGGGCGGCCCGGACACCACGGCGCAGGTCCACCCCGGCCGGTTCACCGAAGCGCTGGTCGCCGCCGCCGAGGCGCGCGGGGCGAAGCTGGTGCACGGCACGGTGGAGGGCATCGCGCGCGGGCGGGACGGCGCGGTGGCCGGCCTCGCGATCGACGGCGCGACGCATCCGTTCGAGGCGGTGGTGGTGGCGATGGGGCCGTGGTCGATCCTGGCGGCGCAGTGGCTGCCGGTGCCGGCGATCTACGGCATCAAGGGGCACAGCCTGGTGTATCGCACCGGCGACAAGCTGCCGGCCGAGGCGCTGTTCCTGGAATGCCGCGACGCCGAGGGCAAGGCCTCGCCGGAGGTGTTCCCGCGCGACGACGGCACCACCTACGTGTGCGCCCTGTCGAGCCAGACGCCGCTGCCGGTGGATCCGTCGGCCGTGGCGCCCGACCGGGGCGCCTTCGAGCGGCTGGAGGCGATATGCGCGCGGCTGTCGCCGGTGCTGGCGGCGAGCCCGATCGTCGCGCGCGGGGCGTGCTTCCGGCCCGTGACGATGGACGGCTGGCCGCTGCTCGGCCCGGTGCGCGACGTGCCCGGCGCCTACGTGGCCACCGGCCACAGCGTGTGGGGCATTCTCAACGCCCCCGCCAGCGGCGAGGCCATGGCCGAGCTGATCGGCACCGGCCGCACCACCCACGTCGACCTCGCGCCGTTCGACCCGGGCCGCCTGCCGCCCTTCGATCCGGGCGGGCTCGCGATCGGCTAGGCCGCGGCCCTCGATTTGCTCACCCAAACTGGCGCGAGGCGTCAGCGGCTCTGCCGGAAGCCCAGCGTGCCGGTGCCGGCGAGGATGAAGATCACCGCGACCACCGCGCTGCCGAGCCCCGTCAGCAGCATCGCCAGTGCGGCGCCCTGGCCGGCGTTGGAGATCTGGAAGAACGCGTCGTAGATGGCGCTGGCGAAGAAATCCTGCGTGCCGCCGCCGAGGATCTCGGGCATCGCGAAATCCGTCAGCGTCAGCGTGAACACCACCACCGATGCGCCGATCAGGCCCGGCCGCGCCAGCGGCAGGAGCACGAACAGGAAGGTGGACGGCCAGTTCGCGCCAAGACCCTCGGAGGCGCGCTCGATGTCGTCGGGGATCGCGGCGAGGGCCGGGATCAACAGGAGCACCGCGAACGGCAGCATGTACTGCACCAGCCCGAACAGCACCGTGCCGTAGGAGAAGAGGAGATCCTGCGCCGGCAGGCCGAGCCCGGTGAGCACCGCGTTGGCCAGCCCCTCGCGGCCCAGGATGATGAGCCAGCCATAGGCGCGCACCACCTGGCCGATGAAGAACGGCAGGAACAGCGCCACCAGCAGCGCCTTGCGCACGAGGGCGGACGGGGTGCGCACCAGGAGGTAGGCGTAGGGGAAGGCGAGGATCAGCGTCGCCAACGTCACCAGCCCCGCGCCGGCGAAGGTGCGCAGAAGCACCCGCCAGGTGACGGGGCGGGACAGCACCGTCTCGTAGTTGGCGAGGGAGTACTCGGGCTTGAGCCGGTAGTTGGAGAGGTCGAGCTCGTGCAGCGACAGCTCCAGCATCTGGCCGAGGCCGATGAGGAGGACGCCCGTCAGGAGCAGGGCCGGGGCGAGCAGCAGCCAGCCCGTGGGCAGGCGCCGGCGCGTCGCAGGGGCGGCGCCCGCGTTCACAGCTTGAGCTGTCGGCGCAGGTCGCGGCGACGCTTGAGGTACCGCACCCCGTAGCGGGCGAGGCGCCCGATCGCGAACGCGGGCAGCACCGCAAGCGCGACCTCGCCCACGGTCCACGCGATGCCGGCCGCGGTCAGCGTGCGCACCGGATCGTTGGGCACCCAGTAGTTGGACTGGTCGATGAGCAGGACGGCCAGCGTGCACCCGGCGATCAACGAGGCGGCGGGCGCGCTGCGGATAAAGCCGGCCAACGCGCTGAGAATGACGACGGCCCACATAGGCTGCTCCGGCGGTTTGTTGGGGAGCCCGGCGCACGCGGCGCCGCGCTCTGTCTTGCATGAGGGATGCCTAGCCCTGGAAAATCTCGGCGAACTTGGCGAACCAGATGGGCTGGTTCTCCACCAGCACCGGGCTCGGCACCGACACCAGCTTCTTGAAGTCCTCCGGCGTGGTCGGATAGGAGGGGTTGCCGACGAGGTCGGGCGGGGCGGGCAGGCCCGGATAGACCGGCGGCAGGCCGAGCAGGCCGCACCACACCTCCTGCACTTCCTTCGACACGGCCATGTTGACGAACTGCTTGGCCCAATATTCCTCGTTCTCGGGCAGGCCCTTGGGCACCCACAGGCCGTCGGTGTCGACCTTGCAGCCTTCCTTGGGCACGGTCCACTCCACCGCGATGCCCTGCTCCTTGGCGGCGCGGGCGTTCACCGAGATGGTGCAGGCGATGTCGATCTCGCCGTTCTGGAACCAGGTGGTGAAGTCCGGGTCTTCGCCCAACAGCGGGGCGTTGGCCTTCAGCTTGCGGTAGAACGCGTAGCCCGGCTCCATGTTGCCGGGGATGTCGGCGAGGGTGCCGCCGCCGGCGAGGACGGAGATGGGGTTGAAGCCGATGCCGTCGTCGTAGAGCGCGATGCGGCCCTTGAACTTCGGGTCCAGCATGACCGTCCAGGAGTCGGGCGGGCCGTCGGGGAACGCCTCGGTGCGGTAGGCGCAGACGTAGACATAGGCGTAGGTGTTGACGAGCGGGTAGCCCTCCAGCCCGACCGGCTTGGCCAGCGGCAGCAGGCCCTTGAGGTTCGGCAGGTCCGACAGGTCCACCGTCACGCCGCGCAACGACGAGATGGTGGCGTTGGTGGAGGTGTCCCAGTTGACGTGGATGGGGGGCACGCGGCCCTGGTCCACGGCGGCCCAGATCTTCGGCTTGATCTCGTTGTCCTCGGTGAAGTCGAGGCGCACGGGAATGCCGGTCTCGGCGGTGAAGGGATCGGCGAGACCCTTCTGCAGCGCATCGCCCCAGGCGCCGCCCCAGGCGCGCACGATCAGTTCGCTGGGCTTGTCCTGGGCGCGAAGGACGGCGGGCATGGCAAGAAGGCCGGCGCCGGCGGCAGTGCTCGCGAGCACGGTACGGCGCGTCAGTTTCGTCATGGCAGCTCCTCTTTGGTGGTGGCGCGGAAGGCGAAGAGTGTGTCGGGATCGAGGTGGACCGCAACAGGGGCGCCGGCCGAGAGACCCGCGGCGGCGGGCGCGAAGGCGCTCACCGGCCGGTCGCCCAGCGCCGGCAGGCGCACGATCACCGCGCTGCGGTCCCCTTCGAAGATGACCCGCTCGCAGATGCCCGGCAGCGTGTTGCCGCCCTCGCGCGGCGGCGTCCCGGCCGGGGCGACGGTCACGTGCTCGGCGCGGATCGCGCAGTCCACCGCGTCGCCGGGGGCGGCGAGGCCGCGGCCGCGCAGGGTCTCGCCGCCCACGCGCAGGGTGAGGCGGTCGCCGTCCGCCGCCGCCACCTCGGCCGCGAACAGCGACGTGACGCCCAGGAACGAGGCGACGAAGCGCGTCTGCGGCTCGCGGTAGAGGGTGTGCGGGTCGCTCGCCTGCTCGATGCGCCCGTGGTTCATGACGACGATCTGGTCCGACATGACGAGCGCCTCGCGCTGGTCGTGCGTGACGTTGATGGTGGTGACGCCGAGATCCTGCTGGATGCGGCGGAACTCGAGCTGCATCCCCTCGCGCAGGTGCCGGTCGAGCGCCGACAGCGGCTCGTCGAGGAGCAGCAGGTCGGGGCCGAAGGCGAGCGCGCGGGCGATGGCGACGCGCTGCTGCTGGCCGCCGGACAGTTCGTGCGGGCGGCGCTCGCCGAGGCCGTCGAGCCGCACCAGCGCCAGCATTTCCTCCACCCGCGCGGCGATGCCGGCCTTGGCGTGGCCGCGGCGGCGCAGCGGATAGGCGATGTTGTCGGCCGCGCTCATGTGCGGAAACAGGGCGAGGCGCTGGAACACCATGCCGATGGCGCGCTTGTGCGCCGGCAGCGCGGCGACGTCCGCCCCATGGATGCGGATGCGCCCGGCCGAGGGGTGCTCGAAGCCGGCGATCATGCGGAGCAACGTGGTCTTGCCGCAGCCGGACGGGCCGACGATGGTGAGGAAGGCGCCGCGCTCCAGCGTGAGCGAGGCGTCGGCCACGGCGACGGTGTCGCCGAAGCGCTTGGAGACGCCCTGGATCTCGACCATGGGCGGGGCGGTGGCGGCGTCGGGCATCAGCGTCGGCGGGTTTGGCACGTCACGGGTCACAGCGATGCAAGTGTGCCGCCATCGACGTAGAGGATCTGCCCGGTCATGTAGCGGGAGGCGTCGCTGGCGAGGAAGACCGTCGCGCCGACGAGGTCGTCGAGCTCGCCGAAGCGGCGCATGGGGATGCGCGCCAGCATTTTCTCCCGCCAGGCGGCGTCCTGGTAGAAGCCCTCGGTCATCGCGGTGCGGAAGTAGCCGGGGCCGAGCGCGTTGACGCGAATGTCCGGCGCCCACTCGGCGGCGAGCGCGCGGGTCATGCCCAGCACGCCGGTTTTGGAGGCGGTGTAGGGCACGGCGGTGGGAATGCCCACGGCCGAGGTGAGCGAGCCGAGGTTGACGATGGCGCCTCGTTCGCACTGCTTGGCGAACGCCTGGGCGACGAAGAAGGCCGCCTTGAGGTTGGTGCCGACGATGGCGTCCCACTGCGCCTCGGTGACTTCGCGCGAGGGGGCGAGCACCTCCGTGCCGGCATTGTTGACGAGGATGTCGGGCTTGAGGCCGAGCTCGTGGATGTCGGTGAACAGGGTGGCGATGGCGTTGGGGCCGAGCAGGTCGACCGCGAGCGTCGTCACGCGGCGGCCTTGCGCGGTGATCATGTCGGCGGTGTGGGCGAGGCCTTCGACGCTGCGGCCGGTGGCGACCACGTCGGCGCCCGCGGTGGCGAGCCCCACGGCGAGTGCCTGGCCGATGCCGCGGCTCGCGCCGGTCACGAGGGCAAGCCGGCCGGTGAGGGCGAAGCGGTCGAGAATGGCGCGCATTCCTTGTGGTGTCGCGCGGCACCGTATTGGAGCGCACCCGAGGGCGCAACGCTTCGGGCGGCGGGATCGCGCACGCCGCCAGCGCGCTCCGGACCGCGCTGGCGGCCCTGATCGTGCTTGTCGGCGACGGTCGCCGCGGGGAGCGCCTTGGCATCGTCGCGGGTCGAGGCGGGCTTGGAGCCCGCGAAGCCACCGCCAGCGAGATGCGCGTGCCGTTGAGGATCGCCGACAGGAGGTCGCGCGCCCCTGGTCGTCGGTGCCGACGCCAGCCCAGCGAGCCCACGCTTCCCTGGCGATGCCGGAAGCGGTCCGCTGTTTCCCCTGGTCGATCGTTGGAACGGGGCGGGATGGGGCGGCCCGCCCGGCGGATGGGCGAGCCGGCGGGCGCCGCCGGACCGACGGATGCAGCCGCCGGCCGCGCCGTCAGGCGGTCGGCGGTTGCAGGTCGACGGACAGGGCGGTCGGCGGCGTGGCGGGCGGGCCGATCTGCATCTGCCACCGGTCCGCCAGGCTCGCGACGCTAAACAGCAGCGATTGCAGCTTGCGCACGTCGATGCTGGTGGCGACCTGGGCGTAGTTGGTGCCGGCGGCGGCGTTGATGATGGCGATCGCCTCCCCGGTCTGATGGATCAGCGCGCGGCCGTTGGCGGATGAGGCGATGGCCGCCTCGATCACGCCGACGCCCTGGCGCAGGCCGTGGGTGCCGATTTTGCTGAGCAACGCCGTGTTCTGGCAGTAGAGCGGGATCCAGCCTTTCATCGGGTTGAAGCCCATGGGCAACCCCTCGACCCGGCGGTAGGCCGGCACGTCGGCCCGGTAGCCGGTGCATTCGCTGCGGATCCAGTCGACGACGTCCATGTAGCCGGCGGCCTCGGCACGCTCGCCGAGCGTCGCGAGAGCCGGCACCAGCGACGCGCTCGGCATGGCTTGTTTGGCGGGCGATTCGGACATCGGCAACTCCTCGGGGCACAGGCTACCCTGGGGAATTACCGGTCCAAGCCTGCCCCGAGCTGTGGGCCGGCCGAACATGTCGCGAACGCGGCCCGCCGGCGGCAGTCCGGCACAGGCCGCAGCCGCCGTGCGCCAAGCCCTGCGGGCCTCGCCCGTCGCCCCGGCCCTTGTGCGGTCTAGCCGCCCGACAGCCAGCGGAAGAAGCCGCGCCGCTCCTCCTGCGGCGGCTCGTACTCGCCCCAGCGCCGGGCACCGCGCACGACGCCGGTCTGCGGATCGGGCGCGACGAGGGCGGGGCGGCTGGTGTCCCAGGGCGTGTCGTCGGGGATGTCGTTGCCGATCGACAGCGCCGCGATGGCCTCCTGCGCCCCCGGCAGCTCGGCCGGCGTCATGCCCGCGTGCACGTTTTCCATCAGCCGCTTCCACAGCATCGCCGGCAAGGAGCCGCCCGTGGCGTGGTCGGTGGGCGTGTTGTCGTCGTTGCCGAGCCACACGCCGGCGGTGAAGAAGGCCGTGTAGCCGACGAACCAGGCGTCGCGCCAGTTCTGGCTGGTGCCGGTCTTGCCGGCGGCCTGCCAGCCGGGCAGTTGCGCGCGCTGGCCGGTGCCGGAGTTGATCACCGCCGACAGCATCCGGTTCATGTTGCCCACATCCTGCAGCGCCACCACCTGGCCGGGACCGGACCCGCGTCGCTCGTACAGCAGCTTGCCGTCGGCGGTCTTGATGCGGCGCACCACGTGCGGCACCACGCCGATGCCGCCGTTGGAGAAGGGCACGTAGGCGGTGGTCAGCTCCAGCAGCGTCACCTCGCTGGTGCCCAGCGCGATGGAGGCGTTGGGCGCGAGGTCGGAGCGGATGCCGAGCCGGTGCGCGGTGGACACCACCTGCGCCGGGCCGACCTCGTTGGCCAGCTGCGCCGCGATGGTGTTGAGCGAGGCGGACAGCCCCGTCTCCAGCGACACCGGGCCACGGTACTTGCGGCTGTAGTTCTCCGGCGACCAGTTGCCGATCTTGGTCGGCTGGTCGATGCGCATCGTCTGCGGGGTGAGCCCGTCCTCCAACGCGGCGAGGTAGACGAACGGCTTGAACGCCGAGCCGGGCTGGCGCGCCGCGTCGACGGCGCGGTTGTACTGGCTGTCGCCATAGCGCTTGCCGCCGACGAGCGCTTTGACGGCGCCGCTGGAATCCAGCACCACCACAGCGCCCTGGCCCACCTTCTTCGCCCTGCCCTCTTCGGCCAGGAGCTCCTGCAGGGCCGATTGGGCGAGCTCCTGCAGTTCGAGGTTGACGGTGGTCTCGACCACCACGTCGCCGGTGAAGGAGCCGGAGAAGCTCGGCAGCACCTCGGCCACCCAGTCGGCCACGTAGCCGCCGGAGCTGGCCACCTTGGGCGTCTTCAGCGAGGCCGGGTTCTGGCGCGCGATCAGCGCCTCCATCTCGGTGATGAAGCCGGAATCCAGCATGGCGTTGACCACCAGCGCGGCGCGCTGGTTGGAGCGCTCCAGGTTGGTGGTGGGCGCATAGTAGGTCGGCGCCTTGAGGAGGCCCGCGATCAGCGCCGCCTCGGCGATGGTGAGGTCCTCGGCCGGCTTGTCGAAATAGCGCCGCGCCGCGCCGTCGATGCCGTAGGCGCCCGAGCCGAGATAGACCCGGTTGAGATACATCTCCAGGATCTCGGTCTTGGAATATTTGATCTCCAGCCAGACCGCCAGGATCATCTCCTGGATCTTGCGCTCCAGGGTGCGCGAGGGATCGAGGAACAGGTTCTTGGCGAGCTGCTGCGTCAGGGTCGAGCCGCCCTGGCGCATGGAGCCGGCCATCACGTTGGTGACGACGGCGCGGGCGAGGCCGATGGGGTCGAGCCCCGGGTGCGAATAGAAGCGCCGGTCCTCGATGGCGATGACCGCGTTGGGCACGTATTCGGGCAGGTCGGCGAGCTTGACCGAGCGGCCGCCGGTGTCGCCGCGGTTGGCGATCAGCTCGCCGGTGTCGGACAGGATGGCGACGTTGGGCGGGCGCGCCGGCACCGCCCACTCGGCGATCGGCGGCATGGTGGCCGCGTAATAGGCGACGATGCCGCCGACGGCGATGATGCCGAGCAGCGTCAAGGTGATGGCCGCGCGCCACATGAAGCGCAGCAGGCGGAAGCGCTTGCGGCCCGGCGCACGCCGCGCCTTGGGCGGCGCCGGCCGGTCCGGCGGCGGCCGCTGCCGCTTGGGCGGCTGCCCGGCGGTGGCGGC
>JAUIJH010000119.1 GCA_030431335.1 Alphaproteobacteria bacterium
AGGCGCTTGACGGCAAAGAGGGTGTTCTCGGGATTGGTGACCGCCTGGCGCTTGGCCGGCTGGCCGACGAGGCGCTCGCCGTCCTCGGTGAAGGCCACCATCGAAGGCGTGGTGCGCGCGCCTTCGGCGTTTTCGATGACCTTTGCGTTCTTGCCATCCATGACGGCGACGCACGAGTTCGTCGTCCCCAAGTCAATACCGATGACTTTGCTCATGGGTTCTCCTTCTTGGCGGACCGGCGGGACCCGATTGCGGCGCCCCTTGTGGACGAACCGGTCCCCGGTTCGCGTGAAATTGATCGAGGACCATAAGCCCTCATACAGGCGACAGATATATGAGGGTCTTCGCGCTGCACAAGTCACGACGAGGCCTGTTGTGGCCTTCGGCGGCCCGATTTGTCGCCGTTACGCCGCGTTTATGCGACCGTTCCGCACCTCATGCGAGCGCGCATGGCCGATAAGCCCACGCTGCATCGCAATAGCACGCCCGCCCGGCCTGGCCAACGAGGGCCGTCGGGCCGCCCGTACCGGTCGTTTCAAGGGGTGCCGGCGGGGGGACGCGCGACCAGCGTGATGTCGATTTCGACGCTCGAGCCCACCGCGGGGCCGCCTGTGCCGAGCTCCTGGGCGAAGCCGTAGGCGCGGCGGTCGAGCGACAGCGTGCCGCGCGCGACCACCAGTCCGTCGCCGCGCGGCTCCAGGGTGAACGGCAGCCTCGCCTCGTGGGTGACGCCGCGCACGGTGAGCGGGCCGCGTGCGACAAAGCCGCCCTCGGCGCCGTATTCGATGGTCTCGGACTGGAACCGGGCGGTGGGGTGCGCGCCGGCGTCGAGGCCCTGCGCGCCCTTGATCTGGTCCGCGCTGACGCCGCCGGTGGTCACCACCGCGCCGTCGAGGGCCACGGTGGCGGCAATGGACGAGCCGCCGAGATTGTCCTCGGCGAAGTGCACCTGCGCCGTGACCGGGCCGAGCGTGCCGGTGACGTCCTTGCCGTCGAAGCGGAAGGCGAAGCCGAGGCGGCTCTCCTCGGCCAGCACCTGCCACGGCGGCGCCTCGCCCGGCTCGCTCGCGGCGCCCGCGTCCGGCAGCGCGGCGCCCGCCGTGTCCCGCCGGGTCGCGGAGAGGGCGAAATCGACGGTCACCTCCAGGCCGAGCCATTTGCCGGACGCGTCGCTTTTCCGGCCGATATCGTAGCCGAGGCGGTCGACCCGCATCGTGCCGGCCGCCGTGGCGCCGGCCCCGTCGATGGCGACGGTGAAGCGCAGCGACTGGGGCAGCGCCGTGCCGCGGATGGTGAGCGTGCCGTCGGCGACATAGGCTTCGCCGTCGGCCCGGATGGTGTCGGCGGTGAACTGCGCGGTGCCGAATTCCCTGTTGGCGAAGCCGTCCGGCCCGGCGAGGTTCTGCAGCGAAACCTCGCTGGAATCGATGAATGCCGAGCCGGTGTCGATGGTGACATCGATGGACGAGCCCGCCAGATCGTCCGGCGAGAACCGGATGTCGGCGTCGAAGCGGCGGAACCCGCCGGCAATGTCGGCGCCGCTATAGGCGACCTTGTAGGTGAGGCTGCTCGCGGCGGGGTCGATGGTCCACGCCACGGCGCTGGCCGGGGCGCCCGATGCGCCGGCCACGGCATCCGATGCGGCGGGGGAGGCGGGCGAGGCGGCGGCCGCTGGTTCAGGCGTGTCGGCGGCAGAGGCGGGGGTCTCGTGGCGGGCGATCGTGCCGGCGCCGATCAGCACGGCGGCCACGATCGCGGTCACGAGCACGGTGGGCACCAGGCCGTAGGCGCGGCGCGGCCCGTCGCCGCGCGCGGAAAACCCCATGCGCGACAGGAACGCGCCGTCTGCGAACTGGTGCTTGAGCGCGCCGGCCACGTGCAGGCCGATCAGCGCCAGCATGGAATAGGCGAGGATGCCGTGCGTCTCCTCGCTCGCCTCCTCCACCAGCGACCGGAGCGGCGCATCGAGGTCCGACAGCCACGGCAGGTGCGGAAAGGGCAGCCACTCGCGGAAGAACAACACCGTGTCGATCTGCACCGTGGCGGCCGAGATCACCACCCACCCCGCCAGCGGCACGAGGAGAAGCAGGGCGTAGAAGGCGAACTGTACGACGTTGGCGAGGAAGCTCTCCCACCGGCCGACCGATGCCGGCTCCGGCGGCGGCGGGTTGAACAGGCGCCACACGATGCGCGCCACGGTGAGCAGCAGCACCGTGATGCCGAACGATTTATGCAGCTGGTAGACATCGAACTGGGCCGCCGACCGGCCCATCAGATCGGTCATCGCGAAGCCGGAGGCCAGCTGCAGCGCGACGAGCAGCGCGATGGCCCAATGCAGGACCACCGCGCCCGTCGTATAGCGAGAGGCACGAAAGGGCGGCTTTGCCGTCGTGGTCATCATCCCCCCGCCTTTGCGCGCTCGATTACTGGTCCTGGAAGAACTCGGCCGCGATTTCGAGAGTTACGTCCGTTCCGACGGGACCCGCAAGCGCGTCGATGCCCCAAGTGGTGCGGTCGATCACCGCTGACGCGCTGATGCCGAAGGCCGGGATGCCGGCCATGGGATGGACGATCGCCTGGTTGAGGGTCGCGTCGAGCACGACGGGGTGGGTCTGGCCGTTCAGCGTGAGATCGCCGGTGATCTTGGCGGTGTTCTCGCCCGTCACCTCGATGGCGGTGCTCTGGAAGCGGATCGGCTTGGTGGCGCTGTCGAGGAACATCGGCGAGGCGATCTCCTCGTCGAAATCGATGCTGCGGGGGTCGAACTCGATCGGATGGGCGGTGACGATGGCCGCGTCCGCCATGTCGACCGTCAGCGTCGACTTGGAGACGTCCTCAGCGTCGAGTTCCACCGTCGCGGCAATGCCGGCGCGATCGAACATTGCGGTGTAGGTCGAGAAGCCAAAATGGTTTATCTTCCAAACGACGGCGGTATGCGTCCGGTCGTTCGAATACGAGCCCGACGGAATGTCGAGCGACTGTGCGGCGGCAGGCAGGGTCAGCGCGCTGACGAGCGCGGCGGCAAGTAGACGTCGCATAAAATCTCCGAGTTGGACTGCGGTTGAAGAGGTGGCGTGCAAATTGCGTGCCTTAGCACGTAATTTTGTGGCGCCATTTACGCAACCTGGAGACGACGGGCAAGTCCTTGTCTGCGGTCTCGCGCCGTGATGCGATCGCGGCAACACCCACTGGGGCCGCGCCATGGATCTATCCCTCGACATCGACGGTGTCGCCTACCGGCCGGGCTATTTCGGCCCCGCGCAGCAGGCGGAGCTGATGGCCGCCGTGGCGCAGGTGATGGCCAGCGCGCCCTTGTTCGTGCCGCGTATGCCGCGGACGGGGAAGGCGTTTTCGGTGGCGATGACCAATTGCGGGCCGTTGGGCTGGGTGTCCGACGAGGCGGGCTATCGCTACCAGACGACGCACCCCGAGACGGGCGATCCATGGCCCCCGATCCCGGACGCGCTGGTCGCGCTGTGGCGGGCGGTGGGGGCGCCGGCGGAGCCCGAAGCGTGCCTGGTCAACCACTATCACGATCGTGCGAGGCTGGGCCTGCACCAGGACCGCGACGAGATCGACCGCGCGGCGCCGGTGGTGTCCGTCTCGCTGGGCGACACGGCCGTTTTCCGCCTCGGCGGGACGCGGCGGCGCGACCCCACGCGCTCGATGAAGCTCGCATCCGGCGACGTTCTGGTCTTCGGCGGGCCGGCGCGGCTCATATATCATGGCATCGACCGCATCCTGGCCGGCACCTCGCGGCTGGTGCCGGGGGGCGGTCGCATCAATCTGACCCTGCGCCGGGTCAATCCGATCGGGGAGGGGGAGGCATGATGGTGGCTCTGTTGGTCGCGCTGGGCGTGCTGTTCGCCTCGGTCGGGGTGGCGGGCGCGGGCGAAGCGCAGGTGGAGGCGGTGCGGGCGCGCCCTGACGGCGACGGCACGTGGCGCTTCGACGTCACCGTGCGCCATGCCGACGAGGGGTGGGACCACTACGCCGACGCCTTCACGGTCGCCACGGTCGACGGGCAGCTCCTCGGCACCCGCACGCTGTTGCACCCGCATGTGGAGGAGCAGCCGTTCACACGCAGCCTCGGCCAGGTCGCGGTCCCCGCGGGGGTGGAGACGGTGGTGGTGCGCGCGCACGACAGCGTGCACGGCGAGGGCGCGGCCGTCGAAGTCGAGCTGACCCGCTGAGGCCGGCCGATCCCCCGCTGCGCGCTCCCAAGCCCGCGCAAGAGGCGCCGGTCTTCCGCGTGCCGCCCGGCGTGCGCGCCTACGCGATCGGCGACATCCACGGCCACCTCGCGCTGCTCACGGCGCTGCAGGGGGCCATCGATGCCGACATCGCCGCGATGGGGCCGGCCAACATCGTGGAGATCTATCTCGGCGACTATATCGACCGCGGCCCCGATTCGGCGGGCGTGATCGAGCGGCTGCTGGCGGGGCGGGCGCACCGCACCGTATTCCTGCGCGGCAATCACGAGGACTATCTGCAGCTGTTCCTGGCCGGGCGGGACGTGTTGGAGCCGTGGCTGCGCTATGGCGGGCTCGCCACCCTGGCATCCTACGGCGTCAACCCGCGCCTGAGCGGAAAGCCAGTGGCGCTGCGCAATGCGCTCGCCCATGCGATGCCGCGCGCGCACCAGGACTTCATCGCCGGCCTGAAGCTCGCCTATCGCCTGGGCGACGTCGTCTTCGTCCATGCCGGGGTGCGGCCGGGGGTGCCGCTCGAGGCGCAGTCGCGGGCGGATCTTCTCACCATCCGCCGGGATTTCATCCACGGCGATCCGCCGCTGCCGATGCGCGTCGTGCACGGCCACACGCCGCACCGCACGCCGCAAGTCACGCCCTACCGGGTCGGCATCGACACCGGCGCCTTCGCCAGCGGTATCCTCACCTGCGCCGTCATGGAAGCCGGCGAGGTTCGCTTCCTGTCCACCTGACGGCTGCGGCGGGCGGCGGGCGTCAGATCCAGCCCATCAGCTCGCGCCGCACCACCGCCTCGATGACGCGCATGCCGTGCTCGCTGTCGTTCAGGCAGGGCACCGCCGAGAAATGCGTGCCGCCTTCCTCCAGGAAGTACCCGCGGTTTTCGCCGCCGATCTCTTCCAGCGTCTCCAGGCAGTCGGCGACGAAGCCCGGCATCATCACGGCGAGACGCTTCACCCCGCGCCGCGCGAGCCCCTTGATCGTCTCGTCCGTATAGGGTTGCAGCCACTCCGCCTTGCCGAAGCGCGACTGGAAGGTGACCATCAGGCGCTCCTGCGGCCAGCCGAGCCGCTCGCGCAGGAGCCGCGTCGTCTTATAGCAATGGCAGTGGTAGGGGTCGCCCTTGAGGAGATAGTCCTTCGGCAGGCCGTGGTAGGACGTGAGAACCAGCTCGGGCTCGAAGTCGAGCGTGGCGAGATGATCTTCGAGCGACCGGGCCAGCGCGTCGATATACACCGGATCGTCGCAATATTGCGGGGCCGTGCGGATGGCCGGCTGCCAGCGCATCTGTTTCAGCGCGTCGAAGGTCTTGTCGTTCACCGTGGCCGTGGTGGCGGCCGCGTATTGCGGATAGAGCGGCACGACGAGGATCCGCTCGCACCCCTTCTGGAACAGGGCCTCGAGCTTTTCCTTGATCGGCGGCAGGCCGTAGCGCATCGCCCACTCGACCTCGATGGCGTCGCCGAGCCGGCCGGCAAGCTGCTCCGCCTGGCTGCGCGTGATGGTCTTCAGCGGCGATTCGTCCAGCTCGTGGTTCCACACCTCCTCGTACGCCTTGCCGGAGCGCTGTGGGCGCTTCGACAGGATCACGAGGTTGAGCAGCGGCCACCAGATCAGCCGGGGCACCTCGATGACCCGCCGGTCCGACAGGAACTCGCGCAGGTACCGGCGCATCGACCAGTAGTCGGTGCCCTCGGGCGTGCCGAGATTGACGATGAGAACGCCGATCCGCCCGAAGGCGACGGACGGGTGGTCAGCCGGCAAAGCGCCGGGCGCACCGGCATGCGGCGTCGCGACAGGTGGGTCGGCTGGGGTCGGTTGAGCATCCATGTCGTCGAAGCAGATAGCACTGCGCTCCGCACTTTGTAGAGCGGCGAAGTGGCACCGCGCGCCCCGGCGCCGGCGCAAGGTGCCGCACCTCGCCTGTCGATCCGGCGCCAAACCACCTTTGGTTGCGGCCTATTCGCGCGCTCCGCGTCGCTGCTCGATCGGCGCCGATTTTCCAAAAATTACCCAGCGAAAACAATCGTTTTTCAAGTTCGATCGCGATTTTTTCGGAATTTTTCGGCGGTGATTCGGAGGGGCGGCAAGGTTGCAAAGTTCGGCTCTGAATGCTACCTGTAATAGCAGAAAACGAGAACTTAACCCCAGGTGAGTGCTTGGCGTTCGGCGGTTCCGCCGGCGGCGCGAGGCACGACCGCGATCCGGCGCAACCGCTCTCAGGCCCGTGTCACGCGGACGGAGACCGCTTGAGCGGCCGACGGCGCGCGCGTCCAGCTCTGTGGGCATCCGGCACGGGAGGACAATGTGCAATCTGTGCTGTTGGAGGGACGCCTGGCCCGGCGTGCCCGCGCCATCGACCCGCGCCGTGCGTTCGACATCCTGGCCGCGTTGGCGTTCCTGCCGCTGTTGATCGCGGTCGCCGCCATCCTGTGGGGGCTCAATCGGTGGCTCAATCCGGGGCCGCTCGTGTTCCGGCAGTGGCGCATGGGGCAGCACGGCAAGCCCTTCCGCATCGTCAAGCCGCTCGATGCGGCCGGGCGAGCGGCTGCGCGCCTTCGATGCGCCGGTGGAGAACGGCCGCACCCCGCCGCTCGGCGCCTTCCTGCGCCGCCACCGGATCGACGAGCTGCCGCAGTTCCTCAACGTGCTGCGCGGCGAGATGAGCCTGATCGGCCCGCGCCCCGATGCGCTGGAACATGCCGAGATCCTCGCGGCCGCCATCCCGCGCTACCGGCAGCGCCTCGCGGTGCGGCCGGGCATCACCGGGCTTGCCCAGGTGCGCCACGGCTATGCGGTCGGGCTGGCCCAGACGGCGGCGAAGGCGCGGTCCGACCTTGTCTATATCCGCGCGCGCACCGTGCGGCTCGACCTTCTGATCCTGTGGGCCACCGTCCGCCTGGTTTTGCGCGGGCGCTGCTCGGCGCGTCCGGGCCGCCCGGCGCTTTGCGGCAAGCCGCTCGAGGCATTCCGTTGAATTTCGTGCGCGGCTACCCCGACGAAGTCTATGCGCTGCGGGCCGACGGACGCCCGCCCGTGGAAGACGGCGACGCGGCGCTCAACGTGCGCGCGCTGGTGGGCCTCCTGTGGCGCGCGCGCCTGCCGATGGCGGCCGGCGTGCTCGTCGGGTTGATCGTCGCCATCGGTTACGTCACCACGCTGTCGCCGACCTATACGGCGACGGCGAAGGTCCTGTTCTCGCCCGACCAGCGCCAGGTGGTCGACCTCAAGGAGGTGATGGTCAATCCGCGGCACGACGGGCTGCAGAACCAGATCGAGATCCTGCGCTCCACCCACCTGATGCGCCGCGTCGTGGAGCGGGCGCAGCTCCATACCCATGCCACGTTCAACCCGGCGCTGCGGGGCGGCGTCGGCGGGCCGAGCGTGTTCGAAGCGCCCGGCGCGCTGCTGCGGCTGATCGGGCTGCGTCCGGCCCGGGCGAGCGGGGAGAACGCCGCGGCCGCGCCCGACGAGGCCGTCGCCGAAACCGCGAGGCGCCTGCTGGCGCGCGCCATCCGGCTCGACCCGGTGCCCGATTCGCGGGTCATCGCCGTTTCCGCCACCACGGGCGATCCGAGCCTTTCGGCCGTCGTCGCCAACGCGGTCGCCGGCGAATACATCACCACCCAGCTCGACACCAAGCTCTCCGCGACGCGCGAGGCGACGGCGTGGCTGAGCGAGCGGATCGCGGAGCTGAAGGACGAACTCGCCGCCGCCGAGGCCAAGGTCTCGCGCTACCGTTCGGGCCTTGCGGCGCCCAACGGCCGCAGCACGGCCCAGATGAAGGCCGAGCTGCACGCCCTCAACCAGGCCGTCGCGGCGGCGGCGACCGCCCGCTCGGCGGCCGAGATCCGCTACCGGGCCGTGCGCGAGGCGATCGGCAAGGCCGACGGCGGCGCCTCGTCCGGCGACCTCGAAGCGTCCGATCTCGTGCGGCGCGCCAGGGTGCGGGCGCGCGAGCTCGCCATCGAGCGCGCCTCGCTCGCCCAGCTCGTGCCGGAGGGGCACGACCGTCTCGCCCCGTTCGACGCCAAGCTCGCGGCGGTGAAGCGGGAGATCGCCGAGGAGGCCGAGCGGATCGCGCTGGTGCGCTACAACGAGGTCACCGTCGAGGCGGCCAAGGAACGCCGCCTGCGGGAGGAAAGCCACGCCCTGCAAGGCCAGCTCGACGGGCGCGAGGAGGACGAGGTCAAGCTGCGCGAATACGAGCGCGAGGCCGAAGCGACCCGCATCATCTACGAGACCTTCCTCACCCGCCTCAAGGAGACCACGCAGCAGGAGAAGCTGCACGAGGCGGACGCGATGATCATCTCGCCGGCCGAGCGCCCCGGCGGCGCCGACAGCGCCGCGCGGATGCGCATCGCGGCCCTGGGCGGGATGATCGGGTTGATGGGCGGCCTCGCCTTCACGCTGGTCGTCGACCGGCTCAACAACACGTTCCGCTCGCTGGAGGACATCGAGGAGATGACCGGGCTGTCCGTGCTCGGCACCATCCCGTTCGTGCCCAACGCCGACGTGCACGGCGGCGTGCTCGGCTACGTGATGAAGCGGCCCAACTCGGCCCTCGCCGAATCGATCCGCAGCCTGCGCACCAGCCTCCTGTTCTCCCACGTCGACGATCCGCCCCAGGTGGTGATGTTCACCTCCAGCCTGCCGGCGGAGGGCAAGTCCACCACCAGCCTGCTCCTGGCCGTGACCAGCGCGCAGATGGGCAAGTCGACGATCATCGTCGATTGCGATCTCAGGCGGCCGACCTTGAGCGGCATGCTGGGGGCCGCCGGGTCGGTGCGCGGGGGCCTGCGCGGGATCCTCGACGGCACGCTGACCCTGGAGCAGGCCTGCCTCACCGACCCCGAAACCGGGCTCACCATCTTGCCGACGCGCGCCGCGCCCGCCGGCGCGGCCGTCAATGCCGCCGATGCCCTCGCCTCGGCTCGCTTCGGCGATCTCCTGGCGCTCCTGCGCAAGCGTTTCGAGTTCGTGGTTCTCGACGCGCCGCCCACGCTGTCGGTTACCGACGCGCGCCTCGTCGCCCAGCGCTCGGACGCGACCGTCTATTGCGTCAAGTGGGATGAGACGCCGCGCGAGACGGTGCTGGAGGGGCTGCGCGAGTTTTCCATCGTGCGGCCCAACATCGCCGGCGTGGTGGTCACCATGATCGACATGACGCGGGCCAAGCGCGACGGCGCGCTGGGGGACTATCGCCTGATCGCGGGCGATCCCTACCATGTGAACTGAGCGGGCGGGCGGGGCCGGGGCGGCCGAACCCGGCCCTGCGGCTGGACGCTTGCCCGCCGCCAGCATGAGCTGTTAGCGTTTCCGCGGCCGAAGGCGGCGCCTTCGGCTGGGAGACGCCCAATGACAACAAGCGATAACGGGGATCTCGGCGCGATCATCGCCGCCCACAAGGATCGCGACGGACCGCTGCTGCCGATCCTGCAGGCGGTGCAGGAGGCGTTCGGCTGCGTCAGCGAGGCGGCCCGGCGCGAGATCGCGCACGCGCTCAATCTCAGCCGCGCGGAAGTCCACGGCGTGGCGAGCTTCTATCACGACTTCACCGCCGCCCCGCGCGAGCGCCCGGTGGTCAAGATCTGCCGCGCCGAGGCCTGCCAGGCGCGCGGCGTCGAGGCGCTGATGCCGGCCGCCGAGCGGGCCGCCGAAGGCCGCGCCGTGCTCGAGCCGGTCTATTGCCTCGGCCTTTGCGGCATCGGCCCGGCCGCGATGGTGGGCACCCGCGTCCATGCCCGGCTCGACGAAGCGCGCCTCGCCGCGCTCATCGCGGAGGCCTGAGGCGATGCCCGTCCGCATCTCCGACGACGCCAGCGCCCGCGCCACCGGCGCCGACGACGTGGCGGCCGCCTTCGCGGCGGCGGGGGCGGATGTCGCGCGCGTTTCCTCCTGGGGCATGCAGTGGCTGGAGCCGCTGGTGGAGGTGGACGGCATCGGCCACGCCAACGTCACCCCGGCGGACGTGGCGGACATCCTCGCCGGTTCCACCCGCCTCGCGATCGGCCCTGTCGCCGAACACCCCTTCATCGCCCGCCAACAGCGCCTCACCTTCGCCCCCTCTCGCTGGCCGATTTCGCGGCCACCGGCGGCTGGCGCGGCCTCGCCGAGGCGCGGCGGCTCGGCGCCGGGGCGACGCTCGAGGCGGTAACCGCGAGCGGCTTGCGCGGCCGTGGCGGCGCCGGCTTTCCCGCCGGCATCAAGTGGCGCACGGTCGCGGAGGCGGCCGGGCCGGTCAAATACATCGTCTGCAACGCCGACGAGGGCGATTCGGGCACCTTCGCCGACCGCATGGTGATGGAGGGCGACCCCTTCGCGCTGATCGAGGGGATGGCCATCGCCGCCTTCGCCGTCGGCGCGCAGAAGGGTTTCATTTACGTGCGCTCCGAATATCCGGACGCGATCGCCAAGCTGGACGTGGCGATCCGGCTCGCGGCGGAGGACATCGCGCCGTTCCGGATCGAGCTGCGCGTGGGGGCGGGCGCCTACATCTGCGGCGAGGAGACCTCGCTCCTCAACTCGCTGGAGGGCAAGCGCGGCGAGGTGCGGGCCAAGCCGCCGCTGCCCGCGCTTCAGGGCCTGTTCGGCAAGCCGACGGTGGTCAACAACGTCCTCACCCTCGCCGCGGTGCCGCACATCCTCGCCGACGGCGCGGAAGGCTACGCCGCGCTCGGCACCGGCCGCTCGCGCGGCACGATGCCGATCCAGCTCGCCGGCAACATCAAGCACGGCGGCCTGTTCGAGACCGCGTTCGGGCTGACCCTGGGCGAGATCGTCAACGACATCGGCGGCGGCACCGCATCGGGCCGGCCGGTGAAGGCGGTGCAGGTGGGCGGGCCGCTCGGCGCCTACCTGCCGCCCTCCATGTTCCACCTGCCGTTCGACTACGAGGCGTTCGCCGCCGCCGATGCGCTGATCGGCCACGCCGGCGTCGTGGTGTTCGACGACACCGCCGACATGCTGGCGCAAGCACGCTTTTCCATGGCCTTCACCGCCGCCGAGAGCTGCGGCAAGTGCACGCCCTGCCGCATCGGCGCGGTGCGCGGGGTGGAGCTGATCGACCGCATCGCCGCCGGCGGCGGCCGTGCGGCGGGGCCGCTGGAACGGCTGCCGCAGATGCGCAACGTCAATGCCCGTCCGCGCTCGCTGGAGGAGGAGATCGGCCTCCTGACGGATTTGTGCGAGACGATGAAGTTCGGTTCGCTTTGCGCGCTGGGCGGCTTCGCCCCATATCCTGTGATGAGCGCGCTCTGCCACTGGCCGCAGGATTTCGGCCTGGCGCCGGCCGTGGAGGCCGCACAATGACACGCGCAACGAGGGAAACGCACCATGGCTGCTGACCCTGAGGCCGATTTCGGCACCCCCGCGCGGCACGGCGCCCCCGTGCGCCTCACCATCGACGGCCGCGCCGTCACCGTGCCCGAAGGCACCAGCGTGATGCGCGCCGCCGCCCTCGCGGACGCCGCGATCCCGAAACTGTGCGCCACCGACACGCTGGAGAGCTTCGGCTCGTGCCGGCTGTGCCTCGTGGAGATCGAGGGCGCGCGCGGCACGCCCGCCTCCTGCACCACGCCGGTGCGCGAGGGCATGGTGGTCGCCACGCAGACCGAGCGGCTCAAGAAGCTGCGCCGCGGCGTGATGGAGCTCTACATCTCCGACCACCCGCTGGACTGCCTCACCTGCAGCGCCAACAACGATTGCGAGTTGCAGGACCAGGCCGCCGCCGTCGGCCTGCGCGACGTGCGCTACGGCTACGACGGCGCCAATCACCTCGACGCACCCGCCGACGTCTCCAACCCCTATTTCGACTTCGACCCGGCCAAATGCATCGTCTGCTCGCGCTGCGTGCGCGCGTGCGACGAGGTGCAGGGCACCTTCGCCCTCACCATCGACGGGCGCGGCTTCGCCTCCAAGGTGTCGGCCGGCATGCCCGAGGACGATTTCCTCAACTCCGAATGCGTGTCGTGCGGCGCCTGCGTCGCGGCCTGCCCCACGGCGACGCTGAACGAGAAGGCCGTGGCCGAGATCGGCACGCCCCAGCGCGCCGTCGTCACCACCTGCGCCTATTGCGGCGTCGGCTGCTCGTTCCGCGCCGAGATGCGCGGCGAGGAGGTGGTGCGCATGGTGCCGGCGAAGGACGGCAAGGCCAACCGCGGCCACTCCTGCGTCAAGGGCCGCTTCGCCTACGGCTACGCCCACCATGGCGACCGCATCACCACCCCGATGATCCGCGCGTCCACCGCCGACCCCTGGCGCCCGGTGAGCTGGGAGGAGGCGTTCGCCTACGCCGCGAGCGAGTTGCAGCGCATCCAGGCGACCTACGGGCGCCAGGCGGTGGGGGGCATCTCGTCGAGCCGCTGCACCAACGAGGAGACGTTCCTGGTGCAGAAGCTGGTGCGCGCCGGCTTCGGCAACAACAACATCGACACCTGCGCGCGCGTCTGCCATTCGCCCACCGGCTACGGGCTGAAGGCGACGTTCGGCACCAGCGCCGGCACGCAGGATTTCGATTCGGTGGCCGACGCGGACGTGATCCTCGTGATCGGCGCCAACCCGACGGACGGCCACCCCGTCTTCGCCTCGCGCATGAAGTCGCGGCTGCGCCAGGGAGCGAAGCTGATCGTCATCGATCCGCGCCGCATCGACCTGGTGCGCACCCCCCACGTGGAGGCCGCCCACCACCTGCCGCTGCAGCCGGGCACCAACGTCGCGCTGCTGACGGCGATGGCGCACGTCATCGTCACCGAGGGGCTGGCGGATGAGGCGTTCGTCGCCGCCCGCTGCGACATGGACGAATATCGCGAATGGGCCGCCTTCGTCGCCGAGCCGCGCCATTCGCCGGAGGTTTTGGAGGCGGTCACGCGGGTGCCGGCCGCCAATGTCCGCGCCGCGGCACGGCTTTACGCCACCGGCGGCAACGCGGCGATCTATTACGGGCTCGGCGTGACGGAGCACAGCCAGGGCTCCTCCACGGTGATGGCCATCGCCAACCTCGCGATGGCGACGGGCAACATCGGCCGCCCCGGCGTCGGCGTGAACCCGCTGCGCGGCCAGAACAACGTGCAGGGCGCCTGCGACATGGGCTCCTTCCCGCACGAACTGTCGGGCTATCGCCACATCGCCGGCGCCGAGGGGCGCAGGCTGTTCGAGGGTGACTGGGGCGTTTCGCTCGATCCGGAGCCCGGTCTGCGCATCCCCAACATGCTCGATGCCGCGGTCGACGGCGTGTTCAAGGGCATCTACATCCAGGGCGAGGACATCCTCCAGTCCGACCCCAACACCAAGCACGTGCTGGCCGGGCTGAAGGCGATGGAATGCGTCATCGTCCACGACCTGTTCCTGAACGAGACGGCCAACTACGCGCACGTCTTCTTCCCCGGCTCCACCTTCCTGGAAAAGGACGGCACCTTCACCAACGCGGAGCGCCGCATCCAGCGCGTGCGCAAGGTGATGAGCCCGCTCGCCGGCCTCGCCGACTGGGAGGTGACCGTGGGGCTCGCCAACGCGCTCGGGCTCCAGTGGTCCTACGGTCACCCGTCCGAGATCATGGACGAGATCGCGCGGCTGACGCCCACCTTCGCGGGGGTGTCCTACGCGCTCCTGGAGACGGAGGGCTCGCTGCAATGGCCCGTCACCGAAGCGGCGCCGGCCGGCACCCCGGTGATGCACGCGGACCATTTCGTGCGCGGCAAGGGCAAGTTCGTCATCACCGACTATGTGCCGACGGACGAGAAGACCGGGCCGCGCTACCCGCTGCTCCTCACCACCGGGCGCATCCTCAGCCAGTACAATGTCGGCGCGCAGACGCGGCGGACCCGCAACACCGTCTGGCACGAGGCGGACGTCCTGGAGATCCACCCGTTCGACGCGGAAAATCGCGGCCTCGCGAGCGGCGACTGGGCGCGCCTCGCCTCGCGTGCGGGGGAGACGTCCCTGCGCGTGCTGGTGACGGACCGCGTGGCGCCGGGCGTCGTCTATACGACGTTCCACCACCCCGAGACGCAGGCCAACGTCGTCACCACCGAGCATTCCGACTGGGCCACCAACTGCCCCGAATACAAGGTGACGGCGGTGGAGGTGAGCCCCTCCAACGGCCCGTCCGACTGGCAGGCGCGCTACCAGGCGGCGGCCGACCGGGCGCGGCGCATCGAACCGGCCGAGCCGGCCGAATGAACACGCGCGAGCACGTGGTGGCGATGGCGAACCAGATCGCCCGGAACTTCGTCGTGCGGGACCGGGCCAGCGCGGCGGAGGCGACCGCGCGGCATATCCGCGAGTTCTGGGATCCGCGCATGCGCGCGCTGATCCTGGAGGAGGCGCGGACGGACGCGCCTGCGCTGTCGCCGGAGGCCAAGGCGGCGGCCCTCATCGCCGCGGACGACAGGGCGGCGACCGCCGGCAAGCCGTGAGCCATTCCGGCTCCGCCCGAATCGTCGGCCTGCGCCCCCTCGGCGCGGGCGCGGGCCAAACCGCGCGCTCCGTGCCGGTTGAGGCCCCCGTCGCGCTGGAGTTCAACGGCATCGCCTATGCGGTGATGATGGCGAGCCCGGACGACCTGGAGGATTTCGCCACCGGCTTTGCCATCGCCGAGCGGCTGATCGGCCCGGCGGATGGCCTCGGCGAGATCCAGGTGAGCGTGGTGGAGGCGGGAATCATCGTGCGCGCCAACCTCGCGGCGGCGAGCGCCGAGCGGGTGTTCGAGCGCGCGCGCACCCGCGTCGCCGAATCGAGCTGCGGGCTGTGCGGGGTGGAGAACCTGGCCGCCCTCGCGCAACCGCTGCCGCCCGTCGCGGCGCCGCTTACGCTCGATGCGCCGGCCATCGCCGCCGCGCTCGACGCGCTGCCGCGGCACCAGAGCCTCGGCCGCGCGACGGCCGCCACCCACGCCGCCGCCCTTTGCGCGCCCGACGGCACCATCCGCCTCGTGCGCGAGGACGTCGGCCGCCACAACGCGCTCGACAAGGCGATCGGGGCGCGGGCGCGGGGCGGTCTCACGGAGCCCTTGTTCGCGCTGTCGACGGCGCGGTGCAGCTACGAGATCGTCGAGAAGGCCGTCGTCGCCGGGCTCGGCGCGCTGGTGACGATCTCGGCCCCCACCAGCCTCGCCGTGGAGCGGGCGGGCGCGGCGGGCCTGCCGCTTTATGTCCTGGCGCGGGCCGACGGGGTGATGCAGGTGCTTTAAGCGCGCTACGGTCCCCGGCCGCGGGCGCGTCGCTTCCGTCCGCGCCCGACATGATCTAACAGCTTGCCAAACCGAGAGGACGCCGATGCCCATTCCCACGATGCTGATGATCCTCGATGGCTGGGGTTGGCGCGAGGAGAGGGAGGCCAACGCCGTCCTCCTCGCCAATACGCCGAACTTCGACCGCTTCTATGCCGCCCACCCCCACGCCTTCCTCAAGACGTGCGGGCCGGACGTGGGTCTGCCCAAGGGCCAGATGGGCAATTCGGAGGTGGGGCACCTCAACATCGGCGCCGGGCGCGTGGTGATGCAGGAGCTGCCGCGCATCGACGAGGCGGTGGAGACGGGCGATCTGGCCGCGCGCATCGAGGCGTCGGGGCTGGTGGCGCGGCTGAAGGAGACCGGCGGCACGGCCCACGTCCTGGGGCTGATCTCGCCCGGCGGCGTCCACGCCCACCAGGCCCATGCGGCGGCGGTGGTGCGCATCCTCGCCGAGGCCGGCGTGCCGGTGGCCGTGCACGCCTTCACCGACGGGCGCGACACGCCGCCCCAATCGGGCGCGCAGGCGCTGACGACGCTGGAGGCGGCGCTGCCGCAGGGGGCGAGGATCGCCACCGTCGTCGGCCGCTATTTCGCCATGGACCGCGACAAGCGCTGGGACCGCGTGGCGCGCGCCTACGAGGCGATCGCGGCGGGCACCGGCAAGGCCGAGCCCGATGCGGCCGCCGCCATTGCCGCCGCCTATGCCGCCGGCACCACCGACGAGTTCGTCGAGCCGGCCGTGATCGGCGGCTACCAGGGCATGGCGGACGGCGACGGCCTCATCTGCATCAACTTCCGCGGCGACCGGGCGCGCGAGATCCTGTCCGCCCTGCTCCTGCCCGACTTCGACGGTTTTGCGCGCAGCCGCGTTCCGGCCATCGCGTCCGCGGTGGGGATGGTCTCCTACGGCGGCGTGCTGGACAAGGTGATGACGACGCTGTTTCCGCCGCAGGAGCTGACCGACGGGCTGGCGGAGACCGTCTCCAAGGCCGGGCTGACGCAGATCCACATGGCCGAGACGGAGAAATACCCGCACGTCACCTACTTCCTCAACGGCGGGCGCGAGGTGCCGTTCGAGGGCGAGGACCGCATCATGGTGCCCTCGCCCAAGGTGGCCACCTACGATCTGCAGCCGGAGATGTCGGCGCCCGAACTCACCGACAAGCTGATCGCGGCCATCGAGAGCGAGAAATATGCGCTGATCGTGGTCAACTTCGCCAACCCCGACATGGTGGGCCACACCGGCAGCCTGGAGGCGGCGATCAAGGCGGTGGAGACGGTGGACGGCTCGCTGGGCCGGGTGATCGCGGCGATCTCCAAGCTCGGCGGAGCGCTCATCGTCACCGCCGACCACGGCAATTGCGAGACGATGGTGGATCCGGTGACGGGAGGGCCGCACACGTCGCACACGCTCAACGACGTGCCGGTGATCCTGATGGCGCCGGGCGTCACGGCGATCCGCAACGGGCGCCTCGCCGACCTCGCGCCCACCTTGCTCGCGCTCCTGGGGCTCGACCAGCCCGCGGCGATGACCGGCACCTCGCTCATCGCCTGAGCCGGTGCGACCTCAGGGCGCGAGGCGCAGTATCGTGCTGCCGCCGCCGCCGCGCGCCTCGGTCAGAGCGTAGACGGCGCCGTCGGGGCCCACCTTCACGTCGCGGATGCGCGCGCCGAGCGGCACGCGGTCCTCGGTGACGACGCGCTCGCCC